>NZ_JBMKHV010000044.1:0-644 GCF_049238585.1 Enterobacter cloacae complex sp. IR5428 | reverse complement strand
TCAAAGGTTCATATCACCTCGCCGGCGCTTTTCGCAGATTAGCACGTCCTTCATCGCCTCTGACTGCCAGGGCATCCACCGTGTACGCTTAGTCGCTTAACCTCACAACCCGAAGATGTTTCACTTCCGATTGCGAAAATTTGAGAGACTCGAACACACATGAGCTGTGTGTCGTTTCAATTTTCAGCTTGATCCAGATTTTTAAAGAGCAAAACTTCGCAGTGCACCTTTTCAGGTTCACTCTGAAGTTTTCTTGTGTTCGCAGTAAAGGATGGTGGAGCTATGCGGGATCGAACCGCAGACCTCCTGCGTGCAAGGCAGGCGCTCTCCCAGCTGAGCTATAGCCCCATCGTTTGTAATCTCTGTACCGCTCATCCTTTAAAAGGAGTTTGGTAGGCCTGAGTGGACTTGAACCACCGACCTCACCCTTATCAGGGGTGCGCTCTAACCACCTGAGCTACAAGCCTGCAGAGATTTTTTACTGCTGTTTTTCATCAGACAATCTGTGTGAGCACTGCAAAGGCAGGTTCTTTAAGGTAAGGAGGTGATCCAACCGCAGGTTCCCCTACGGTTACCTTGTTACGACTTCACCCCAGTCATGAATCACAAAGTGGTAAGCGCCCTCCCGAAGGTTAAGCTACCTA
>NZ_JBMKHV010000043.1:0-788 GCF_049238585.1 Enterobacter cloacae complex sp. IR5428 | reverse complement strand
GGCACTGTTGCAAATAGTCGGTGGTGATAAACTTATCATCCCCTTTTGCTGATGGAGCTGCACATGAACCCATTCAAAGGCCGGCATTTTCAGCGTGACATCATTCTGTGGGCCGTACGCTGGTACTGCAAATACGGCATCAGTTACCGTGAGCTGCAGGAGATGCTGGCTGAACGCGGAGTGAATGTCGATCACTCCACGATTTACCGCTGGGTTCAGCGTTATGCGCCTGAAATGGAAAAACGGCTGCGCTGGTACTGGCGTAACCCTTCCGATCTTTGCCCGTGGCACATGGATGAAACCTACGTGAAGGTCAATGGCCGCTGGGCGTATCTGTACCGGGCCGTCGACAGCCGGGGCCGCACTGTCGATTTTTATCTCTCCTCCCGTCGTAACAGCAAAGCTGCATACCGGTTTCTGGGTAAAATCCTCAACAACGTGAAGAAGTGGCAGATCCCGCGATTCATCAACACGGATAAAGCGCCCGCCTATGGTCGCGCGCTTGCTCTGCTCAAACGCGAAGGCCGGTGCCCGTCTGACGTTGAACACCGACAGATTAAGTACCGGAACAACGTGATTGAATGCGATCATGGCAAACTGAAACGGATAATCGGCGCCACGCTGGGATTTAAATCCATGAAGACGGCTTACGCCACCATCAAAGGTATTGAGGTGATGCGTGCACTACGCAAAGGCCAGGCCTCAGCATTTTATTATGGTGATCCCCTGGGCGAAATGCGCCTGGTAAGCAGAGTTTTTGAAATGTAAGGCCTTTGAATAAGACAAAA
>NZ_JBMKHV010000042.1:0-801 GCF_049238585.1 Enterobacter cloacae complex sp. IR5428 | reverse complement strand
TCGGTTTAGGAACATCAGCCATACTTAATGCGCGGTCCAACGAGACTTACCCTGCTGATGGTGTGCTAACTGTAGGGCAGTTTGGGATAGGCGCGGATTGGTTGCCCCTGACTACTGATTTTAAGACCATTGAAAAAGGTGGCATTTACGCTGGCGGTGGCGCTACGGGAGTTAATTTCTTTAACCCGTACGCGCCTGTTCTCGTCATGTGTAGATATGCCACCTCCGCAATGCAAGCTCTTCAGGCTGATAACACTACCCTTGCATTCAACGTGAAGGATGCAAATGGCTGGAGGGGTTGGGTTAAGCTTTATAGCGAATACAACACGACCCGCGCCAGCGACGGTACATTGAAAGCTGCATCGCCAGTGGTGGCAATATTTTCCGATGGTTCATACCGGACGAATGACGAATCGGAGGGCTGCACTGTAACCCGTCTGGTCACAGGCCAATATCTGGTGGAAGGGTGTCAGGGGCTGAACTCAGACGCAGCATGGGGCGGCATCGATGGAGGTTTTGACATCCCTACCGATCGCAACAAGCAACCGCTTATCTGGCTGGATTATGAGGTTAACGCCGATGGTTCGGTACTGGTAAAAACCTATCATCGTACTCACCCTGATGCGCCTGCATTCGCCAGAAACGAACTGGAAGGCGTGGGTGACGGTGATCCTGTCGACATTCCTAGCGACCAGTTCGTGTCCGTGCGCGTCGAAATGCCTGCCGATTCTTTATACAACCAAAAAATCAGAGCAGCAGAGCTGGCCATGACTGCTGATGCGGGTGAATAAAGGTCGGTTT
>NZ_JBMKHV010000041.1:0-1034 GCF_049238585.1 Enterobacter cloacae complex sp. IR5428 | reverse complement strand
AGAACTTTAGCAACAACGCCCGCGCCAACGGTACGGCCGCCTTCACGGATTGCGAAACGCAGACCGTCATCCATCGCGATTGGGTGGATCAGAGTCACAACCATCTTGATGTTGTCGCCTGGCATTACCATCTCTACGCCTTCTGGCAGTTCGATGGTACCGGTCACGTCAGTTGTACGGAAGTAGAACTGTGGACGGTAGCCTTTGAAGAACGGAGTATGACGGCCGCCTTCGTCTTTGGACAGAATGTACACTTCAGATTCGAACTTGGTGTGTGGCTTGATTGAGCCTGGCTTCGCCAGAACCTGACCACGTTCGATTTCTTCACGCTTGATACCACGCAGCAGAACACCAACGTTCTCACCAGCACGGCCTTCGTCCAGCAGTTTGCGGAACATTTCAACGCCAGTACAGGTAGACTTCGCAGTCTCTTTGATACCAACGATTTCAACTTCTTCACCAACTTTGATGATACCGCGCTCTACACGACCGGTAACAACGGTACCACGACCGGAGATGGAGAATACGTCTTCGATTGGCAGCAGGAATGGCTTGTCAATCGCACGCTCTGGTTCTGGGATGTAAGAATCCAGGAAGCCAGCCAGTTCGATGATTTTCGCTTCCCACTCTGCGTCGCCTTCCAGCGCTTTCAGCGCGGAACCACGAACGATTGGAGTGTCGTCGCCTGGGAAATCGTACTGAGACAGCAGTTCACGAACTTCCATCTCTACCAGTTCCAGCAGTTCTTCGTCATCAACCATGTCGCATTTGTTCAGGAACACGATGATGAAAGGAACGCCTACCTGACGACCCAGCAGGATGTGCTCACGAGTCTGAGGCATAGGGCCGTCAGTCGCAGCAACAACCAGGATCGCGCCGTCCATCTGCGCAGCACCGGTGATCATGTTTTTAACATAGTCGGCGTGGCCTGGGCAGTCTACGTGTGCGTAGTGGCGAGTCGGGGTGTCATACTCAACGTGAGAGGTGTTGATGGTGATACCACGAGCTTTTTCTTCTGGTGCGTTATCGATCTG
>NZ_JBMKHV010000040.1:0-1196 GCF_049238585.1 Enterobacter cloacae complex sp. IR5428 | reverse complement strand
GGAAGGTGCGAACAAGTCCCTGATATGAGATCATGTTTGTCATCTGGAGCCATGGAACAGGGTTCATCATGAGTCATCAACTTACCTTCGCCGACAGTGAATTCAGCAGTAAGCGCCGTCAGACCAGAAAAGAGATTTTCTTGTCCCGCATGGAGCAGATTCTGCCATGGCAAAACATGGTGGAAGTCATCGAGCCGTTTTACCCCAAGGCTGGTAATGGCCGGCGACCTTATCCGCTGGAAACCATGCTACGCATTCACTGCATGCAGCATTGGTACAACCTGAGCGATGGCGCGATGGAAGATGCTCTGTACGAAATCGCCTCCATGCGTCTGTTTGCCCGGTTATCCCTGGATAGCGCCTTGCCTGACCGCACCACCATCATGAATTTCCGCCACCTGCTGGAGCAGCATCAACTGGCCCGCCAATTGTTCAAGACCATCAATCGCTGGCTGGCCGAAGCAGGCGTCATGATGACTCAAGGCACCTTGGTCGATGCCACCATCATTGAGGCACCCAGCTCGACCAAGAACAAAGAGCAGCAACGCGATCCGGAGATGCATCAGACCAAGAAAGGCAATCAATGGCACTTTGGCATGAAGGCCCACATTGGTGTCGATGCCAAGAGTGGCCTGACCCACAGCCTAGTCACCACCGCGGCCAACGAGCATGACCTCAATCAGCTGGGTAATCTGCTGCATGGAGAGGAGCAATTTGTCTCAGCCGATGCCGGCTACCAAGGGGCGCCACAGCGCGAGGAGCTGGCCGAGGTGGATGTGGACTGGCTGATCGCCGAGCGCCCCGGCAAGGTAAGAACCTTGAAACAGCATCCACGCAAGAACAAAACGGCCATCAACATCGAATACATGAAAGCCAGCATCCGGGCCAAGGTGGAGCACCCATTTCGCATCATCAAGCGACAGTTCGGCTTCGTGAAAGCCAGATACAAGGGGTTGCTGAAAAACGATAACCAACTGGCGATGTTATTCACGCTGGCCAACCTGTTTCGGGCGGACCAAATGATACGTCAGTGGGAGAGATCTCACTAAAAACTGGGGATAACGCCTTAAATGGCGAAGAAACGGTCTAAATAGGCTGATTCAAGGCATTTACGGGAGAAAAAATCGGCTCAAACATGAAGAAATGAAATGACTGAGTCAGCCGAGAAGAATTTCCCCGCTTATTCGCACCTTCCC
>NZ_JBMKHV010000039.1:0-1229 GCF_049238585.1 Enterobacter cloacae complex sp. IR5428 | reverse complement strand
TGAATCGCCACGGGTTTAACAGACACCTCAGAGTCATTTAAGATGACTTAAAGAGAGGTGCCCATGAGCGGTAAGCGTTATCCTGAAGAGTTTAAAATTGAAGCAGTCAAACAGGTTGTTGATCGTGGTCATTCTGTTTCCAGTGTTGCAACACGTCTCGATATCACCACTCACAGTCTTTACGCCTGGATAAAGAAGTACGGCCCGGATTCTTCCACTCATAATGAACAGTCAGATGCTCAGGCCGAGATCCGCCGTCTTCAGAAAGAGTTGAAGCGGGTTACGGACGAACGGGACATATTAAAAAAAGCCGCGGCGTACTTCGCAAAGCTGTCCGACTGAGGTACGCCTTTATCCGCGACAACAGCCGTTGCTGGCCTGTTCGTTTGCTCTGTCGGGTTCTGGATGTCCATCCGAGTGGATTTTATTTCTGGCTTCAGCAGCCACATTCGCAGCGTCACCAGACAGATCAGATGCTGACCGGGCAAATCAAACAGTTCTGGCTTGAGTCTGGCTGCGTCTATGGTTATCGCAAGATCCATCTCGATCTGCGTGATACCGGACAGCAGTGCGGAGTGAACCGGGTCTGGCGGCTGATGAAGCGTGCCGGAATAAAAGCTCAGGTTGGGTACCGTAGCCCACGAGCACGTAAAGGCGAAGCCAGTATCGTGACACCCAACAGGCTCCAGCGGCAGTTCAATCCGGACTCACCGGATGAGCGTTGGGTGACGGACATAACCTACATCCGAACCCACGAAGGCTGGCTGTATCTGGCCGTGGTGGTTGACCTGTTCTCCCGAAAAGTTATCGGCTGGTCAATGCAACCCCGCATGACAAAAGAGATTGTCCTGAACGCATTACTTATGGCGGTGTGGAGGCGTAATCCTCAAAAGCAGGTACTGGTTCACTCTGATCAGGGTAGTCAGTACACGAGCCATGAGTGGCAGTCGTTCCTGAAATCACACGGTCTGGAAGGCAGCATGAGTCGTCGCGGTAACTGCCACGACAACGCGGTTGCGGAAAGCTTTTTCCAGCTACTGAAACGCGAACGGATTAAGAAAAGGATCTACGGAACGAGAGACGAAGCCAGAAGCGATATTTTTGATTATATCGAAATGTTTTATAACAGTAAGCGTCGGCATGGTTCGAGCGAGCAGATGCCACCGGCTGAATATGAAAACCTATATTATCAACGGCTCAGAAGTGTCTAGATTATCCGTGGCGATTCA
>NZ_JBMKHV010000038.1:0-1297 GCF_049238585.1 Enterobacter cloacae complex sp. IR5428 | reverse complement strand
CTGTATGACCGGATACATAGGTAACAGATCAGACCGGGAACATAGGTAACACTTTTCAGTCTATCCGGAGCACACTCTGGGTTTTTCGGTCGTAGTACGCAAGCGTTATTCCATTAAAGATGATGGCCTCCAGGCCATCATCTTGTTCTTCCAGCATGATGTACTCATCAGTCAGCGCTTCACTCAGGAACACCGTCCCCTTTTTCCCCATATAGAGTGTCCCCCTTGATTTCACCCTGTAGACCGTACCTCCTTCCGGATAAGCATATTCAGGAACCCTGCCATCCCAGTGCCGGCCTGAGGGTTGCCATACCGTTCCGGGCGTTGCACCCGCCAGGGCTTCATGCGGCCTTTCATAGTTAAACTCTTCCCGGTAGCCACTGAACCACCGCTGTTGTTCTTCCATCGTCATAAATATGTTGCCCTGTTTTACTGCACTTTTCAGCGAACGATGCATTCGCTCATGACGGCCGTTTTCTTCCGGATGCCCCTTTCTGATGCGTTCCGGTCTGATGCCCAGCTTTATCAGCCAGACTGCAAGGCGACTTAACCCGGCGATACCTGTTCCTGCGAAAGGCTGACCATTATCCGTTCTCAGGACTTCCGGCAGACCGTACTCCAGGAACGCATCCGTCAGGCACTGCCTGACGAAGGGCTCGCTCTCCCGGTCTGCTCCCCGGCAGCTCAGAAGATACCGGCTGTGATTGTCGGTGAGGGTGAAGGGATGACAGTATTTCCGGCTCAGCAGCCTGAACTTGCCTTTAAAATCAGCGCTCCAGACCTGATTGTTCTCACTGATGATGGTCAGGGGCTGGCGATTGCCCGGGGTTCTGCGTTTTCGCTTTTTATCCGGAACCAGGCCTTCACGCTTGAGGATATCGCCGATAGTGCTGGCAGCGGGGACGGTAAAATCGACGTGATGATTGAGCAGCCACATCCGCAGTTTTTTGGGGCCCCAGTCAGGGTGTTTTTGCCTCAGGGCCGTAAGCTGCCCGGCGATATCATCAGGAACTGTCCGGGAGTGGGAGTGCGGAGCACGCGACCGGTCAGAGAGAGATGACAGGTCAGAGGGGTCAAAACGCTGAAGCTATTTGTAACCGGTTTTTCGACTGATGCCGAAGAGACGGCAGAGGGCAGAAAAAGAATCCGTACCTGCATGGCAGGCACGGATAAAATCAAGGCGTTGCATAGGTCAGGTCTCAGTCCAGGGCATAGCGAGTCTCCTCTTCTATGCCAGTTATAACTGTTACCCATGTATCCGGTCTAAAGTGTTACCCATGTTTCCGGTTCATACCCT
>NZ_JBMKHV010000037.1:0-1360 GCF_049238585.1 Enterobacter cloacae complex sp. IR5428 | reverse complement strand
ACGACTCCGGGCAGGCCGAACCGTCAGGCGATACGAAGACGAAATTCACACTGACGGAGAAACAGCCATGACGATGAACCTGCACACTCAGACAACCGCCCCTAAAGCTTCACAGGCGACCAGCGTATCCCCGCTGGAGCAGTCAGGCTCCTCAAAAACGAAATTTTCCAGGGGCAAAAGCAAAGCCCGTGCTGGCGCAGTCAAAACAGACCTTTACCAGACCGTAACGGACAGCATCATTGCAGCCCTGGAAAGCGGCGTTAAACCGTGGGTGTGCCCGTGGGTTCGCAACGGCGCAGCGGCGGGATTACCGGCCAACTTCAGCACCGGCACGGCATACAGCGGAATTAATATCATGCTGCTGTGGTGTAGTGCGGCAAAACAGGGTTTTCAGGACGAGCGCTGGCTGACCTACAAACAGGCGCAGGAGCTGGGCGGCCAGGTTCGTAAAGGTGAACACGGCACGACGGCCATCTTTTACAAGACTCTGGAGAAAGAGGACGAGGACGGGGAAATCGAAAAAATCCCGATGCTGAAAGCCTTTACCGTGTTTAACGTGGAGCAAATCGACGGCCTGAGCATCGAGAGCGTGCCGCAGCCGGTTGCCGGTTTCGATCCGCTGCCGCAGGCGGAAGCACTCATGACCCGGAGCGGGGCAAAAATCACCGAGCAGGGCGTAAAGGCGTTCTATCGTCCGGCCACCGATGAAATCGTCCTGCCAGAGCGGTTCCGCTTCGCGGACGCGGCGAACTTCTACGCCACCGGCCTGCATGAGCTGGTTCACTGGACGGGGGCAGCGTCCCGCCTCAATCGTGAAAAAGGCAATAAGTTTGGCTCTGAGGCGTATGCGTTTGAGGAACTGATCGCCGAGCTGGGCAGCGCGTTTCTGATGGCGGATTTGGGAATTACGGGAGAGGTGCAGCATGAAAGCTATATCGCGTCCTGGCTGAAAGCCCTGAAGGGAGACAAGCGCTACATCTTTAAAGCGGCGGCAGCGGCCTCAAAAGCGCACCGCTGGCTGATGGACTGCTGACAGCTGGAGCCCTGCGGTGCAGGGCTTCAGAATTTTTGAAAGAGAGAGAATCAGGGAGGGAATTATATAAGTCACTGTTTTTTATAATTCTGTAACGCGGCCGGCATCAGCTGCAGGACGTCCTGCAGCTGATGCCGGCACGGGAAAAAAAACAGGACAGATTCAAAAAAAATGAACCCTTTTTCAGGCGGCAGCCGTTACGTATCTGGGATACGTAACGGCGCGATGTCTTACGTAAAAAATGACGTAACGGCTTTCGCCGCCGCAGCTAAAGGGGCGGTAAGTCCGGGTGTGCACATCGTCATTTTCTCCTGTGATGCCTTTCTC
>NZ_JBMKHV010000036.1:0-1565 GCF_049238585.1 Enterobacter cloacae complex sp. IR5428 | reverse complement strand
TCGGTTTAGGAAGTAGCGCGACACGGGATGCTTACAGCTCGACAGGACAGATGTTATCCCGGGGAGATTTTGGCTTGGGCGGGCCGGGTAATAGTAGTGCTGGCTGGGATATAGCTATCGATGGCCGATTTTTAAGTAGCCCTTATGACGGTCCCTCAGCTACTGCTGTGTTTATGGGGATAAACTGTGCTCATAGTTCCGATTCATCCTACTGCTTTCAGCTTGGGGGACGAGGAAACCAGGGTATGTGGTGGAGGGCAAGAGAAAGCGCCTCATTCCTTCCATGGTTACGAGTTTATGACACTGGTAACACTACCAGAGCTAGTGACGGCACGTTAAAAGCAGCTTCCCCAGTAGTTAAACTGTATGCAGACGGTTCGTTTGAAACTAATAACGAATCAGAGGGCTGTACCGTAACTCGCATGAAAGCCGGAGAGTATCTGATCGAGGGCTGCATGGGTATGAATTCAGATGCGGCGTGGGGTGGGATTGATGGTGGCTTCGATATCCCTAAAGATCGTAATGGGCAGGCCCTAATCTGGCTTGACTATGAGGTTAATGCCGACGGATCAGTGCTCGTGAAAACATTCCACCGGGAATACCCGTCAGCACCGATATTTGCGAGGAACTCACGGGAAGGTTTCGTGGATGGCGAACCGGCCGATATTCCGGCCGATCAGTTTGTCAGTGTCCGTGTAGAGATGCCGCAAAACAGTATCTGGAATCAGCGTGCAGCTATGGCTGAAGTTTCTGATTGATCATCTGATTAAAGGCAGAATCATCAGGCATATCCAGGCGAACATCGATCCAGCTGTTCACCGGCACGTCCATCGGTTCCCCTTTTGTTTTGACGATCTCCCCTTCATCGCTCAGCATGTATTTTCGCTTAAACAGGCGGATAGTCAGCCCACCGCTTTCTGCCTGCTCTGCTTCAACAATCCCAAGCTCTCCCATGCCGCCTGGGTCCATTGGCGGCAGTAACTGCCATCCCTCTGACGCCAGGCCTGCCGAACCTCTCAGCACATAAACACCAACATCGACCCGGGAAATTTTGATTCCTTCAGCTTCGGTGTTCGCAGTACCGCAGCCGCACCATGCAAAACCATCCTCGGATATATCCGTGCGCTGGTTCTGTTCCTGAGAATTAACAATGCGAGCAACAGGTGAGGCCGCCTTTAGGGTGCCATCACTTGCTTTAGTCGTATTACCCGTTGAATATAATTTGACAGGTGAAAGCCACGTACCGCCTGCCTGTTTACGAATTGTGATATTTGCGGCTGACTGAGCTGACATTGCTTCATCGACCAGCATAAATCCGTAATTCGCACTATCTCCTCCTGAGGCCGCATTAGAACCGTTCCGATGGCGAACAGAAATATAGCTCCGCCATACATTATCATCAGTTATTCGGGCAGAACCTATTGTGGAAGGGTTGGTTGAAATATCATTAAACCAGCCAGTAGAAGATAAGGTTCCATCGATGTTGACACCAATTGCGGCCCCCCTGTTGCTACCCGTACCTCCCAGTGACACAGGCACGTAACCATTGCTGTCTACCAAACCGA
>NZ_JBMKHV010000034.1:0-3121 GCF_049238585.1 Enterobacter cloacae complex sp. IR5428 | reverse complement strand
TTTGATGCCTGGCAGTTCCCTACTCTCACATGGGGAGACCCCACACTACCATCGGCGCTACGGCGTTTCACTTCTGAGTTCGGCATGGGGTCAGGTGGGACCACCGCGCTAAAGCCGCCAGGCAAATTCTGTTAATCTGTATCAGGCTGAAAATCGTGTCTGTCTCTTCGCCAAAACAGCTTCGGCGTTGTAAGGTTAAGCCTCACGGTTCATTAGTATCGGTTAGCTCAACGCATCGCTGCGCTTACACACCCGACCTATCAACGTCGTAGTCTTCAACGTTCCTTCAGGAGACTCAAGGTCTCAGGGAGAACTCATCTCGGGGCAAGTTTCGTGCTTAGATGCTTTCAGCACTTATCTCTTCCGCATTTAGCTACCGGGCAGTGCCATTGGCATGACAACCCGAACACCAGTGATGCGTCCACTCCGGTCCTCTCGTACTAGGAGCAGCCCCCCTCAATTCTCCAGCGCCCACGGCAGATAGGGACCGAACTGTCTCACGACGTTCTAAACCCAGCTCGCGTACCACTTTAAATGGCGAACAGCCATACCCTTGGGACCTACTTCAGCCCCAGGATGTGATGAGCCGACATCGAGGTGCCAAACACCGCCGTCGATATGAACTCTTGGGCGGTATCAGCCTGTTATCCCCGGAGTACCTTTTATCCGTTGAGCGATGGCCCTTCCATTCAGAACCACCGGATCACTATGACCTGCTTTCGCACCTGCTCGCGCCGTCACGCTCGCAGTCAAGCTGGCTTATGCCATTGCACTAACCTCCTGATGTCCGACCAGGATTAGCCAACCTTCGTGCTCCTCCGTTACTCTTTGGGAGGAGACCGCCCCAGTCAAACTACCCACCAGACACTGTCCGCAACCCGGATTACGGGTCTACGTTAGAACACCAGCCATTAAAGGGTGGTATTTCAAGGTTGGCTCCACGCAGACTGGCGTCCACGCTTCAAAGCCTCCCACCTATCCTACACATCAAGGACCAGTGTTCAGTGTCAAGCTATAGTAAAGGTTCACGGGGTCTTTCCGTCTTGCCGCGGGTACACTGCATCTTCACAGCGAGTTCAATTTCACTGAGTCTCGGGTGGAGACAGCCTGGCCATCATTACGCCATTCGTGCAGGTCGGAACTTACCCGACAAGGAATTTCGCTACCTTAGGACCGTTATAGTTACGGCCGCCGTTTACCGGGGCTTCGATCAAGAGCTTCGCGTTGCCGCTAACCCCATCAATTAACCTTCCGGCACCGGGCAGGCGTCACACCGTATACGTCCACTTTCGTGTTTGCACAGTGCTGTGTTTTTAATAAACAGTTGCAGCCAGCTGGTATCTTCGACTGATTTCAGCTCCGTCCGCAGGGACTTCACCTACATATCAGCGTGCCTTCTCCCGAAGTTACGGCACCATTTTGCCTAGTTCCTTCACCCGAGTTCTCTCAAGCGCCTTGGTATTCTCTACCTGACCACCTGTGTCGGTTTGGGGTACGATTTCGTGTTACCTGATGCTTAGAGGCTTTTCCTGGAAGCAGGGCATTTATCACTTCAGCACCGTAGTGCCTCGTCATCACACCTCAGCGTTAATAAGGTACCGGATTTACCTGGAACCTCCGCCTACATGCTTAAACCGGGACAACCGTCGCCCGGCTGACATAGCCTTCTCCGTCCCCCCTTCGCAGTAACACCAAGTACAGGAATATTAACCTGTTTCCCATCGACTACGCCTTTCGGCCTCGCCTTAGGGGTCGACTCACCCTGCCCCGATTAACGTTGGACAGGAACCCTTGGTCTTCCGGCGAGCGGGCTTTTCACCCGCTTTATCGTTACTTATGTCAGCATTCGCACTTCTGATACCTCCAGCATGCCTCACAGCACACCTTCAACGGCTTACAGAACGCTCCCCTACCCAACAACACATAGTGTCGCTGCCGCAGCTTCGGTGCATGGTTTAGCCCCGTTACATCTTCCGCGCAGGCCGACTCGACCAGTGAGCTATTACGCTTTCTTTAAATGATGGCTGCTTCTAAGCCAACATCCTGGCTGTCTGTGCCTTCCCACATCGTTTCCCACTTAACCATGACTTTGGGACCTTAGCTGGCGGTCTGGGTTGTTTCCCTCTTCACGACGGACGTTAGCACCCGCCGTGTGTCTCCCGTGATAACATTCTTCGGTATTCGTAGTTTGCATCGGGTTGGTAAGCCGGGATGGCCCCCTAGCCGAAACAGTGCTCTACCCCCGAAGATGAGTTCACGAGGCGCTACCTAAATAGCTTTCGGGGAGAACCAGCTATCTCCCGGTTTGATTGGCCTTTCACCCCCAGCCACAGGTCATCCGCTAATTTTTCAACATTAGTCGGTTCGGTCCTCCAGTTAGTGTTACCCAACCTTCAACCTGCCCATGGCTAGATCACCGGGTTTCGGGTCTATACCCTGCAACTTAACGCCCAGTTAAGACTCGGTTTCCCTTCGGCTCCCCTATACGGTTAACCTTGCTACAGAATATAAGTCGCTGACCCATTATACAAAAGGTACGCAGTCACCCCATAAAGAGGCTCCCACTGCTTGTACGTACACGGTTTCAGGTTCTTTTTCACTCCCCTCGCCGGGGTTCTTTTCGCCTTTCCCTCACGGTACTGGTTCACTATCGGTCAGTCAGGAGTATTTAGCCTTGGAGGATGGTCCCCCCATATTCAGACAGGATACCACGTGTCCCGCCCTACTCTTCGAGTTCACAGCATGTGTGCTTTCGTGTACGGGACTATCACCCTGTACCGTCGGACTTTCCAGACCGTTCCACTAACACACAAGCTGATTCAGACTCCGGGCTGCTCCCCGTTCGCTCGCCGCTACTGGGGGAATCTCGGTTGATTTCTTTTCCTCGGGGTACTTAGATGTTTCAGTTCCCCCGGTTCGCCTCGTTAACCTATGTATTCAGTTAACGATAGTGCAACGGATTGCACTGGGTTTCCCCATTCGGACATCGCCGGGTCAAAGGTTCATATCACCTCGCCGGCGCTTTTCGCAGATTAGCACGTCCTTCATCGCCTCTGACTGCCAGGGCATCCACCGTGTACGCTTAGTCGCTTAACCTCACAACCCGAAGATGTTTCACTTC
>NZ_JBMKHV010000033.1:0-3421 GCF_049238585.1 Enterobacter cloacae complex sp. IR5428 | reverse complement strand
CTGGTCTGACGGCGCTTACTGCTGAATTCACTGTCGGCGAAGGTAAGTTGATGACTCATGATGAACCCTGTTCCATGGCTCCAGATGACAAACATGATCTCATATCAGGGACTTGTTCGCACCTTCCTTAGAGAAATTTGCTCAGCTTGTTGATTATCATATGGCTTTTGAAACTGTCGCACCTCATGTTTGAATTCGCCCCATATTTTTGCTACAGTGAACCAAATTAAGATCATCTATTTACTAGGCCTCGCATTTGCGGGGTTTTTAATGCTGAATAAAAGGAAAACTTGATGGAATTGCCCAATATTATGCACCCGGTCGCGAAGCTGAGCACCGCATTAGCCGCTGCATTGATGCTGAGCGGGTGCATGCCCGGTGAAATCCGCCCGACGATTGGCCAGCAAATGGAAACTGGCGACCAACGGTTTGGCGATCTGGTTTTCCGCCAGCTCGCACCGAATGTCTGGCAGCACACTTCCTATCTCGACATGCCGGGTTTCGGGGCAGTCGCTTCCAACGGTTTGATCGTCAGGGATGGCGGCCGCGTGCTGTTGGTCGATACCGCCTGGACCGATGACCAGACCGCCCAGATCCTCAACTGGATCAAGCAGGAGATCAACCTGCCGGTCGCGCTGGCGGTGGTGACTCACGCGCATCAGGACAAGATGGGCGGTATGGACGCGCTGCATGCGGCGGGGATTGCGACTTATGCCAATGCGTTGTCGAACCAGCTTGCCCCGCAAGAGGGGCTGGTTGCGGCGCAACACAGCCTGACTTTCGCCGCCAATGGCTGGGTCGAACCAGCAACCGCGCCCAACTTTGGCCCGCTCAAGGTATTTTACCCCGGCCCCGGCCACACCAGTGACAATATCACCGTTGGGATCGACGGCACCGACATCGCTTTTGGTGGCTGCCTGATCAAGGACAGCAAGGCCAAGTCGCTCGGCAATCTCGGTGATGCCGACACTGAGCACTACGCCGCGTCAGCGCGCGCGTTTGGTGCGGCGTTCCCCAAGGCCAGCATGATCGTGATGAGCCATTCCGCCCCCGATAGCCGCGCCGCAATCACTCATACGGCCCGCATGGCCGACAAGCTGCGCTGAGCCATGGCTGACCACGTCACCCCCAATCTGCCATCGCGCGATTTCGATGTGACAGAGGCGTTTTATGCGAAGCTGGGCTTTGCGACGAGTTGGAAGGATCGCGGCTGGATGATCCTGCAGCGCGGCGGTTTGCAGCTCGAATTCTTCCCCTATCCTGACCTCGACCCAGCTACGAGCTCGTTCGGCTGTTGCCTGCGGTTGGATGATCTCGATGCCATGGTGGCATTGGTGAACGCGGCGGGAGCCGAGGAAAAAAGCACCGGCTGGCCGCGCTTCAAAGCTCCGCAACTGGAGGCGAGCGGCCTGAGGATCGGCTACCTGATCGATCCCGACTGCACGCTGGTGCGGCTGATCCAGAACCCCGACTGACCGCATGCCCGCGAAAATCAAGATTTGCGGGATCAGCACACCCGAGGCGCTCGATGCGACCATCGCGGCGCGGGCGGACTATGCCGGGTTGGTGTTCTATCCAGCGTCGCCCCGTGCGGTTACGTCGAATGTCGCGGGCGCTTTGACATCGCGCGCAGCTGGCCAGATCGCCATGGTCGGTTTGTTCGTCGATGCGGATGATGCTGTCATCGCCGACGCACTGGTGGCAGCCAAGCTGAACGCGCTGCAGCTGCACGGTTCGGAATCGCCCGAACGCGTGGCCCAGTTGCGCGCGCGGTTTGGCAAGCCGGTGTGGAAGGCGCTGCCCGTCGCCAGCGCCAGCGATGTCGCACGCGCCGCAGCCTATGCCGGGGCGGCGGACTTGATCTTGTTCGACGCCAAGACCCCCAAAGGCGCGCTGCCCGGCGGCATGGGGTTGGCGTTCGACTGGTCGCTGCTGGCCGGATATCGCGGTGCCTTGCCGTGGGGGCTGGCAGGCGGGCTAAATCCGACGAATGTTGCCGAGGCGATTGCGCGCACCGGAGCGCCGCTGGTCGATACCTCCAGCGGCGTCGAAAGCGCGCCGGGCGTCAAGGATACCGACAAGATTACCAATTTCGCCTTTGCGGTGCGCTTGGCCTAAATCGCGTCGATCAATAGGCGTCGTTCAGCGCAAAGATCGGCTTGCGGGTGCGCCACTGCCCTCGGGTGAAGTCGGGAAAATCTAACGTGCGATTGCCCTCAGCAATCGATTGTTCCGACAGAGGCGTGATCGCGCTCCAGGCCAGCGCGTCGTAAATGTCGATTGGCATCGGGGCCTTGGCCTTCAGCGCCTCGACAAAAGCGTGGATCACGAACCAGTCCATCCCGCCATGCCCGGCCCCTGCCGCCAGATCGGCGTAGCGTTTCCATAGCGGGTGATCGTATTTCGCAAACCAGCCCTCGGCAGGCTCCCAGCGGTGCGGCTGTGGGCTCTTGCCCTCCAGATAGATCGACTTGTTGACGTCCATCCACAGCCCCTCGGTGCCTTGCACCCGAAAGCCGAGAGAATAGGGGCGCGGCAGCGAGGTGTCGTGGCACAGCATGATCGTTTCACCATTAGTGCAGCCGATCATGGTGTTGACCACATCACCCAGTGCGAATTTCACCTCGGCGTTGGGATGATCGGCAGAGCCGTTCTTGACGACATAATCATGCAGCCCGCGCGCCTTACAGCCGAAGCCGCCAGCGCCCGCTTCGCCCGGCAACGCGACCTTCAGGGTGCGGGTCTGCGGCGGGTAGCACACGCCGGCATCGGCGCAGCCCTGGTACTTCACGGTCAGGGTGGTCGCGCTCGCGCCGGCCGCGGGCGTGCCGGTGAGGGTGCCGAGCAATTCCTTGCGGTAGGTTTCGACGTCGCCGAAGAATTCGTCGCGGTAGGCCTTGCCCTTCGGCAGCGCCATGGTCGCGCCGGTGAAGGCGGCATCGGCCTTGACCGAGGTGCGGTGCCGGTACAGGTAATAGCCGTCGGCGATCCGCCAGCGCACCTCGATGCGGTCCGGCGCGGTGGCCTGCGCGGACAGGACGAAGACCTCGTCGACCGGCGGCAGTTCGAAGTCCTGGGCGACGGCCGAGGTCGCGGGCAGCGCAAGCAGCAGGGCGAGCCCGGCCAGCCAGCGGCGCAGGCGGATCGTGGATGCGGTCATTGGCTCAGTTTACCGGTCGGCTCTCGGCGGCCAGCCATTGCAGGTATTCGGGCAGGCCGGACGCGGCTTCGACCGCGAGCAGCTCCGGGAGTTCGTAGGGATGCAGTTGGCGCAGGCGTTCCTGCAGGGCGGGGGGCACTGTTGCAAATAGTCGGTGGTGATAAACTTATCATCCCCTTTTGCTGATGGAGCTGCACATGAACCCATTCAAAGGCCGGCATTTTCAGCGTGACATCATTCTGTGGGCCGTACGCTGGTACT
>NZ_JBMKHV010000032.1:0-3812 GCF_049238585.1 Enterobacter cloacae complex sp. IR5428 | reverse complement strand
AGTACCAGCGTACGGCCCACAGAATGATGTCACGCTGAAAATGCCGGCCTTTGAATGGGTTCATGTGCAGCTCCATCAGCAAAAGGGGATGATAAGTTTATCACCACCGACTATTTGCAACAGTGCCGTAAGCTGCACCTCAAACCCCCGGATCAGGCTCTCCAGGCCATGCAGAAAGGCCTGCTCACCATCATCACTGTCCATAATCTGCAGCGCTTCCCGCAATAGCGGCGGCAGGTTTTCGTCCGGTGCTGCAGGGCGGTCGGTCAGGGCGGCAGTATGCTCCTGCTGCTCCAGTACGGCACCAAGGGTAAAATGACTGACCGCTGAAATCGCATATAACCCGTCGCGCAGTGAAAAGCCGTTTTCTGTCATAAAGCGTAACTGGGTTTCCACCGTATCATACTGTTTTTCATCAGGGCGGGTGCCGAGGTGCACTTTTGCCCCGTCACGGTAACGCAGCAGCGCCCGGCGGAAACTCATTGCATTATTGCGCAGAAATGACTGCCAGGATTCCCCCGCCGCAGGCAGTGAATAATCATGATGACGCGCCAGGATCTCCACCGCCAGCGCATCCAGTAACGCCCGTTTATTTTTCACATGCCAGTAAAGTGTCGGCTGTTCTATTCCCAGCTTCTGCGCCAGCTTGCGGGTCGTCAGCCCGTCAATCCCTGTCTCATTCAGCAGTTCCAGTGCCGCATCAATAACCGATTCTCTGTTCAGCCGTGCCATGACCGTCTCCTCCGATTTTCAGATTGACACTCTATCATTGATAGGGATATATTCCAACTCTATCAATGATAGGGAATTAACACAGGATCTGAAAAATGAATAAACCCGCTGTCATCGCGCTGGTGATTACACTGCTGGACGCGATGGGAATTGGTCTGATCATGCCGGTATTACCGTCACTGCTGCGGGAATATCTCCCGGAAGCGGATGTGGCAAACCATTACGGCATTCTGCTGGCGCTGTATGCGGTGATGCAGGTCTGTTTTGCTCCGCTGCTGGGCAGATGGTCAGATAAGCTGGGGCGCAGACCGGTGCTGCTGTTATCCCTGGCGGGTGCCGCGTTTGATTACACACTGCTGGCACTGTCCAATATGCTGTGGATGTTGTATCTCGGGCGGATTATCTCCGGGATCACTGGTGCCACCGGCGCGGTTGCGGCTTCGGTAGTGGCGGACAGCACGGCGGTCAGCGAGCGTACCGCCTGGTTCGGCCGTCTCGGTGCGGCCTTTGGTGCCGGGCTGATTGCCGGGCCGGCTATCGGCGGACTGGCGGGGGATATCTCACCGCATCTGCCGTTTGTCATTGCGGCAATACTGAATGCCTGCACCTTTCTGATGGTCTTTTTTATCTTTAAACCGGCGGTACAGACAGAAGAAAAACCGGCGGAGCAGAAACAAGAAAGCGCAGGTATCAGCTTTATCACACTGCTTAAACCTCTGGCGCTGTTGCTGTTTGTCTTTTTTACCGCGCAGCTTATCGGGCAGATCCCGGCCACTGTCTGGGTATTGTTTACGGAGAGCCGCTTTGCCTGGGACAGCGCGGCGGTCGGTTTTTCACTGGCGGGACTCGGGGCGATGCATGCACTGTTTCAGGCGGTGGTTGCCGGGGCGCTGGCAAAACGGCTGAGTGAGAAAACCATTATTTTCGCCGGATTTATTGCCGATGCCACCGCGTTTTTACTGATGTCTGCTATCACTTCCGGATGGATGGTGTATCCGGTCCTGATCCTGCTGGCAGGCGGCGGAATTGCACTGCCTGCATTGCAGGGCATTATCTCTGCCGGGGCATCGGCGGCAAATCAGGGAAAACTACAGGGTGTGCTGGTCAGCCTGACCAATCTGACCGGCGTGGCGGGCCCGCTGCTGTTTGCTTTTATTTTCAGTCAGACACAGCAGAGTGCGGACGGTACGGTGTGGCTGATTGGCACGGCACTGTACGGTCTGCTGCTGGCAATCTGTCTGCTGATCAGAAAACCGGCACCGGTGGCGGCCACCTGCTGACCGGCGCTATACAGGCAGCGCTGTTGTGCGGTATGGTGGACGGCATTCGTGCTTATCGCCTGCCATGATAAGCCTCAGACACAGAGGAACCGTTATGAAATCACGCGCAGCAGTCGCCTTCGGGCCGGGTTTACCCCTTGAAATTGTTGAAATTGATGTGGCACCGCCGAAGAAAGGTGAAGTGCTGGTGAAAATCAGTCACACCGGGGTATGCCATACCGATGCCTACACGCTTTCCGGTGATGATCCGGAAGGTCTGTTCCCGGTGGTGCTCGGCCATGAAGGTGCCGGGGTGGTGGTTGAGGTCGGTGAGGGCGTGACCAGTGTGAAACCGGGCGACCATGTGATCCCGCTGTACACCGCCGAGTGCGGCGAGTGTGATTTCTGTACCTCCGGTAAAACCAACCTCTGTGTTGCCGTCCGCGAAACCCAGGGCAAAGGCGTGATGCCGGACGGCACCAGCCGTTTTTCGTATAACGGTCAGCCGCTCTATCACTATATGGGCTGCTCGACATTCAGCGAATATACCGTTGTGGCGGAAGTATCACTGGCGAAAATCAATCCGCAGGCCAATGCGGAGCAGGTTTGCCTGCTCGGCTGCGGCGTGACCACCGGGATCGGCGCGGTACACAATACCGCGAAGGTACAGGAAGGGGATTCTGTGGCGGTATTCGGCCTCGGCGGTATCGGGCTGGCCGTGGTGCAGGGCGCACGTCAGGCAAAAGCGGGGCGCATCTTTGCCATCGATACCAATCCATCCAAGTTTGAGCTGGCAAAACAGTTCGGCGCCACAGACTGCATTAATCCCAATGATTATGACAAACCTGTTCAGCAGGTGCTGGTCGAAATGACCAAATGGGGTGTGGATCATACCTTTGAATGTATCGGCAATGTCAATGTGATGCGGTCGGCGCTGGAAAGTGCGCACCGTGGCTGGGGGCAGTCGGTAATTATCGGGGTGGCGGGTGCCGGAAAAGAGATTTCAACCCGTCCGTTCCAGCTGGTGACCGGCCGGGTCTGGAAAGGCACGGCGTTCGGCGGCGTGAAAGGGCGTACCCAGTTGCCGGGAATGGTGGAAGATGCCATGAGCGGCAAAATCGAGCTGGCGCCGTTTGTCACGCACACCATGGAACTGGATAAAATCAATGAAGCTTTTGATTTGATGCACGACGGCAAATCCATCCGCACAGTCATTCATTACTGATAACGTATTCAGGGAGATACTATGGAACGGATTGAACATCACGTCTGTTTCGGCGGCAGCCAGGAAGTCTGGCGTCACCACTCTGCGGTGACCGGCACGCCGATGACTTTTTCCGTGTTTCTGCCGCCGCAGGCAAAAACAGAGAAATGTCCTGTGCTGTACTGGCTTTCCGGGCTGACCTGCAACGAGCAGAATTTTATCACCAAAGCCGGGGCACAGCGTTACGCAGCGGAACACGGCCTGGTGATTGTCGCGCCGGATACCAGTCCGCGCGGCAGTCAGGTGGCGGATGATAAAGAGTACGATCTCGGCCAGGGTGCCGGGTTTTATGTCAATGCCACACAGGAGCCGTGGAAAGCGCATTATCAGATGTATGATTATATTCTGAATGAGCTGCACACCCTGGTAAGCGGGCATTTCGGCACATCGGAAAAACGGGCACTGTTGCAAAGTTAGCGATGAGGCAGCCTTTTGTCTTATTCAAAGGCCTTACATTTCAAAAACTCTGCTTACCAGGCGCATTTCGCCCAGGGGATCACCATAATAAAATGCTGAGGCCTGGCCTTTGCGTAGTGCACGCATCACCTCAATACCTT
>NZ_JBMKHV010000031.1:0-6137 GCF_049238585.1 Enterobacter cloacae complex sp. IR5428 | reverse complement strand
CACCCACGCGCCTGGAGATCTGCGAAGCGCAATCACCTTCTCGGAAACCCTCGCGAAATTTCGCAGTCGCGACGCCAGAGACCGAGGGTTAGATCATGCCTAGCATTCACCTTCCGGCCGCCCGCTAGCGGACCCTGGTCAGGTTCCGCGAAGGTGGGCGCAGACATGCTGGGCTCGTCAGGATCAAACTGCACTATGAGGCGGCGGTTCATACCGCGCCAGGGGAGCGAATGGACAGCGAGGAGCCTCCGAACGTTCGGGTCGCCTGCTCGGGTGATATCGACGAGGTTGTGCGGCTGATGCACGACGCTGCGGCGTGGATGTCCGCCAAGGGAACGCCCGCCTGGGACGTCGCGCGGATCGACCGGACATTCGCGGAGACCTTCGTCCTGAGATCCGAGCTCCTAGTCGCGAGTTGCAGCGACGGCATCGTCGGCTGTTGCACCTTGTCGGCCGAGGATCCCGAGTTCTGGCCCGACGCCCTCAAGGGGGAGGCCGCATATCTGCACAAGCTCGCGGTGCGACGGACACATGCGGGCCGGGGTGTCAGCTCCGCGCTGATCGAGGCTTGCCGCCATGCCGCGCGAACGCAGGGGTGCGCCAAGCTGCGGCTCGACTGCCACCCGAACCTGCGTGGCCTATACGAGCGGCTCGGATTCACCCACGTCGACACTTTCAATCCCGGCTGGGATCCAACCTTCATCGCAGAACGCCTAGAACTCGAAATCTAACGTCCGTTCGGGCATCGAGGTCCATGTCGGGGTGGGACGGGCCCGTGGCTTCAAGATCACTTGCAGTCCGACCGCGATGTCTTGGTTGCGCGAGAGGTTGTCGATATCCTCCACTTCCATCATCAACCCTGGATAATGCCGCCGCCGTCATCGCCGCCGACGCCCGTGCCGGGCTTTTCGGGCCTGTCAGGCTTGCTCGGCCTTCAGCCTGCCTGGGCGAGATCTCCGGCGGACGGATTAACGGCGGAGCTTCGCCGCCTTTCGTGCGTGTGAAGGCCGAAGATAGTTCTCTCAAAAACATCCGTTTATGAGAGATACCAAATGTCATTTTCAGAAGACGACTGCACCAGTTGATTGGGCGTAATGGCTGTTGTGCAGCCAGCTCCTGACAGTTCAATATCAGAAGTGATCTGCACCAATCTCGACTATGCTCAATACTCGTGTGGGCTCTGTTGCAAAAATCGTGAAGCTTGAGCATGCTTGGCGGAGATTGGACGGACGGAACGATGACGGATTTCAAGTGGCGCCATTTCCAGGGTGATGTGATCCTGTGGGCGGTGCGCTGGTATTGTCGCTATCCGATCAGCTATCGCGACCTTGAGGAAATGCTGGCGGAACGCGGCATTTCGGTCGACCATACGACGATCTATCGCTGGGTCCAGTGCTACGCCCCGGAGATGGAGAAGCGGCTGCGCTGGTTCTGGCGGCGTGGCTTTGATCCGAGCTGGCGCCTGGATGAAACCTACGTCAAGGTGCGGGGCAAGTGGACCTACCTGTACCGGGCAGTCGACAAGCGGGGCGACACGATCGATTTCTACCTGTCGCCGACCCGCAGCGCCAAGGCAGCGAAGCGGTTCCTGGGCAAGGCCCTGCGAGGCCTGAAGCACTGGGAAAAGCCTGCCACGCTCAATACCGACAAAGCGCCGAGCTATGGTGCAGCGATCACCGAATTGAAGCGCGAAGGAAAGCTGGACCGGGAGACGGCCCACCGGCAGGTGAAGTATCTCAATAACGTGATCGAGGCCGATCACGGAAAGCTCAAGATACTGATCAAGCCGGTGCGCGGTTTCAAATCGATCCCCACGGCCTATGCCACGATCAAGGGATTCGAAGTCATGCGAGCCCTGCGCAAAGGACAGGCTCGCCCCTGGTGCCTGCAGCCCGGCATCAGGGGCGAGGTGCGCCTTGTGGAGAGAGCTTTTGGCATTGGGCCCTCGGCGCTGACGGAGGCCATGGGCATGCTCAACCACCATTTCGCAGCAGCCGCCTGATCGGCGCAGAGCGACAGCCTACCTCTGACTGCCGCCAATCTTTGCAACAGAGCCTCCGTCGCCATGCTCACCTCGCTTTGGTGCACACGAGTATTGAGCATAGTCGAGATTGGTGCAGATCACTTCTGATATTGAACTGTCAGGAGCTGGCTGCACAACAGCCATTACGCCCAATCAACTGGTGCAGTCGTCTTCTGAAAATGACACTGTTTGTATATAATCATGAAAAAATGGTGAGTAGAGTTTCAGGGTAACAGGGGATGCTTATGTCGGTTTTCCACAACTGGCTACTTGAGATCGCATGTGAGAATTACTTCGTCTACATCAAACGCCTTTCCGCCAACGATACCGGCGCAACAGGTGGTCACCAGGTAGGGCTTTATATCCCTTCAGGTATCGTTGAAAAACTCTTTCCGTCTATCAACCATACCCGTGAACTGAACCCTTCGGTTTTTCTCACCGCACATGTGTCATCGCATGATTGCCCTGACAGCGAAGCCAGGGCAATTTATTATAACAGCCGTCATTTTGGTAAAACCCGGAATGAAAAAAGGATTACCCGCTGGGGTAGAGGCAGCCCACTTCAGGATCCTGAAAATACAGGGGCTCTGACGCTCCTGGCTTTCAAGCTTGATGAGCAAGGGGGGGACTGTAAGGAAGTAAATATTTGGGTATGCGCCAGCACTGATGAAGAGGACGTCATTGAGACCGCTATTGGTGAAGTTATACCCGGAGCGCTTATATCCGGCCCCGCAGGACAGATTCTAGGCGGACTATCTCTACAGCAAGCGCCAGTAAATCATAAATATATTCTACCTGAAGACTGGCACCTGCGCTTTCCGTCGGGAAGTGAAATTATTCAGTATGCAGCCAGCCATTATGTGAAAAATTCCCTTGATCCGGATGAGCAACTTCTTGACCGCCGGCGCGTGGAGTACGACATATTTCTATTGGTTGAGGAACTGCATGTTCTGGATATCATCCGGAAAGGATTTGGCTCTGTGGATGAATTTATTGCGCTGGCCAATTCTGTCAGCAATCGCCGTAAATCCAGAGCCGGGAAGTCGCTGGAACTGCACCTGGAGCATCTATTCATTGAGCACGGCCTGCGACACTTTGCGACGCAGGCCATCACAGAAGGTAATAAAAAACCCGATTTCCTTTTCCCTTCCGCAGGGGCTTACCACGATACTGAGTTTCCCGTAGAAAATCTGCGCATGCTGGCAGTCAAGACTACCTGTAAGGATCGCTGGCGTCAGATACTGAATGAGGCCGATAAAATTCATCAGGTGCATCTGTTTACACTCCAGGAGGGAGTTTCTCTGGCTCAATATCGGGAGATGCGGGAGTCGGGTGTCAGATTGGTCGTGCCATCATCTCTGCACAAAAAATACCCGGAGGCGGTGAGAGCTGAGCTAATGACGCTAGGTGCGTTTATTGCTGAGCTGACAGGGCTTTACGCAGATATTCCATAGATTATCTCCCGGCATAAATACCGGGAGGAGCGATCAGATTCGTTCAACCTTGCACGAATCGGCATTAACCGCTTTCAGGATATAAGGTTCAAGCAGTTTGGCTACGGCTTCAAACACGGGCACCACTACGGAGTTACCGAACTGCCTGTACGACTGAGTGTCTGACACAGGAATGCGAAAAGGCCTGCCATCTACTTTTTCAAAACCCATAAGGCGCGCGCACTCTCGCGGAGTCAGCCTGCGGGGCCGATGCGCCTGATTTTCTTCGTTCGCGAAGTCTGTTTCACCTGTGGCCATATCCCAGCCACGGTCTATCAGAATTTCAGACCCGTCTTTGTGATAGCGAGCAGAAAGCGTACGGGCAATGCTTTCTTTATTTTCAGGATTAACGAGGCCAAAACCGAATCCGTTACCCTTAGCTGCGTGCTTTTTGGCGTAGTTATAGAGATACTCCCAGAGTTTCGGCGTCAGTATATATTTGCTGTCAACCACGGGTTCCAGCAGTTCGCCAAATGACGGACGCTGTTCCGGATAAAAACGACTAATATCGCGCAGGGTAAAGCCCTGGTGAATGTTCAGATCACGGCGGAAACCGACCAAAACGATACGTTCTCGGTGCTGAGGTAAAAAGTGTTTTCCGTCGATAACTTTAGGATCGTTTTTGCCCATCTCAGCTGCATCCGCAACTTCATAGCCAAGTTCGTCGAGGGTATCCATGATGACTTTAAAGGTTTTACCCTTGTCATGGCTCTTCAGGTTTTTAACGTTTTCAAGAACAAAGATGGCAGGTTTTTTTGCGCGGATAATACGCGCCACATCGAAGAAAAGCGTTCCCTGAGCCTCACATTCGAAACCATGCGCGCGCCCGAGCGAGTTTTTCTTGCTTACGCCCGCAAGGCTGAACGGTTGACAGGGGAAACCTGCTAGAAGTACATCATGATCCGGCACATGCTCATTAATGTAAGCATAGGCATCGTTTTCAGGTACTTCAGGTTTATCACTGAGCGTGACTTCCCGAATATCTAGATTGAAAGTGTGTTCCTGAGCATCGTTAAACCAGTTAGCTTTATATGTGCGCACAGCCTCTTTATTCCATTCACTGGTAAAAACGCACTGGCCACCGATGGTTTCGAAGCCCTTCCGTATACCTCCAATCCCAGCAAACAGGTCAATAAACCGGAAGGCATAGTCAGGGTGATGTGCAGGCGCTTCCGGAAGCATTTTTCGTAGAAGTTCCTCTTCGGCTAACGTCAGCGTCTTAGGTGAGCACTTACCATTAATCCAGCGATTAAGAGTCTCGCGACTCCACTCATTTTTACCAACTTTTCTAAGCAGTTCAGCCACGTACTTCTGGTCATAGATTTCCAGCACCTGCCCGAGCAGCTTTTTATCATTTTCCTGTCGCAGTTGTTCTTCCGCTTCTGCTTTCTCAAGCAGATCCTGCGCCAGTAATTCAAATTCAGACATATTGCCTCCATTGGGTCTTATGGGTGAAACTGTATCACTCATTTGACCCAGATTGAATGTTTTTATCTGGATATTTAAACAGGTTTATTGTTAGGTAACGCACGTTGGCCACGCTGGAGCGTCTTCTGGGCCTGCTGTCGGCCTTTGAGGTCGTGGTATGGATGACGGATGGCTGGCCGCTGTATGAATCCCGCCTGAAGGGAAAGCTGCACGTTATCAGCAAGCGTTACACTCAGCGCATTGAGCGACATAACCTGAATCTGAGACAACATCTGGCAAGGCTGGGACGGAAGTCACTGTCGTTCTCAAAATCGGTGGAGCTGCATGACAAGGTCATCGGGCATTATCTGAACATAAAACACTATCAGTAAGTTGGAGTCATTACCGGTTCTCTTTGTCTTTTAGTGATTCTATAAACCTCATTACGTCTGAATATAAAAATCTATTATTTGATTTATGTGGCTCATGAGGTTGTGGGATGGTCTTGTTTTTGAATGTGCCAGTTTTCTTAATGGCAAAGATTAACTCACCTTCTGTTATTCCTAACATTTCAGCAAATGTTTTTGCTTCTATAGTTACTGACTTCATTTAATTAACTCTCATGGTATCGATTTTCTTTACCGGCATCTTTAACAATGGTGCTCGTTTCTAGTGTTGCTGCGGTACGCTTCATCATCGTCTGCGGGGCGGTTGCGATAGTGAAGGAGCTGCCGGGCGTGAGCAAATCTATCAGGCGCTGGCCGCTGATAATCTCCATCCGTTCACTGGCAATACTGACAGATTTTGAACCTGCGCCGGTTTTCCCGGTATGGCAAAACAGACCGCGACAGTTATGACGTTTAAGCAACTTCTCGAACTCCTGTACGTGCTGTAAAGCAATATGGCCGCGATAGCGTTTAGCCTGAATAAGATAGCGATATTTTCCTATTATTACCTGGCCGTCAATGCCTCCATCGCCGGTATAGCGTTTGTTTCTGATGGTTCTGAAGCCATGCGCTTCAAATCCTTCCAGCAACAGTTCTTCAAACACAAAAGGATCAATTTTCCTCAGGTAGTTAATTTTTTGGGCACTGTTGCAAATAGTCGGTGGTGATAAACTTATCATCCCCTTTTGCTGATGGAGCTGCACATGAACCCATTCAAAGGCCGGCATTTTCAGCGTGACATCATTCTGTGGGCCGTACGCTGGTACT
>NZ_JBMKHV010000030.1:0-6425 GCF_049238585.1 Enterobacter cloacae complex sp. IR5428 | reverse complement strand
ATTTGCCTGGCGGCTTTAGCGCGGTGGTCCCACCTGACCCCATGCCGAACTCAGAAGTGAAACGCCGTAGCGCCGATGGTAGTGTGGGGTCTCCCCATGTGAGAGTAGGGAACTGCCAGGCATCAAACAGAAAGAACCCCGTACCGGAAGGTGCGGGGTTTTTTGCTTTGTGCGTTCTGAAAAGTCGGGTGGTGGCCCCACCTTACCCGCCCTACATGCTTTCCCTCCTTGAAACTTTCTCACCTTTCGCTTGCAGACTCGACATTAAGCCCGTTTCTGGGTATCGTTAGCTGTCTGGATGTCTAAACGTTTATACGTATGTTGTGAGGATTTAAGGTTATGCCGATTCGGGTGCAGGACGAGCTACCAGCCGTCAATTTCTTGCGTGAAGAGAATGTCTTCGTCATGACGGCTTCGCGTGCGACAGGTCAGGAAATTCGCCCGCTGAAGGTGCTTATTCTCAATCTGATGCCAAAAAAGATCGAAACGGAGAACCAGTTCCTGCGTTTGCTCTCCAACTCTCCGCTTCAGGTTGATATCCAGCTGCTGCGCATTGACGCCCGTGAGTCACGCAACACGCCTGCTGAGCATCTGAATAACTTCTACTGTAATTTTGAAGATATTCGCGATGAGAATTTCGATGGACTGATCGTCACCGGCGCACCGCTGGGTCTGGTGGAATTTAATGACGTTGCCTACTGGCCACAAATCAGGCAGGTGCTGGAGTGGGCAAAAGATCACGTCACGTCCACCTTATTTGTCTGTTGGGCGGTACAGGCCGCATTGAATATCCTGTATGGTATTCCCAAGCAAACCCGCAGCGACAAACTTTCTGGCGTATACGAACACCACATTCTTCACCCGCATGCGCTGCTGACGCGTGGTTTCGATGACACTTTCCTGGCTCCGCATTCTCGCTACGCCGATTTTCCGGCACAGCTGATCCGCGATTATACCGACCTGGAAATCCTGGCCGAAACGGAAGACGGCGATGCCTACCTGTTCGCCAGTAAAGACAAACGCATCGCGTTCGTTACCGGCCATCCTGAGTACGATCCGCATACCCTCGCGTCAGAGTATTTTCGTGACGTTGAAGCGGGTCTGAATCCGGATGTCCCGTACAACTATTTCCCGAAAAACGATCCGCAAAACACGCCTCGGGCAACCTGGCGTAGTCACGGAAATCTGCTGTTCACTAACTGGCTCAACTATTACGTCTACCAGATTACGCCGTACGATCTGCGCCACATGAATCCGACGCTGGAGTAATCGTCTGCATTAAACGATCCTAAAGCGTTTCAGCTATTCACATCAGGCACCTTCGGGTGCCTTTTTTATTTCCGAAAACCAACTCAACATCGTGAAAAACTTTAATCCCATATTAATCATATAGTTGTGATTGGATATGAATTAAAATGGAAATTGTTTTTGATTTTGGAAAAATTATAGATAGTCTTAATTCTGCTGAGCGAAAACTACACAACGATCTTTCGCTCGCATCGGGGGCGTGATTTTGGATCTTTGATGAGGAGCAGAACGATGACTCAACAGGCAACAACGGTCGATGAACTGACCTTTACCCAGCCGAATGGTGAGCAAGAACAGCAAGTTTTGACGGCAGAAGCGGTAGAGTTTCTGACTGAACTGGTGACTCGCTTTACGCCACAGCGTAATAAACTGCTGGCGGCACGCATTCATCAACAGCAGGAGATCGATAACGGCAAGTTGCCAGGGTTTATTTCGGAAACCGCTTCCATTCGTCATGGTGAATGGAAAATTCGCGGAATCCCTGAAGATTTACAGGATCGTCGCGTAGAGATCACCGGCCCGGTAGAGCGCAAAATGGTGATTAACGCCATGAATGCCAACGTCAAAGTATTTATGGCGGACTTCGAAGATTCCCTCGCGCCGGACTGGCAGAAAGTTATCGACGGGCAGATCAACCTGCGCGACGCCGTCAACGGCACCATCAGCTATACCAACGAAGCCGGTAAAATTTACCAGCTCAAACCGAATCCGGCGGTGCTGATCTGCCGCGTACGCGGTCTGCATTTGCCTGAAAAACACGTCACCTGGCGCGGAGAAGCCATTCCGGGCAGCCTGTTCGACTTTGCGCTGTACTTCTTCCACAACCATAAGAACCTGCTGGCGAAAGGCAGCGGCCCCTATTTCTATCTGCCGAAAACCCAGTCCTGGCAGGAAGCGGCGTGGTGGAGTGAAGTCTTCAGCTACGCAGAAGACCGCTTCAGCCTGCCGCGCGGCACCATTAAGGCCACGCTGCTGATTGAAACCCTGCCAGCCGTATTCCAGATGCATGAGATCCTCCATGCGCTGCGTGACCATATTGTGGGCCTGAACTGCGGCCGCTGGGATTACATCTTCAGCTACATCAAAACCCTGAAAAACCATGCCGACCGGGTATTGCCGGATCGTCAGGTTGTCACCATGGATAAACCCTTCCTCAGCGCCTACTCGCGCCTGCTGATTAAGACCTGCCACAAACGCGGCGCCTTTGCGATGGGCGGTATGGCGGCCTTTATCCCGAGCAAAGATGCTGAGCGTAACAACCAGGTGCTCAACAAGGTGAAAGCCGATAAAGAGCTGGAAGCCCGTAACGGCCACGACGGGACGTGGATTGCCCACCCCGGTCTGGCCGACACGGCGATGGAGGTCTTCAACCGCGTACTCGGCGACAACAAAAACCAGCTGTTTGTAACCCGTGAAGACGATGCGCCAATCGCAGAAGAACAGTTGCTCGCGCCGTGTGCGGGCGAGCGTACGGAAGAGGGCATGCGCGCCAATATTCGCGTCGCCGTGCAGTACATCGAGGCATGGATCTCCGGCAACGGCTGCGTGCCGATCTACGGCCTGATGGAAGATGCCGCCACGGCGGAAATTTCACGTACCTCCATCTGGCAGTGGATCCATCATCAAAAAACGCTCAGCAACGGCAAACCGGTCACCAAAGCCCTGTTCCGTCAGATGCTGGCCGAAGAGATGCGGGTCATCCAGGACGAACTGGGCGAGCACCGCTTCAGCAGCGGGCGTTTTAATGACGCTGCGCGCCTGATGGAGCAAATCACCACCTCTGATGACTTAATCGACTTCCTGACCCTGCCGGGCTACCGCTTCCTGGCGTAATTCACCACATAACAATATGGAGCATCTGCACATGAAAACCCGTACCCAACAGATCGAAGAGTTACAAAAAGAGTGGACCCAACCGCGCTGGGAAGGCATTCGCCGTCCGTACAGCGCAGAGGAAGTGGTGAAGTTACGCGGCTCGGTTAACCCGGAGTGTACGCTGGCGCAGAACGGCGCGGCGAAAATGTGGGATCTGCTGCACGGGGGGTCTAAAAAAGGTTATATCAACAGCCTCGGCGCACTGACTGGCGGTCAGGCATTGCAGCAGGCGAAGGCTGGCATTGAAGCTATCTATCTTTCCGGCTGGCAGGTCGCGGCGGATGCTAACCTGGCCTCCAGCATGTATCCGGATCAATCTCTTTATCCGGCGAACTCGGTGCCGTCAGTGGTAGATCGGATCAACAATACCTTCCGCCGTGCGGATCAGATCCAGTGGGCGGCGGGCATTGAGCCCCACGATCCGCGCTTTACTGATTATTTCCTGCCGATCGTCGCCGATGCGGAAGCCGGTTTCGGCGGCGTGCTGAACGCCTTTGAGCTGATGAAATCGATGATTGAGGCCGGTGCAGCGGCCGTTCACTTTGAAGATCAGCTGGCGTCGGTGAAGAAGTGTGGGCATATGGGCGGGAAAGTGCTGGTGCCAACTCAGGAAGCGATCCAGAAGCTGGTTGCCGCGCGTCTGGCTGCTGACGTGCTCGGCGTGCCGACGCTGGTCATTGCTCGTACCGATGCGGACGCAGCGGACCTGATCACCTCTGACTGCGACCCGTACGACAGCGAATTCATCACCGGCGAACGCACCAGCGAAGGGTTCTATCGCACGCATGCCGGTATTGAACAGGCGATCAGCCGCGGCCTGGCGTATGCCCCTTACGCCGACCTGGTCTGGTGTGAAACCTCCACGCCGGATCTGGCGCTGGCGAAGCGCTTTGCCGATGCGATTCATGCGAAATATCCGGGCAAGCTGCTGGCCTATAACTGTTCGCCGTCCTTCAACTGGCAAAAAAATCTGGACGACACGACCATCGGCAGCTTCCAGCAGCAGCTGTCGGATATGGGCTACAAGTACCAGTTCATCACCCTGGCGGGTATCCACAGCATGTGGTTCAACATGTTCGACCTGGCGCATGCCTACGCACAGGGCGAAGGCATGAAGCACTATGTTGAGAAGGTACAGCAGCCAGAATTTGCGGCGGGCAAAGAGGGTTACACCTTCGTTTCGCACCAGCAGGAGGTGGGAACCGGCTACTTCGATAATGTGACCACGATTATTCAGGGCGGGACTTCCTCCGTCACGGCATTAACGGGTTCAACGGAAGAAGCACAGTTCTGATCTTTCCCCCTCTCCCCCCTCGGGGAGAGGGTTGGGGTGAGGGGAATATATGTCGCGTGGTCTGGAATTACTGATAGCCCAAACTATTTTGCAGGGCTTCGATGCCCAGTATGGCCGCTTTCTGGAAGTCACATCCGGCGCGCAACAGCGTTTTGAGCACGCCGACTGGCATGCGGTTCAGCAGGCCATGAAGCAGCGTATCCATCTCTATGATCACCACGTAGGTCTGGTGGTGGAACAACTGCGCTGTATCACCGACGGTAAAAGCCCGGATGCGGAATTTTTACTGCGCGTGAAAGAGCATTACACCCATCTGTTACCCGACTACCCGCGCTTCGAGATTGCGGAGAGCTTTTTTAACTCCGTCTATTGCCGGTTATTTGACCACCGCTCATTATCTCCTGAGCGGTTATTTATCTTCAGCTCCCAGCCCGAGCGACGCTTCCGTACCATTCCGCGTCCGCTGGCGAAAGATTTCTTTCCCGATCGCGGTTGGGAAAAGCTCCTGCACCGCGTCTTAACGGATTTGCCGCTGCGCCTGCCGTGGGAGAATAAACCCCGGGATATCGGCTATATCCACGCGTATCTCAGTGAAACCTTCGGCGAGGCGGTGCTCAGCCGCAGCCATTTGCAGGTTGCCAACGAGCTTTTCTACCGCAATAAGGCCGCCTGGCTGGTGGGCAAACTGGTTACGCCGACAGCCATCGTGCCGTTTCTGCTGCCCATTCACCGTACCGACGACGGCGAACTGTTTGTCGATACCTGCCTGACTACCAGCGCTGAGGCGAGTATCGTATTTGGCTTCGCCCGCTCCTATTTCATGGTCTACGCCCCGCTGCCTGCCGCCCTGGTGGAGTGGCTGCGCGAGATCCTGCCGGGCAAAACCACCGCCGAGCTGTATATGGCGATTGGCTGTCAGAAGCATGCCAAAACGGAGAGTTATCGGGAATACCTGCGTTATGTCACCACGGCTGATGAGCAGTTTATCGAAGCGCCGGGTATCCGCGGCATGGTGATGCTGGTCTTCACGCTGCCGGGCTTTGATCGGGTGTTTAAGGTGATTAAGGATAAATTCGCCCCGCAGAAAGAGATGACCGCAGCCCACGTCCGTGCCTGCTATCAGCTGGTAAAAGAGCACGATCGCGTCGGGCGAATGGCCGATACCCAGGAGTTTGAAAACTTTGTGCTGGATAAGCAGCAGATCGATCCGGCGCTAATGACGCTACTCATGCAGGAAGCGCCGACGAAAATTACCGATCTTGGCGATAAGATTACGATTAGCCATCTCTATATCGAACGCCGGATGGTGCCGCTAAATATCTGGCTGGAGCAGTCCGAAGGTCAGGCTTTACGAGACGCCATTGAAGAGTACGGCAATGCGATTCGCCAGCTCGCCGCCGCCAATATTTTCCCCGGCGACATGCTGTTTAAAAACTTCGGCGTCACCCGTCACGGGCGGGTGGTGTTCTACGATTACGATGAAATTTGCTACATGACCGAGGTGAACTTCCGCGATATCCCGCCGCCGCGCTACCCGGAAGATGAACTGTCCAGCGAGCCGTGGTACAGCGTATCGCCGGGCGATGTGTTTCCGGAGGAGTTTCGCCACTGGCTTTGTGCCGACCCGCGCATCGGGCCGCTATTCGAAGAGATGCATGCCGATCTGTTCCGCGCCAGCTACTGGCGCGGGCTGCAAGCGCGGATCAAAAACGGGCACGTGGAAGATGTCTACGCTTACCGCCGCAAGCAGCGGTTTTGCATCCGCTTTTCTCCCTCTCCCGCAGGGTAAGGGCATCATGTTTTCTCCCTCTCCCTGTGGGCTGAGGGATCCCCAGTAATTTTTTTATGCAGAAGCAATAAAGTTGCTTTCTAAATGACTGAGGGCTGTCAGCGATGCCCTGGTCCGGCTGTAAATCGCTGAGGCGTTTCCTGCAGGCCGGGGCGAGGC
>NZ_JBMKHV010000029.1:0-8642 GCF_049238585.1 Enterobacter cloacae complex sp. IR5428 | reverse complement strand
CTGGTCTGACGGCGCTTACTGCTGAATTCACTGTCGGCGAAGGTAAGTTGATGACTCATGATGAACCCTGTTCCATGGCTCCAGATGACAAACATGATCTCATATCAGGGACTTGTTCGCACCTTCCTTAGGGATTTCACCGTAAAGGCGGGTGATATCGTCCATCCACGACTGTTCATTTGGCGCGCCGAAGACATAAAACTCGCAGGGTAAATCAGCGAGTTGATCAACAATCCGCTTCCAGATAACCGGAGGAACGGTTTTGGCTTTATTGCCCGCCGCAATACTGATGCCGATGCGGATAACGTCAGGTTTATCAAGAGTGGCCGGCCAGGTCGTCGGTTTAAAGAGCGGCTTTGTGGCGTGCTTGGGAGAGTCTTGCCATGTGAGTGCGCGGTCGGCCAGTTTCAGGTAGTTCGTCACCGAAAGCGTTTTTTTGCCATGCTCAACGGTACCGTCAGCCGCAAGATAGAAAATCCCGTGATACCACCTGCGCGTGTAAATGGTTAAAAATTGTTTGTTTTTAGCATTGCAGACGGCGGCAAAAAAGAGGTTCACGCTGTTGGGTTGTAGCAGGTAGACGTTGTCGTAGCGGTTCATGATCCTGCACGCGAAGCACAGTTTACGCCACAGGTTGCGCTTATGCTGCTCAATAAAATAGATCTGCTCGATAGTCTCATCATGCTTCGCCAGCGCACCAACGCTGCGACTGACCAACACATCGCTTTTTTGCAGATATGCCAGTAGAGGTGTCGCATTAATAAAGTCACCGATTTTGGCTGTCTGAATGACAAGGTTTTTGCCCGTGTCTTTTCGAAACAGCTTCCGGAGGAGTTTCACCGGAAAGAGTAAAATCAGCAGAAATACATAACTCATGGGTTAAATATCCCTGTTGGAAAGCCGATGGCTGCCCTGTAAAAATGAAAAAATAGCATCTGCGCTAATATCCTTCGTTTGTTGCGTAGGGCTGACCATCTGATGCTGGTTTTTACCGTAACCCCCGATCAACCCCGGATCGGTCGGGCCGAAAATCGTGATATTAGGACGATCCAGTGCGGCGGTTAAATGGCTTAACCCTGTATCCACAGAAACGACGGCGTTAGCGCCCGCCAGCTGTGCGGCAACCTGCGCCAGCGTGAGTTTGGGTAACACCTCAACGTGGGAAAAGCCTGCTGCCAGACGTTCCGCACGCTGCCGCTCATGTTCAGCGCCCCACGGGAGTTTAATATGGATACCGCAAGGTTGCATTAGTTCAATCAGCCTTCTCCAGTGCGTTTCCGGCCAGTGCTTATCGTCGCGCGTTGTGGCATGCAGGAACACCAGATACGGTTCGGCATGCTCCTCCGTCTCGCGCAAAAAATGCTGTGCAATAGCGTAGTCACCCTGGGCTTCAGGTTTTGCATAGCCCAGGCTTTTCGCGAACAGCTCGCGGGTACGTTCCACGGCGTGCTGCTGCTTCGCAATATGGTGGCGACGATTATAGAACAGGCTCGCCAGCGGTTCGCGGGCGGTTTGCCAGTCCATGCCGTGCTTTACGCCGTGCGCCAGACGCGTGACCAGCGCGGCGCTTTTCACCAGGCCCTGAGCGTCAATGATCGCGTCGTAACGCCGGGCCTGCACCGCTTCGCGGAAGGCTTTACGTTCGGCTTTAATCGGTGCGGAGAACCATGCTTTGCGCCAGCGGCGAATGGCCACCGGGATCACGCGGTCAACCGCTTCGTGCCAGGTGGGGATCTGCGCGAAGCCTTCTTCCACCACCCAGTCAAAACGAATGCCGGGAATGGCCCGCATCGCGTCCGTCAGTGACGGCAGCGTATGCAGCACATCGCCCATCGAAGAGGTTTTAACGATCAATACCCGCATTCGTTATCCTTCTTCGCTCAACAGAAGTTCGTTGAGCTCTTCGAGAACGCGCTGCGGCGTAATGTCGATCAGGCTCTGATGGTAGCCTTCTGCGGCATCACCTTTACGTACCTTGTGGTAGCCGGTGATCAGGCGAATTACGCGCGCTTTGTGCGACAGCGGCGGCGTGAAGTCCGGGCTGCTCGGGCCATACAGCGCCACCAGCGGACGATCCAGCGCGGCGGCGACGTGCATCAGGCCAGAGTCGTTGCTGACAACGGCTTTACAGGCGGCAATCAAAATAACCGCCTGCTCGAGCTGCGTTTCCCCGGCCAGGTTTCGGCACCAGGCCTGTTGCTCGGTGCTGAGCGTGGCGAGAATTTCATTGCCCGCCTCGTGATCTTTCGCTGAGCCAAACAGCACAATTTGATAGCCTTCGTCGATCAGCTGTTTCGCCAGCTCTGCGTAGTGATAGTGCGGCCAGCGTTTTGCCGGACCAAACTCCGCGCCGGGGCAGAAGCCAATCATCGGGCGTTCGGACGAAATGCCAAACGCGTTGCAGGTGTGGGATTTCTCCCCGTCGCTTACCTGGAGCTGCGGCCACAGTAGCGGCTGCGGCAGATCTTTCGCGCTGCGCATCACGCCTTTGTCGTAGGCCAGCGCCACGTAGCGTTCTACCATCAGCGGCCAGGCCTCTTTATCCAGCACACGGGCATCGTTCAGCAGGCCGTAGCGCATTTCACCGCGCCACCCGGTACGGTGCGGGATGCCCGCAAAGAAGGGCACAAGAGCGGATTTGAAGGAGTTTGGCAGGACATATGCGCGATCATAGCGTTTCTCGCGCAGGCTATGGCCGAGTTTGCGGCGTTCACCGATTTCCAGCGCCCCGTGGCCGAGCGGCATCGGGATTGCCTCGTTCACTTCCGGCATACGCGATAACAGCGGACGGCACCATGCGGGTGCCATCACGTCGATTATCGCCTGGGGATAACGCGCCTTGAGCGTGCGATAGAGACTTTGCGACATCATCATGTCGCCCACCCAGGACGGGCCGATCACCAGTATTTTCATTCACTTCATCCTTCAAGCTGTCTCTGCGTTGGCTGCCTGCGTTCACTCCTGTCACTTACTTTTGTAAGCTCCCGGAGATTCACTTCGTTGCCGCCTTGATACCGCTCAAATGATTTTGTGAATTTATATCGCGGTCACGGTTCAGCCAGGCCATATATTCCGTTACGCCTTCGGCAACGGTCTTGAACGGCTTGTCGTAGCCTGCGGCGCGCAGGTTAGTCAGGTCCGCCTGGGTGAATGCCTGGTAGCGGCCTTTCAGCTTATCCGGGAACGGAATGTACTCGATGCTGCCTTTCTTATGGTAAGCCAGCGTCGCGTCTGCCACCGCCTGGAAGGATTCCGCGCGGCCTGTGCCCAGGTTGAAAATGCCGGACACGCCGTTTTCCAGGAACCACAGGTTCACTGCCGCCACGTCGCCTACGTAGACGAAGTCACGCTTAAAGCCGTCGCTGCCTTCGAACAGTTTCGGACTTTCGCCGTTATTTAACTGGGTGTTCAGGTGGAACGCCACGCTCGCCATGCTGCCTTTGTGGCCTTCGCGCGGTCCGTAGACGTTGAAGTAGCGGAAGCCGACAATCTGAGAGTTTGCTTCTGGGAGGATCTGACGCACGTACTCATCAAACAGGAATTTGGAGTAACCGTAAACGTTCAGCGGCTGCTCATACTCGCGGGATTCGATGAAGTCTGAAGTGCGCCCACCGTAGGTTGCCGCGGAAGAGGCGTACAGGAACGGAATTTCACGCTCCAGGCAGTAGTGCAGGATCTCTTTGGAGTACTGATAGTTGTTGTCCATCATGTACTTGCCGTCCCACTCGGTGGTGGAGGAACAGGCCCCTTCGTGGAAGATGGCTTCGATCTCGCCGAACTCTTCACCCGCCATAATCTGGATAAGAAAGTCTTCTTTATCCATGTAGTCAGCGATGTTCAGATCCACCAGGTTTACGAACTTGGTGCCGTCTTTCAGGTTGTCCACCACCAGGATGTCGGTGATGCCTTTGTCATTGAGGGCCTTAACAATATTGCTGCCGATAAAGCCCGCGCCGCCGGTAACGATGATCATAACTGTAACCTTTGAAGTGTGGAGTCCGGGGAACATCCCGAACGCTAATCTCTTTATCATATCATCACAATGCCCGGTCTTCAGCCATTCACCGATATGCAGCAGGGGTACACGTGATTTATGCTGCAAAAACGAGAAGAGATACGGCGTCATCTCGTCATGAACTATTGGTTTGGGTAATATGTGCCAAAATTTGCCGAGTCTGGAGAATTGCAATGCGTGGTGATTTTTACAAACAGTTAAACAGCGACCTCGACACCGCACGTGCGGAAGGGTTGTTCAAAGAAGAGCGTATTATCACGTCTGCCCAGCAGGCGGACATCACCGTTGCCGACGGCAGCCATGTGATCAACTTTTGCGCGAACAACTATTTAGGTCTTGCGAATCACCCTGAGCTGATTGCCGCGGCGAAAAACGGCATGGATACCCACGGCTTCGGCATGGCCTCCGTTCGCTTTATCTGCGGTACCCAGGACAGCCACAAGCAGCTTGAGCAAAAGCTGGCGAACTTCCTCGGAATGGAAGACGCGATTCTGTACTCCTCCTGCTTCGACGCCAACGGCGGTCTGTTTGAGACCCTGCTCGGTGCAGAAGACGCGATTATCTCCGACGCCCTGAACCACGCCTCCATCATCGACGGTGTACGCCTGTGCAAAGCGAAGCGTTTCCGCTACGCCAACAACGACATGGTTGAGCTGGAAGCCCGCCTGAAAGAGGCCCGTGAAGCCGGTGCCCGCCACGTGCTGATCGCCACCGACGGCGTGTTCTCCATGGACGGCGTGATCGCCAACCTGAAAGGCGTGTGCGATCTGGCGGATAAATACGACGCGCTGGTGATGGTGGATGACTCTCACGCGGTTGGCTTTGTCGGCGAAAATGGCCGCGGCTCCCACGAATACTGCGACGTAATGGGCCGCGTAGATATCATCACCGGTACGCTGGGCAAAGCGCTTGGTGGCGCGTCTGGCGGCTACACTGCTGCGCGCAAAGAGGTGGTTGAGTGGCTGCGTCAGCGCTCCCGCCCGTACCTGTTCTCCAACTCCCTGGCGCCGGCGATTGTGGCCGCCTCTATTAAAGTGCTGGAGATGGTGGAATCCGGGGCTGAGCTGCGCGACGGCCTGTGGGCTAACGCCCGTCTGTTCCGCGAAAAAATGAGCGCCGCAGGGTTCACCCTGGCCGGCGCTGACCACGCGATCATTCCGGTGATGCTGGGCGACGCAGTTGTGGCGCAGCAGTTTGCCCGCGAGCTGCAGAAAGAAGGGATTTACGTCACCGGGTTCTTTTTCCCGGTGGTACCAAAAGGTCAGGCGCGTATCCGCACCCAGATGTCTGCGGCGCACTCGCCTGAACAAATTGAACGTGCGGTGGAAGCCTTTACCCGCATCGGCAAACAGCTGGGCGTAATTGCCTGAGGACGTGTGATGAAAGCGTTATCCAAACTGAAAGCGGAAGAAGGGATTTGGATGACCGACGTGCCGGAGCCGGAAGTCGGTCATAACGATCTGCTGATCAAAATTCGTAAAACCGCCATCTGCGGTACTGACGTTCACATCTACAACTGGGACCAGTGGTCGCAAAAAACCATTCCCGTGCCAATGGTTGTCGGCCACGAATATGTCGGCGAAGTGGTCGGCATTGGCCAGGAAGTGAAAGGCTTCAACATTGGCGACCGCGTCTCCGGTGAAGGCCACATTACCTGCGGTCACTGCCGCAACTGTCGCGGTGGGCGTACGCACCTGTGCCGCAACACCGTCGGCGTGGGCGTGAACCGTCCGGGCTGCTTCGCGGAATACCTGGTGATCCCGGCGTTTAACGCGTTCAAAATCCCGGACAATATCTCTGACGACCTGGCCTCCATCTTCGACCCGTTCGGCAACGCGGTACACACGGCGCTCTCCTTCGACCTGGTGGGTGAAGACGTGCTGGTCTCCGGCGCGGGCCCAATCGGCATTATGGCGGCAGCCGTGGCGAAGCATGTGGGTGCGCGCAACGTGGTGATCACCGACGTGAACGAATACCGCCTGTCGCTGGCGCGCAAAATGGGCGTCACCCGCGCTGTGGATGTCTCGAAAGAGAGCCTGACAGACGTGATGGAAGAGCTGGGCATGACCGAAGGTTTTGACGTGGGTCTGGAGATGTCCGGTGCGCCACCGGCGTTCCGCACCATGCTCGACACCATGAACCACGGAGGCCGTATCGCGATGCTGGGTATTCCGCCGTCAGATATGTCCATCGACTGGAACAAAGTCATCTTCAAGGGGCTGTTCATTAAGGGCATTTATGGCCGCGAGATGTTCGAAACCTGGTACAAGATGGCTGCGCTGATCCAGTCCGGTCTGGATCTGTCCCCGATTATCACTCACCGTTTCTCCATCGATGAGTTCCAGCAGGGCTTCGACGCAATGCGTTCCGGCCAGTCAGGGAAAGTGATCCTGAGCTGGGATAAGTAATCAAAAAGGGGCCTGAGCCCCTTTTTTACTGATTCTTTTTCTCTTCGTCCGTCAGGTAACGCACCTTGCGGGTGTAATCCTGACCTTTGAACAGCAGCTTATTATCCGGTGATTCCAGATACTTCTGCCATTCGGAAAGCGGGAAACCGCCGTGCGCGCCAATCACCTCTTTTGGCACAACGGCTTCCTGTCCGCCGATCTTCTTGGAGACCGGCCAGTTCATCCAGTCGCCCAGGTTAACCGTTTTGACATCCAGCATGTCCAGCAGCGCAGCGAGCGGCAGCTGATCGGTCGGCGGCTGCGTATCGTCCATCAGCTCCCAGGTATCCTGGAACAGCGTCAGCCACAGCGGGCAGATACGGCGCCAGGTCTTTTTGGTGGCGGCAAGAAACGCGCCGTTAACGTGATCGACCAGATACGGGCGCACTGTTTCTTTGTAATACGCCGGCACTTTCTCCGCTGGCGCGCCGTCCAGCTTGGCAATCATTTTGCCCTGACGGAAGCTGGAGTAGATGTGCATATCCGCCATGTTGATCTCTGGCATTTTAAGCAGGTTGAGATCGGAGTCGATCATCAGCACACCTTCACCGCGCGCCTGCAACGGAGCGTTAAGCTTCACCAGACGACTGAGGTAGATCTGCTTATAGCGGTAACCTTCTTCACGTTTTGGAAGCGTGAGGGTAACAACGCGAGTTTTTGGCGGCAGTTCGCCGAAAGCGGATTCAGGCTGATCGCTGACGATAACAATCTCGCTGACGTCAGAGGCATAACGCTCTGCAAAGGTCGCTGACAATAACGCCTCTTCGACGAAATCCGCGCCCGTACACGGGATCACAATGGAATCAACCGCAACGAGATCGCGCGTGACCGGAAGGGAAGCGTAAGGAATGTTATGACGCCCGGTAATGTGGCGGTAGCGAGCATTCAGGAATTTAAACATGTTCTTCTCGTTTGGTTATTGCGCGCCAAGAACGGCCTCGACACCGTTAACATAGCTTTCAATGGCATACATGTTGCAGACATTCTGGTGCGCGGCTGCGGCAAGCCGGGCGCGCAGAGCAGGATCCTGCCAGATATTATCCAGATGTTGAGCAAGTTGCGACACGTCGCTCCAGGGGAACAGCAGCCCGGTCGACTCATGGTCGATCAATTCTGCCGTGCCGGTCACTTTTGAACCAATCACGGGGATGTTGAGCAGCATTGCTTCCAGCACGACGCGGGGCAAGCCTTCGCTCTGCGAGGCCAGAATGAACGCGTCAAAAGTGGCGAGATAGTCAAAAGGCGTGTTCTGGAAACCGGTAAAAATGACGTGCTCAGCAATACCTGATGCATCAGCTTGTGCAGCCAGCGCGCCGCGTTCAGCCCCTTCACCAACCAGCACCATTTTCCATTTTGCCTGCGGGTGTCTCTGGCTGAACTGTGCCAGCGCCTCCAGCGTGTGGTGGTTGGCCTTACGAGGGATTAACGAGCCAATGCTGCCGAATACAAACGTATCGTCTTCAATGTTCAGTCGCTGGCGCATCACGCATCGGTCCGGCAAAGGCTGATGGATGTCGATGGCATTGTTGACCGTGGTACACAGCTCTGGCCGGACGCCATGCTGAAGTAGCACGCGTTCAACGCCGTGCGAGACGGCAATGATTTTTGTGGCATGGGCATTCACCAGCTTCACCAGCGGCGGGGTCAGCACTGGTTCAATCCGGCAGTGCTGGATTATCCGTGCACGCAGGTTTGCGCCCGCCAGATACCCTTCTTCATTAGAGCCTGGCTGGTTGTTCATATACAGCGTATCGAATCCACCTTCCCTGAAAATGGTCTCGATCTTGCTGACGTTGGGCCGGATACGCCACAGGGTATCAATATGCCGCGTAAATGCTTTGCGCGCCGAACGCGAGAAAAACAGCAGACCACGTCCCGCTTCTTTCAGGAGTTTTGCCCATGCCGGTTGCTTACGTTGAGGGATAACGAGTAATGGGATCCCAATGCTGTTGAGCACCTGGCCTATCGTTTGACCTTCAGCACGACTATAATCACTGTAAAAACAACAGGTAATGTCGAATTTGTCGCGGTTGATTCGCTTCAGAAGCTCAAGGGAAGGTGCGAACAAGTCCCTGATATGAGATCATGTTTGTCATCTGGAGCCATGGAACAGGGTTCATCATGAGTCATCAACTTACCTTCGCCGACAGTGAATTCAGCAGTAAGCGCCGTCAGACCAG
>NZ_JBMKHV010000028.1:0-17253 GCF_049238585.1 Enterobacter cloacae complex sp. IR5428 | reverse complement strand
AGTACCAGCGTACGGCCCACAGAATGATGTCACGCTGAAAATGCCGGCCTTTGAATGGGTTCATGTGCAGCTCCATCAGCAAAAGGGGATGATAAGTTTATCACCACCGACTATTTGCAACAGTGCCGTTTTTGTTCTCAATACTCGATAAGCAAAATCCCGTCTGACATAAACCAGCACCTTTGAGCCTGTCATTTGACAGGTTTTTTTAATTTCCGTCAGGAAGGTGGGTGCATTCCCACACGGCAGCGGCGCCCGGCAAGGTGGGCCGATTCCCACGTGGCAGCGGCGCCTGGCAAGGTGGGCCGATTCCCACGCGGCAGCGGCGCCCGGCAAGATGGGCGGATTTCCACACGGCAGCGGCGCCCGGCAAGGTGGGCCGATTCCCACGCGGCAGCAGCGCCCGGCAAGATGGGCCGATTCCCACGTGGCAGCGGCGCCCGGCAAGATGGGCGGATTTCCACACGGCAGCGGCGCCCGGCAAGATGGGCGGATTTCCACACGGCAGCAGCGCCTGGCAAGGTGGGCCGATTCCCACGCGGCAGCGGCGCCCGGTGGGTATTTGCATTCACTTGACTCCCCATTTGCATTTTACTTGACTGCCTGTTTGCACTTCTCTTGGTCATCTCCAACAGAAAATAGAGACAGTTTCCTTCCGAGTTGACCGGCAGCTATGAGCGAAAAGCGGATATAGGCTTAATGTGAGAAATGACATTTTCTAATACCACCTCGCCATTGTGCAATGTGTAAAAAAGCAAGAAGAAAAACTCCGCTGGCGGTAAACCGCATTCGGGCCCCCCCCCGTGCCGGAGTTTTACCGAATGGCGCAGCGGGGCAACCGGCGCGGCCTGCCCCGGCGCTGACCGCCCGATCACTATATCTGGTAGGCCTGCCAGCTGAGACAGGCACAACATGTAGTGTTGCGCGCCGCGGCGGGGCGATTCGGTGTTATGCGGGTTTTACCGAATGTCTACAGATCGTGAGCGGGGATGAAAGGCCGTTATGCAGGATTAGCAGGGATGATTGACGGGGTCGTCAAAATAGCATAGTATTGTTCCTACAACTCAACCCCGAACGCAGCGATTAAGTTCACTGGCAGTTGGGGTGAAGAAACCGGCCAGCGAGCCGGTTTTTTCGTATCTGATGGGAAGCAAACGTGCGCACCGCTTTTTTCATTGATGGATACAATCTCTTTTACGGGCTGCTGGCTGGAACACCCTTCAAGTGGCTCGACCTCCCTGCGCTTCTGACATATATCACGAAAATTCAAAATCCTGCCTCTGAGACTGCCCAGGTAAATTACTTTACCTCTCCCGTTTTACCTCCTCTTGCAACCAGAGGTAAAGAGTCGGCTGAAGCTCAGGATGTTTATATTCGCGCACTCAAGGCGAAGGGCGTTACAGTCCATTTAGGAAGACACAGGCTTAATCGTGGCAGTGCGCCGCGTTATCTGGATGGTATTCCTGCATCCCGATCTGATAAGGTTGATGTATGGGATCTTGAGGAAAAAGAGACCGATGTAAATATTGCTATCAGTATGTACCGACTTCTTTCAAAGCAACAGAACCTTGAAGCAGATGCACGCATTGCACAAATAGTCTTAGTGTCGGCTGATACCGATATGACGCCTGCCTTAAAAGCAATAAAGGAAGATTTTCCAGAAATAACGGTTGGCATTATTTTGCCACATCGCGAAGGTATCGAACGCGGAGTGCCCGGCTCACTTAAAAACCATAGTGATTGGATAAGACGACAAGTGAAGATTGACGAATTGCAATCTCACCAGTTTCCTGAACGTGTCCCTACAAAGAAGAAGCCTGCTATCAAGCCTCATTACTGGTAATTCGGTAATATGGGCGTTTTACCGAATTACCGTGTCCGGGCATCTCATACCCTCAAACAGTAGCGGCCTCGCCGGAACAGTTTAGGATCAGGACATGCTAAGCTGAACTTAATCCGTCATGAATATTCTGAGGTAATATGAAAAAACCGCGCAGGAACAGAACCAAAACCGTGCAGTTCACGTATAAACAGCATTACCTGGGCAGACAGTTCCTGAAACTATTTTCACAGGATGCAAATAAAGTTTATGTAAAGATAGTAGATAAAGAAGGGGTCGTAAAACAAAAGTCTGTCAACGATGAAGTCTTTTATTCAAAAAAAGGATGGGATGAATCCACGGAAAGACTTATGAAAAGCATAGAGGATGCTTTTAAGGAAGAAGTAGATAAAGCAATAAATAATGAAAATAGCTTCAATTTCGGAAGAATAACTGATTACTACCTGATGTGGAATATCAGGGGCAGGTTAGCCAGCGAACGTCCGGAAAGCGTCAATTTCCGCATAATCGGAAGCGAGTTATCTTTTGAAGAGCAGGACACATTAGAGTACAAAGGGGCTTATTTTATGAGGCCGGACGGAACAATGCATGATGATATGTTTCGGGGTTTGACATTCAAAATGGACTTGAATAAATTAAATATTTTATTTAAAAGCAGGAAGTGGGGATTAGTTAAATCGCCGGAGGAAAACTTTATCCTGCCTGATTTCTGGAACGTTAATCTTTGGAAAAACGATCTGACCTGGATAATCCCAATTACAAGAGACATGGCATTTGTTGCTGAGCACGAAAATGGAATCGTAACGCAAGAAAATGCGTGCCGCATGAATCAATTTTCGATGACTCACTGTAATAATTTTTGTGTTACGTATTCATAAAGATAAACCTGAAAAATTAGGCATTTCTCTGTGTAATACATATGTATTACACAGAGAGTTAAGATTATTGTGTATGCTTAATCGCTCTCAGGTATCTCAACAAGTAGGAAGTCATCGGGCGCTTAAAAATCCAAGTAGTCGTCACTTTCCCTGTTACACAGTTCGGTGTTATGGGCGTTTTACCGAATGCCCGGACGGGAACATAAGAAACTGCCTGGCGGCAGCCTTATAATTGCTGGTCAATAACACGGTGCTGGGTGGAGCAATAAGCTTCATTGCAGTAATTTGTTACCTGACAGGTGAATATTATCTGATAAGAAAATCTGCCAGAAAACTGATAGCTTTCGTCCTATAAGCATAAACCTGACCACTAAGATAGTTCACTTTAACGTCCACTTCTGGCACAAAGCGGACCGCCTGAGGCGTCGGGAGGTCTACTATGAGCGAGGAGCTGAAGTTGGCACTTTTTCTCCCACAAAAGTGACTGTAGAAATAGTTGCATTTCACTTTTTCGTGCCTTTAGACATCAAAGCGAAGCCAGCGTTCTAGCAATCCCGATTTGTTCAAAGGAACTGAGTGAGCATTTATTTTTTTACCTTCCAATATACTTTTAGCAAAGTATGTGCAATCAGGTTTGAAATGTACAGTGAGTAAGTCAGGATTAATAGCCATTAAATCAGCATCAAAAAGGCGATGCAAACATGCAAGCATCAATAATCCGTTAGAAGTATTATTATTTCCTGTTCCAACTGGCTCAATGTGGGCGGCCTCTAGTGCTTCTCCGCTATTAGTTATGGCACAACGATAACCAAAGTTAGCGGCCACACGCTCTTTAAAATCGTTCTGATTGGTACGGGTACGAACAATACGATCTGCGAACAACGCTTGCTCAATAGATTCAGATAGAGCGGGAGCGTAAGAAGGAGCATTAGCAACTGAATTTACAAGCGTTTCTACGGGATTTATAATGGTATTCGGTTGTTCAGGAGGAAGAATCACTTCTAAAGGGCGTACAGGTATTCCTGTGAGGTGTTTTGACGGCTTACAGACACTAAGAAATTCATGTGCCTCTTTTACATCCATACCTTGTTTAGTTGCTTCTCGTTTGAAAGCATCAACCATAGCAACGGTGTACCCCTTTTCTGCAAACAATCTGAGCCACTTATCACTAAAGGATTCTGGAGTTTTGGCAACAGGAATAGAAACAACTTCCTCTACTGATTCAGTAGACGATAATACAGGCACCCCGATTAAAAAATCAGCATTGGCAATAGGTTTTTCAATTTCTACAATTAGCTTAGGTGTACTTATGCTTGCATGATGAACATCTCTAGCATGGTCTGCAAATCCTCCAAGCGATTGAAAATCAACCTTGCATTCAATACATGAAATACGGCGACTTATAAGATCCGCCTCTAGCTTTTTTTGTTCGTTTTTAGCTTGAATTATTTCGTCCTGTTTCGTTTTCGCTATGTGCCAAGGATCAGACTTAATCTTTTTCTCATTACGAATAGCTCTATATTTGGATGAAAGTGATACTTTAGCCACAGGTTTACTTTTTTTGTTATTGAGTCGCTCAAGTGTTTCACGCTGAATAATATCTTTTGCTTTCTTCGTCGCTTGCTTTTTTGACAAACCAGATGCAAGAAGTTCAAGCATTATATCTGAATAAAGTAAAGGTTTATTTTTACGTTTTTGATTATTTAACTTGCGTTTTTGGTTGTAAGTTTCCATTTCTTTAGGAGTTAAATAACCTCCTACGCTACGGATAGGTGCAGGCGCAGTTAACGGTTTCTTACCGTTAATATTCTTTTTTACTTGCTCTTTGCTAACTCTAACTTTAGCTGTAGTGGGTTCTACATGGAAATCATGGCTACTATCATTTTGTTGGGTGCTGATCAGAACTTCTCTGACCTCTTCGGGAATTGGCTTACCTTCTCGGCTTGCTCTTCCCCATGCCTTGATAGCTTCTAAGCGTGTCATTTTCATGTGAGTACCTGAAAAATCTGTAGATATGAGGAAGTATACAAATCGTTCTTATCAATCGTCTATACATGGAGGTAAGCACTGCAAAAGCTGACGGAATGAAGGCATTACCGTCATACATGAATCCAATCAAAAAGCCATAGAAACCATGCAGGTATTTGTTTGTATCCCTGCATAACGAACCATTAATTTTTAGAGCGCCTCTGGCACTCCAACTTCCGCTTTTGGCACACAGCAGCCGTTAAGATGTAAGGCCTTACGCCAACTAAATCTAATGGGACAGATTTAGTTGGTGATGGTCAAGTAATCTGCAAACGGTCACCAAGTAAAATGCAAATGGGTAGTCAAGTCCGATGCAATTACGCAGCCCGGCAAGGTGGGCCGATTCCCATATCGACATGTATGTAGCTTGTGTTATCCGTGGATTGTGCAGCTCAGCGGGTCGCTGGTCGTATGGCGTAGTGTCCCCCGTAACCGGCCGCGTGCGGCCGCTAACGCGCAGTACGGCGCCGCGACCCGAAGGCGGGCCGCCGTTCCCGCGCGCAGGCGCGCGGCGCCCACTGCGCACCACCGTGGGGGACGTGCGGCAGCTGCGTGGCGGCGGGCTGGGTTATGGCTTTGCAGGGAGGGGCTGGGCCGGGCGATACGGTCAGCGTTGCGGTTTCCGGCGATTTGCGGCCGGTGCCCGTTTAAGTCCGGCGTGGTCGCCTTCCATGCCCTGACGGGCATAAGAAAATAAAACCGCCATGCTGCGGTCATTCATGATTTTGTGGTGTAGCGATAAATAGTCATGCGAGAAACGTTGAAGCGCTTAGCAACTGCACCAACTGTCATTTCAGGATCAGCAAGTAAGATTCTAATTTGTTTAACATCTTCTTCAGAAAGTGACGGTTTTCTCCCTCCCACACGGCCCCTTGCGCGTGCAGCTGCAAGGCCTGAGCGCGTTCTTTCAATATTGCGGTTGCGTTCAAAGCTAGAGAATATCGCCATCAGATGAGTATAGATTTCCCCTATAACTGGCGCATTTGTGTCTATTCTGTCCTTGATGGCTATGAAAGTTATTCCGCGTTTCTTCAGGTCGTCGAGTAAAGTAATGACTTGACCCAATGAACCGCCGAGCCGATCTAGTGCCCAAACTACTAGGGTATCTCCCTCGCGCAATGCTTTCAGGCAGTTCTCCAGTTCCGGCGCACCTTTTTTGTCGCGCTTGGGGCCGCTACGTGAGGTCTGATCCTGATAGATTTGCTCACATCCAGCTTTTGTTAGTTCGTCAACCTGGTGCGCCACATCCTGAAGATGCGTAGATTTACGTGCATAGCCGATTTTCATTCTTTTCTCGCTAATTAGTTATGGGGTTATTGTTATGTTGATACAGTAACGAGTTTTGTTACATGAGGGGAGTCATTTTTCGGGAGAAGTCAGGACTTTTCAAGACTGTCACAAAAACCATCGTTTTTGATACATTAATTTAACCAATAGGTTGCAGATCAAATCGCCTGTAACAGCCTTTCTGGCTGTTTGTCGTTTTCAGAAGACGGCTGCACTGAACGTCAGAAGCCGACTGCACTATAGCAGCGGAGGGGTTGGATCCATCAGGCAACGACGGGCTGCTGCCGGCCATCAGCGGACGCAGGGAGGACTTTCCGCAACCGGCCGTTCGATGCGGCACCGATGGCCTTCGCGCAGGGGTAGTGAATCCGCCAGGATTGACTTGCGCTGCCCTACCTCTCACTAGTGAGGGGCGGCAGCGCATCAAGCGGTGAGCGCACTCCGGCACCGCCAACTTTCAGCACATGCGTGTAAATCATCGTCGTAGAGACGTCGGAATGGCCGAGCAGATCCTGCACGGTTCGAATGTCGTAACCGCTGCGGAGCAAGGCCGTCGCGAACGAGTGGCGGAGGGTGTGCGGTGTGGCGGGCTTCGTGATGCCTGCTTGTTCTACGGCACGTTTGAAGGCGCGCTGAAAGGTCTGGTCATACATGTGATGGCGACGCACGACACCGCTCCGTGGATCGGTCGAATGCGTGTGCTGCGCAAAAACCCAGAACCACGGCCAGGAATGCCCGGCGCGCGGATACTTCCGCTCAAGGGCGTCGGGAAGCGCAACGCCGCTGCGGCCCTCGGCCTGGTCCTTCAGCCACCATGCCCGTGCACGCGACAGCTGCTCGCGCAGGCTGGGTGCCAAGCTCTCGGGTAACATCAAGGCCCGATCCTTGGAGCCCTTGCCCTCCCGCACGATGATCGTGCCGTGATCGAAATCCAGATCCTTGACCCGCAGTTGCAAACCCTCACTGATCCGCATGCCCGTTCCATACAGAAGCTGGGCGAACAAACGATGCTCGCCTTCCAGAAAACCGAGGATGCGAACCACTTCATCCGGGGTCAGCACCACCGGCAAGCGCCGCGACGGCCGAGGTCTTCCGATCTCCTGAAGCCAGGGCAGATCCGTGCACAGCACCTTGCCGTAGAAGAACAGCAAGGCCGCCAATGCCTGACGATGCGTGGAGACCGAAACCTTGCGCTCGTTCGCCAGCCAGGACAGAAATGCCTCGACTTCGCTGCTGCCCAAGGTTGCCGGGTGACGCACACCGTGGAAACGGATGAAGGCACGAACCCAGTGGACATAAGCCTGTTCGGTTCGTAAGCTGTAATGCAAGTAGCGTATGCGCTCACGCAACTGGTCCAGAACCTTGACCGAACGCAGCGGTGGTAACGGCGCAGTGGCGGTTTTCATGGCTTGTTATGACTGTTTTTTTGTACAGTCTATGCCTCGGGCATCCAAGCAGCAAGCGCGTTACGCCGTGGGTCGATGTTTGATGTTATGGAGCAGCAACGATGTTACGCAGCAGGGCAGTCGCCCTAAAACAAAGTTAGATGCACTAAGCACATAATTGCTCACAGCCAAACTATCAGGTCAAGTCTGCTTTTATTATTTTTAAGCGTGCATAATAAGCCCTACACAAATTGGGAGTTAGACATCATGAGCAACGCAAAAACAAAGTTAGGCATCACAAAGTACAGCATCGTGACCAACAGCAACGATTCCGTCACACTGCGCCTCATGACTGAGCATGACCTTGCGATGCTCTATGAGTGGCTAAATCGATCTCATATCGTCGAGTGGTGGGGCGGAGAAGAAGCACGCCCGACACTTGCTGACGTACAGGAACAGTACTTGCCAAGCGTTTTAGCGCAAGAGTCCGTCACTCCATACATTGCAATGCTGAATGGAGAGCCGATTGGGTATGCCCAGTCGTACGTTGCTCTTGGAAGCGGGGACGGACGGTGGGAAGAAGAAACCGATCCAGGAGTACGCGGAATAGACCAGTTACTGGCGAATGCATCACAACTGGGCAAAGGCTTGGGAACCAAGCTGGTTCGAGCTCTGGTTGAGTTGCTGTTCAATGATCCCGAGGTCACCAAGATCCAAACGGACCCGTCGCCGAGCAACTTGCGAGCGATCCGATGCTACGAGAAAGCGGGGTTTGAGAGGCAAGGTACCGTAACCACCCCATATGGTCCAGCCGTGTACATGGTTCAAACACGCCAGGCATTCGAGCGAACACGCAGTGATGCCTAACCCTTCCATCGAGGGGGACGTCCAAGGGCTGGCGCCCTTGGCCGCCCCTCATGTCAAACGTTATGCAGCCAAATCCCAACAATTAAGGGTCTTAAAATGGTAAAAGATTGGATTCCCATCTCTCATGATAATTACAAGCAGGTGCAAGGACCGTTCTATCATGGAACCAAAGCCAATTTGGCGATTGGTGACTTGCTAACCACAGGGTTCATCTCTCATTTCGAGGACGGTCGTATTCTTAAGCACATCTACTTTTCAGCCTTGATGGAGCCAGCAGTTTGGGGAGCTGAACTTGCTATGTCACTGTCTGGCCTCGAGGGTCGCGGCTACATATACATAGTTGAGCCAACAGGACCGTTCGAAGACGATCCGAATCTTACGAACAAAAGATTTCCCGGTAATCCAACACAGTCCTATAGAACCTGCGAACCCTTGAGAATTGTTGGCGTTGTTGAAGACTGGGAGGGGCATCCTGTTGAATTAATAAGGGGAATGTTGGATTCGTTGGAGGACTTAAAGCGCCGTGGTTTACACGTCATTGAAGACTAGTCCTTTGCATAACAAAGCCATCAAACCGGACGCCAGAGATTCCGCGCCTGTTGCGCATGGCTTCGCCATTTTATGCGCAATAGGCGCGCCACCCTGTCGCCGTTTATGGCGGCGTTAACCCAAAGGAGTATCGTGAAAATATCACTAATGGCTGCAAAAGCAAGAAATGGGGTTATTGGCTGCGGCTCGGATATCCCGTGGAACGCTAAAGGTGAGCAGCTGCTTTTTAAAGCAATAACTTACAATCAATGGCTCTTAGTCGGCCGTAAAACATTTGAGGCAATGGGGGCTCTCCCAAATAGAAAGTATGCAGTTGTCAGCCGCTCAGGATCGGTAGCTACTAACGATGATGTGGTTGTGTTTCCATCTATAGAAGCAGCAATGAGGGAGCTAAAGACTCTTACGAACCATGTTGTTGTTTCTGGTGGTGGAGAGATCTACAAGAGTCTGATCGCCCATGCCGACACGCTACATATCTCGACAATAGATTCCGAGCCAGAGGGCAATGTTTTCTTTCCGGAAATCCCCAAAGAGTTCAATGTGGTGTTCGAGCAGGAATTTCATTCAAATATAAATTATCGCTATCAAATCTGGCAAAGGGGTTAACCATCCAAGCCATCGGACACATTTTGCTTCGCTGCGCTCAAAACGCAAAATGTGCCGCTGCTTAGCGGCGTTAGATGCACTAAGCACATAATTGCTCACAGCCAAACTATCAGGTCAAGTCTGCTTTTATTATTTTTAAGCGTGCATAATAAGCCCTACACAAATTGGGAGTTAGACATCATGAGCAACGCAGTGCCCGCCGAGATTTCGGTACAGCTATCACAGGCACTCAACGTCATCGAGCATCATCTGGGATCGACGTTGCTGGCCGTGCATTTGTACGGCTCTGCACTCGACGGTGGCCTGAAGCCATGCAGTGATATTGATTTGCTGGTTACTGTGACTGCACAGCTCGATGAGACTGTGCGGCAGGCTCTGTTCGTAGATTTCCTGGAAGTTTCCGCTTCTCCCGGCCAAAGTGAAGCTCTCCGTGCCTTGGAAGTTACCATCGTCGTGTACGGCGATGTTGTTCCTTGGCGTTATCCAGCCAGACGGGAACTGCAATTCGGGGAGTGGCAGCGCAAGGACATTCTTGCGGGCATCTTCGAGCCCGCGACAACCGATGTTGATCTGGCTATTCTGCTAACTAAAGCAAGGCAACACAGCCTTGCCTTGGCAGGTTCGGCCGCGGAAGATTTCTTCAACTCAGTCCCGGAAAGCGATCTATTCAAAGCACTGGCCGACACCTTGAAACTATGGAACTCACAACCGGATTGGGCAGGCGACGAGCGGAATGTAGTGCTTACTTTGTCTCGCATTTGGTACAGCGCAGCAACCGGCAAGATCGCGCCGAAGGATGTAGCTGCCAACTGGGTAATGGAACGCCTGCCCGTCCAACATCAGCCCGTGCTGCTTGAAGCCCAGCAGGCTTACCTTGGACAAGGGATGGATTGCTTGGCCTCACGCGCTGATCAGTTGACTGCGTTCATTTACTTTGTGAAGCACGAAGCCGCCAGTCTGCTCGGCTCCACGCCAATGATGTCTAACAGTTCATTCAAGCCGACGCCGCTTCGCGGCGCAGCTTAATTCAGGCGTTAGATGCACTAAGCACATAATTGCTCACAGCCAAACTATCAGGTCAAGTCTGCTTTTATTATTTTTAAGCGTGCATAATAAGCCCTACACAAATTGGGAGATATATCATGAAAGGCTGGCTTTTTCTTGTTATCGCAATAGTTGGCGAAGTAATCGCAACATCCGCATTAAAATCTAGCGAGGGCTTTACTAAGCTTGCCCCTTCCGCCGTTGTCATAATCGGTTATGGCATCGCATTTTATTTTCTTTCTCTGGTTCTGAAATCCATCCCTGTCGGTGTTGCTTATGCAGTCTGGTCGGGACTCGGCGTCGTCATAATTACAGCCATTGCCTGGTTGCTTCATGGGCAAAAGCTTGATGCGTGGGGCTTTGTAGGTATGGGGCTCATAATTGCTGCCTTTTTGCTCGCCCGATCCCCATCGTGGAAGTCGCTGCGGAGGCCGACGCCATGGTGACGGTGTTCGGCATTCTGAATCTCACCGAGGACTCCTTCTTCGATGAGAGCCGGCGGCTAGACCCCGCCGGCGCTGTCACCGCGGCGATCGAAATGCTGCGAGTCGGATCAGACGTCGTGGATGTCGGACCGGCCGCCAGCCATCCGGACGCGAGGCCTGTATCGCCGGCCGATGAGATCAGACGTATTGCGCCGCTCTTAGACGCCCTGTCCGATCAGATGCACCGTGTTTCAATCGACAGCTTCCAACCGGAAACCCAGCGCTATGCGCTCAAGCGCGGCGTGGGCTACCTGAACGATATCCAAGGATTTCCTGACCCTGCGCTCTATCCCGATATTGCTGAGGCGGACTGCAGGCTGGTGGTTATGCACTCAGCGCAGCGGGATGGCATCGCCACCCGCACCGGTCACCTTCGACCCGAAGACGCGCTCGACGAGATTGTGCGGTTCTTCGAGGCGCGGGTTTCCGCCTTGCGACGGAGCGGGGTCGCTGCCGACCGGCTCATCCTCGATCCGGGGATGGGATTTTTCTTGAGCCCCGCACCGGAAACATCGCTGCACGTGCTGTCGAACCTTCAAAAGCTGAAGTCGGCGTTGGGGCTTCCGCTATTGGTCTCGGTGTCGCGGAAATCCTTCTTGGGCGCCACCGTTGGCCTTCCTGTAAAGGATCTGGGTCCAGCGAGCCTTGCGGCGGAACTTCACGCGATCGGCAATGGCGCTGACTACGTCCGCACCCACGCGCCTGGAGATCTGCGAAGCGCAATCACCTTCTCGGAAACCCTCGCGAAATTTCGCAGTCGCGACGCCAGAGACCGAGGGTTAGATCATGCCTAGCATTCACCTTCCGGCCGCCCGCTAAATATCTCCTTTTGGGTTGTTAATAAAACATCCAATAAGTTGACTGTGCGTGAAAAAGAAAGTTTTGTGTGATGGCGTTGAAGATCGCACCGTTAAGCTCTTATGTGGGATGGTGCAGAGCTCGACGACTACCGATAAAACGCAACCGCCGCAAACAGACAAGAAAAAGCCCCAACTGATAACAGTTGGGGCTTCAGTATTGTGATTGGTGGAGCAATAGCACCCTGAACCCAAAACCTTCTCGCTCAACCGGTAGTGGCTGATAACAACTCGTGAGGGCTATTGCGGGTTAAGCATTTAGCGATGTCTAGGGCCAGACTGGACGTCTGAACGCAAGCCGCTGATACTGTACATAACCACAGTATCAGCGGAGGATACCCATGTCGCTGGCAAGGAACGCCACGGCGAGTCAATCGCCCACTCAAACAAACGGTTACGAACGCCACCAACCCGACCAGACGCTGCTCTACCAGCTGGTTGAGCAGCACTACCCAGCCTTCAAAGCCTCACTCGAAGCCCAAGGTCAACACCTGCCTCGCTACATCCAACAAGAATTCAACGACCTCCTCCAATGTGGCCGTCTGGAGTATGGTTTCATGCGGGTTCGCTGCGAGGATTGTCATCACGAGCGTCTGGTCGCCTTCAGCTGTAAACGACGCGGCTTTTGCCCTAGCTGCGGTGCCCGCCGGATGGCCGAGAGTGCGGCGCTGCTGATAGACGAAGTCTTCCCCAAGGAGCCCATTCGCCAGTGGGTGCTCAGCTTTCCTTTCCAGCTACGCTTTTTGCTGGCTCGCCATCCCCAGCTGATGGGCCAGGTCTTGAGTATCGTCTATCGTACACTCTCAACTCATCTGATCAAAAAAGCCGGTTACACCAAAGCCTCTGCACAAACTGGCTCAGTGACTCTTATCCAACGCTTTGGCTCCGCGCTAAATCTCAATGTCCACTACCACATGCTGTTTCTCGATGGTGTCTATGCCGAAGATGACTATGGCAAGCAACGCTTCCATCGTGTCAAGGCACCCACTTACGATGAGCTGAATACGCTCGCTCACACCCTCAGCCATCGCATCGCTCGCTGCATGGAAAAGCGTGGGATTTTGGAGCGTGATGCCGAGAATACGTGGTTGACACTGGAAGAGGGCGAAGACGATACGCTGACTCAATTACATGGTGCTTCGGTTACGTATCGCATTGCCGTCGGCCCCCAGCAAGGGCGCAAAGTCTTCACCCTGCAAACCTTGCCAGGGCGTGAGGATAAAGCCGACTCAAGCAGTCGAGTAGCCAACCATGCTGGTTTCTCGCTACACGCCGGTGTGATGGCCGAAGCGCATCAGCGGGATAAGCTTGAGCGCTTGTGTCGCTACATTAGTCGGCCAGCGGTTTCAGAAAAACGTCTGGCATTAACCGCCAATGGGCAGGTGCGTTACGAGCTCAAAACTCCGTACCGCAATGGCACCACCCATGTGATCTTCGAGCCGCTGGACTTCATCGCCAAACTCGCTGCGTTGGTACCTAAGCCGCGAGTCAACCTCACACGCTTCCACGGCGTCTTTGCACCGAACAGCAAACACCGAGTTCAAGTAACACCCGCCAAGCGGGGCAAGAAGCCCGACAAATCGGAAGGTCTCGATACTAACTGGCGTGACAAGAGTCCTGCAGAGCGCCACCGCGCCATGACCTGGATGCAACGCCTCAAGCGAGTCTTCAATATTGATATTGAAGTCTGCGAACACTGCGGCGGTCACGTCAAAGTGATTGCCAGCATCGAAGATCCGAAGGTCATTGAGCAGATTCTCAAGCATCTGAAACAGAAAACAGCCAAGGCGAATGCCGCCAAGCAGCGTGAGCTGCCACCAGAACGAGCGCCGCCACTGACTCCCAGCCTGTTCGATCCATCACAGAGTCGTCTCTTTGACTGACGACCCCAAATCCAACACTGCTCAACACTGCCAACTTTTAAACGGGGCGGTGGGGCAGTTTGTATCTCTCGAGCTATCAGGCTAGAGATTTTACCGCCAAATCGAACCTTATTAGAGCGGTTTAGGCTGGACCGGCAGTTAAAATTGGGGCTTGAGCGGTAAACGAGTGAGGGAATTTCAGGTAAGATACTTCGGATGAGGAGCAAAAAGGTGGTTTATACTTCCTATACCCCAGATTGAGATGTTAAGTGTGGTTGCTATTTATTAACACTGCGAACTGGATAAGTCTCAAATAATATTTTTTAAATTAAATCTAACGTTGGTGGGGATATAAGCGCAACGGTAGAGGAAAGTAGGGAGGGTAATATTCCGAGAAAATTAAGTGTAGCTGGATAATATAGGTCATACCATTCATTTTGGTCTACGATTATTAGTCTTTGTGATAAATAATGAGAGGTAATTGAATGGCTGGCTTAAACAAGGAAAAAAAGACCATCAATAAAACCAATTCTGCGCGTTTTCCGGCGCCGCCTTTTCAACAGCAGCAGCAGCCCTTTCCCGGGCTGGCGGGGAAAATGCAACCGCGCCCCGATCATGGAGAAGACAGCTATCAGGGAAGCGGTCGCCTGAATGGGCGCAAGGTATTAATTACCGGTGGGGATTCAGGGATTGGTCGTGCTGTTGCTATTGCCTATGCTCGTGAAGGCGCTGATGTTGCGATTAACTATTTACCTGAAGAAGAAGACGATGCGCGTGAAGTGGTCGATCTGATAAAAAAAGCAGGCAGAAATGTTTTGGCCATCCCCGGCGATATCCGTGATGAGGCTTTTTGCGGTCATCTGGTAACACAGGCGGTAAAAGGACTGGGAGGGTTGGATATCCTCGTCAATAATGCGGGTCGTCAGCAATTTTGTGAGTCAATTGAGGAACTCACCACAGAAGACTTCGACGCAACATTCAAAACCAATGTTTACGCTATGTTTTGGATCACCAAAGCGGCCATACCCCATCTTTCACCAGACAGCGTGATAATTAATACCTCCTCCGTACAGGCTTATGAGCCAAGTGAAATCTTGCTTGATTATGCTCAGACTAAAGCAGCTATCGTGGCATTTACTAAATCGCTGGCGAAACAGCTGGCCCCGAAAGGGATCCGTGTCAATGCCGTCGCGCCGGGTCCATACTGGACTGTACTGCAGTGCTGTGGTGGTCAACCGCAGGAAAAGGTGGAGAAATTTGGGGCAAATGCGCCGCTGGGACGCCCTGGTCAACCGGTGGAAATCGCGCCGCTTTATGTCACCCTGGCCGCTCGGGAGAACAGCTATACGTCTGGTCAGGTCTGGTGTTCTGATGGGGGGACCGGAACCCTCTAACGTTTACGCTCTGTGCGTCGAAAGTGACTTTTAAGGCAAGGGCGGACACTATTGTATAAGGGCGGGAGCGGTACTTACCGCTCCGTGAATGCTAACCAATCACCGCGATGCCAAGCCGCTCCATGAGCAACGACGCCTGGTAGTTGTCCAGCTTAACGCCTTGTAAATCAACGCCCCGAATATCTAAGTCACCCAACTCCGAATTGGTCAGATCGCAATGTGTGAAGTTCGCTGCTCGCCAGTCGAAAGTCGAAAACTCGCCGCCGGAGAGATCTGAACCACTGAACGTCGCGCCCAGTACCTGGGCACCCATCCAACGGTTTTCCCACAGCTCACACTTTTCCAACACGACTTTCGAAAAATTGGCGTAGCTTAGATTGGTATTCGTGATATATGCGCTACAAAACCAGGTGCGCGTGGTGATCATATTCATAAAGCTTGCGCCGCGGAAATCTGCGCCTTGTGCGCGGCAGTGGCGAATTTCAATGCCCAGCGCACTGGCATTGCGAAAATCCGCCATGGATAAATCACAGCTTTTAAAAATGGCATCTTTCAGCATCGCACGACTAAAATTGCACCCTTTCTGGCTTTCACGATCATAGAACTGACAGCCGATAAATTCAGTGCCGCTCAGGTCGGCACCTGAAAAATCACAGTTAAAAAATGTACTATTTTCAATTTTCTCACCGGTGAAACGGTTTCTGTCAATTTTTTCGCCAACGAGTGCCAGAGCCATATTTGTACCTGTTTTTTTATACAGTAATGGCGTCATGGTAAACCCTGATGGGGTTATGCGTCAAATCCGCCAATATGACATCTGCAAATGTGCGTTAAATCTGGTGTTTTTTCAGCAAAGCGCGAAGCTGATGGTAAGTCAGCCCCAGTAATTCAGCGGCTTTTTTCTGGTTAAATTTTGCCTGCTGTAAGCCGTGCATAATAAGCCCTACACAAATTGGGAGATATATCATGAAAGGCTGGCTTTTTCTTGTTATCGCAATAGTTGGCGAAGTAATCGCAACATCCGCATTAAAATCTAGCGAGGGCTTTACTAAGCTTGCCCCTTCCGCCGTTGTCATAATCGGTTATGGCATCGCATTTTATTTTCTTTCTCTGGTTCTGAAATCCATCCCTGTCGGTGTTGCTTATGCAGTCTGGTCGGGACTCGGCGTCGTCATAATTACAGCCATTGCCTGGTTGCTTCATGGGCAAAAGCTTGATGCGTGGGGCTTTGTAGGTATGGGGCTCATAATTGCTGCCTTTTTGCTCGCCCGATCCCCATCGTGGAAGTCGCTGCGGAGGCCGACGCCATGGTGACGGTGTTCGGCATTCTGAATCTCACCGAGGACTCCTTCTTCGATGAGAGCCGGCGGCTAGACCCCGCCGGCGCTGTCACCGCGGCGATCGAAATGCTGCGAGTCGGATCAGACGTCGTGGATGTCGGACCGGCCGCCAGCCATCCGGACGCGAGGCCTGTATCGCCGGCCGATGAGATCAGACGTATTGCGCCGCTCTTAGACGCCCTGTCCGATCAGATGCACCGTGTTTCAATCGACAGCTTCCAACCGGAAACCCAGCGCTATGCGCTCAAGCGCGGCGTGGGCTACCTGAACGATATCCAAGGATTTCCTGACCCTGCGCTCTATCCCGATATTGCTGAGGCGGACTGCAGGCTGGTGGTTATGCACTCAGCGCAGCGGGATGGCATCGCCACCCGCACCGGTCACCTTCGACCCGAAGACGCGCTCGACGAGATTGTGCGGTTCTTCGAGGCGCGGGTTTCCGCCTTGCGACGGAGCGGGGTCGCTGCCGACCGGCTCATCCTCGATCCGGGGATGGGATTTTTCTTGAGCCCCGCACCGGAAACATCGCTGCACGTGCTGTCGAACCTTCAAAAGCTGAAGTCGGCGTTGGGGCTTCCGCTATTGGTCTCGGTGTCGCGGAAATCCTTCTTGGGCGCCACCGTTGGCCTTCCTGTAAAGGATCTGGGTCCAGCGAGCCTTGCGGCGGAACTTCACGCGATCGGCAATGGCGCTGACTACGTCCGCACCCACGCGCCTGGAGATCTGCGAAGCGCAATCACCTTCTCGGAAACCCTCGCGAAATTTCGCAGTCGCGACGCCAGAGACCGAGGGTTAGATCATGCCTAGCATTCACCTTCCGGCCGCCCGCTA
>NZ_JBMKHV010000027.1:0-21999 GCF_049238585.1 Enterobacter cloacae complex sp. IR5428 | reverse complement strand
TGATTATATCGAAATGTTTTATAACAGTAAGCGTCGGCATGGTTCGAGCGAGCAGATGCCACCGGCTGAATATGAAAACCTATATTATCAACGGCTCAGAAGTGTCTAGATTATCCGTGGCGATTCACAATCGGATCATCACCAAACGGCGGGGCCCCCGTGAAATTACCCCATTCGGGTCTTGATGTGCCGGCTTTCCACTGCGCCGCGCCGGCAGCAATAAGCAAAATCTTTGCAGGGATGCACGCTGCATAACCTACAGCGCCGTAATGGAAATTCCCGAAGTCAGCATAAGCCCGTTTTTGTTGTTTGTAATCCCACGGCCCGCCGTTTCTTACTCGCTCATAAAACCACGTATACGTAAGCGGGGCGGCCATATTCTGGACTTCGTGACGCGCCCGCGCGAGCCTTATGTGTTCGCGCAATATCTCCAGCCCGCGGGGTGGATAAATCGGTATACATGCCATCGTTCTTCCTTTCTGCCAGGCAAAAAGGGCAACATAAGAGCAATAACGGTAACGCGTATTGCTGAAGATCAATTTATTAATTTTATTTGCAACATCAATAAGTAACGAAATTAAATAACACGAACCTATAACACAATTTGTATCACCTGCGATCCGTATTTAGTCATTAATGAGGGTTTACCCTCAATGGAAATGGAGTTTTAAAAATGGCTATTCCTGCTTATCTATGGCTTAAGGATGATGGCGGCAACCCGATTAAGGGATCTGTGGATGTTCAAAATAGAGAAGGTAGTATAGAGATACTCTCTTTTAGTCACGGCTTGTTAGTTCCGACCGATAACAACACAGGCAAGATCACCGGCACGCGCTTACATGCGCCGCTCGTAATTGAAAAAGAGTTTGATAGCTCCAGCCCGTATCTCTACAAAGCGGTAGCCACCGGCCAAACGCTGAAAAGCGCAGAGATCAAGTGGTATAAAATCAACGATGCGGGCCAGGAGTTTGAATATTTCAATATGCTGCTTGAAAACGTCCGGGTAGTCAGCATTAACCCCGTCATGCATAACTGTAAAGAGCCAGCGTTACAGATACACAATCATAATGAGGGAATACAGCTCCGCTATGAGCGGATCACCTGGAAGTATTGCGATGGGAACATCCAATACTCGGACGCGTGGAACGAGCGGGTTACAGCGTAAAAAAAGGGCGGTTAATCCGCCCTGTATTGTTTTTAGTGCCAATTCTTTCGCCCCCTCGGTTTGCCAGCACGTAGCCTCCCCTCAATGGCAACATCCCGCGCGATCACCTGGTGCCAGCTCTCCGCACTTTTTATACATTTGGGGTATTTTAATCATGCTTAATGCTGTTAAGCATTCTCTGGCAGTTATTGCGGCGTACCGCTGCCGCTGCATGCCTCCAGAACCCCAAATTTTCGAGTTTCTCGGCTCACGCATTCAAAAGTGAACTCTAAGGTCACATTTAACCCCGTGCTCCCCGTTCCAGAAGGAAGATTCAATAACTCTCACTCTTTCACAAACCCTAAAAACTAAAGAAATCCCCCATCGCGCCGATCATCATCCGTGTGTATTATTTCCAGTAGCTTTTACAACAACTAACCTTAACTCAAATACTTAAGCGCCAGAGCGAAAGGCATCATGAGCACACCGATCAAACGGCTAGAAATCATTAAAAATGCCATTGAGCTGGAAGATGACGACATCATCCGGAGCCAGTTGAAACGTCTCAAAGAGGAAGCCTTTGACGATAATCTCCTGTCCATCGTCGCGGCGCTTGAGCAGAAAAATTACACCGCAGCCCTTCGCGCTATCACCGCCTGGCTGCAAAGCCAGCGCGCCGTTACCCCGTGGCGTGACCCGCAGCTGGCGGCCAGCAAGCTGGAGCTGAAGGCTCTGGAAGAGCGCTTGCGCGATCTGATTGATCGCCGTAACGCCCGGGTACAGCAGCTTGATGAGTTCAACGATCTCTATTTCTCCCGCCTCGGGCCGTTGATGCAGCAGATCCTCGCCCTGCGTAAAACGCTGGCGGAGCTTAACCTGCGTCGTCAGCAGGCGGAGACGCGTCGTCGGGAAGAGGATTACCGCCGCTGCCAGGGCTATATGGCGCAGGCTGTAGAGGTTCTGACAACGCTCACCCGACGCTGGCGAGATCTGCCTGCGGATTCCGTTCAGGCGGCAGAGGCGCGCAAGCATCTTCAGCAGCAAAGTAATCTGATTGCCAACCTACTGGCCGAAGCGATGGAGCTGGAGACCGGTTTAACGCGTGAAGAAGAGCCAGCACGTCAGGCGCGCGATGAGGCCAACGAAGAGTACAAAAAGTATCGCGAACAGCATCATGATGCCGAAGTGCGCCTGCGTAAAGGCAAGGCTCTCTCTGAAGAGGATCGGAACGAGCTGAAGCGGCTCTGGCGTCAGGCGAGCAAGCTATGCCACCCGGATCTGGTTGCCGATGATTTAAAAGAGGAAGCCAACAGGATGATGGTGCAACTCAACCAGGCCAAACAGCGCGGCGACGTGAAGGCCATTCGCTCGCTGGTCGCCCGTCTGCAACAAGGGTTTGAACCGATGATGGCGAGCGACAGGCTGAACGACCTGGAACGTATTCGCAAAAAAATGGCGCAGGTGCGTGAGCAAATCGACACCCTGGTGAACGAGCTGGCAGAGCTGGAGAAGGAAGAGTCCTGGCTGCTCGTCTCGTCGCTCAGCAATATGGAAGCCTACTTTGCCCAGCAGGAGAAAGCGCTGAGAGAGGTATGCGCCTCACTCGAACATCAGGTGAGCGAAGCGCAGCTGGATCCCGCAGCCTGATTATTTGGCGTGCCAGTACGCACTGGCACGTACCAGCTGTGGGTCAATTGCGTCGGTTTCAAACTGACGGCTCAGTCGTTTCACCACCTTCCCCTCTCCGGTCAGCCAGATAAAGTAATCCTCTTCCGGCACGGCCAGCGCTGCAAGATGGTCGGCTACCGCCTGCTCGTTGTGGCCGATAACCCAGGTGATGTTGAACCCGCTCAGGTGCGCCAGATAGTCCTGGTACGCCGCATCGCCCACGGTGACGATGGCGTGGATCGCCGGGGGAACAGGCAGTTTTGCGATGCTTTCTAAACGGCGGCGCAGCGCGGGCATACCCGACTCGTCGCACACGTACAACTGCCAGGCGTAATCTTCCGGCACCACCAGCGAACCACGCGGACCGCCGATGGTCAGCTTGTCGCCCACCTTCGCCTCTACCGCCCAGTTGCTGGCAATGCCGCCATCATGCACGAAAAAATCGAGCGCCAGCTCGTGTTTTTCGTCATCGTACAGCGGGGTGTAGTCACGCGCCTGCGGACGCACCCCGTCGCCCCAGTCGATGCCTTCATCGGTCACCACAGGCGGCACGAAAGGGGTGCCCGGTGCCGGGAAAAAGACTTTGGTATGGTCGTCAAAGCCGCGAGAGCTAAAGCCCTCCAGCGCCTCGCCGCCTAGTACAATGCGCTGAAATCCTGCGCTGACTCGCTCAGTGCGCATCACGTTCAGCTCACGAAAACGCAGGTCATTGCGGACACGTTGAGGGTAACGGGTAGATGCCATGTTGATGCCCTTCTCAGGTGAATACGATATATCGGAATGAATTTTTAATGATAATGATTGCTATTAACTCAGAAATCAAGATCTTTTAGATTGCATCTGAATATATCTTAGATATAGTTTAGATATATCAAATTAAGGAAGAAACATGCGACACGAACACGACGGCGGCGGACGCCGGCCACGATTTTTTGGTCATGGTGATTTGCGGCTGGTGATCCTGGATATCCTGACCCGTAACGCGAGCCATGGTTATGAGCTGATTAAAGAGATCGAGAACCTGACGCAGGGACATTACACGCCAAGCCCTGGCGTGATCTACCCGACGCTGGATTACTTGCAGGATCAGGCGCTGATCACCATTACCGAAGAAGAGAACGGCCGTAAGCGGATTGCGATTAACGCCGCCGGGCAGCAATGGCTGGATGACAATCGGGAACAGCTGGAGCAGATCCAGACGCGTATCAAGGCGCGCTCCGTCGGGTTTCAGCTGCGCAAAAACCCACAGATGAAGCGGGCGCTGGATAACTTCAAAGCGGTTCTGGATCTGAAGGTTAATCAGGGAGAACTCAGCGACGCGCAGTTAAAACAGATTATCGGCGTGATTGACCGCGCGGCACTGGAGATCTCCCAGCTGGATTAAGCCAGCACGCCGTCGCTCACGCGGAACACGCGGACCAGCTCTTTCAGGTGCATCGCCTGTTCGTTAAGGGATGCCGCCGCCGCAACGGACTCCTCCACCAGCGCGGAGTTCTGCTGGGTGGTGGCGTCTATCAGGCCAATCGCGCTGTTGATCTGCGAGATACCTTCCGTCTGTTCATGGCTGGCCTGGCGAATTTCACGCAGGATGACGTCCATCTCTTCCACGTTGCCGACCATGCCGTTGATAAGCCCGCTGGCTTTCTCCACAAGGTTCATGCCGTCCTGCGTCTGGCTTGTGGAGCTTTCAATCAGCTGGCGGATCTCACTTGCTGATGTTGCACTTTTCTGCGCGAGCTGGCGTACCTCGCCCGCCACCACCGCAAAGCCGCGGCCATGCTCACCCGCGCGCGCCGCTTCGACCGCCGCGTTCAGCGCCAGAATGTTGGTCTGGAAGGCAATGGCGTCGATCAGGTCGATAATGTCGGACATCCTGTTCGATGTTTCGTTAATCAGGCGCATTTTGCTGGTGACCTGCTTCATCATCTCGCCGTTGTTTTTGACCACGGCAGCCGCATCGGCAGACAGGTTCGTCGCTTCTCCGGTGTGGGACGCGGTGTTCTTCACCGTGGCGGTAATCTGCTCCATCGACGCGGCCGTCTGTTCAACGGAACTGGCCTGCTCCTCCGTGCGGGCAGCCAGATCCTGGTTGCCCGCGACAATCTGTGCGGCGGCGCTGGAGATGTTTTCCGATCCGGTTTGCACCTGCTGCACAATCTCCAGCAGGCGCGTTTTCATCTCCATCAATGCGGTGAGGAGCAGTCCGGTTTCATCTTTACCGTGCGAGGTAATGCTGCCGGTGAGATCGCCATCGGCGATGGCCTCCGCAAAATTCACCGCGTCGTTCAGCGGGCGGGTAATGGATCGCACAATGAACCAGACAGTCAGGCTGGCTGCCGCGACGCTGAAAAGCGTAATCAGGATCAGCAGCAGACGATTAGTGCGGAAATCGCCTTCCACCTGCTCGCCCGCACTCTGCATTTCATGATCCTGGATCGCAATCAGCGCCTGCACTTTCGCTTTATAAGACTGTTGCAGGTCCAGGGTGTTGGTCATCATCTCGTTTATCGCGCCCGCACGGTCGTTATTCTGCACGGCCTGCAAAATGCGGTAGCGCGAGTCAAGATATTGCTGGCGTACGCCGTGGATGTCCGCCAGCACCTGTTGGGATTTTTTATCCTTGAGAGCGTTGTCCAGCTCGCTCAGGATTGCGGTGATGCGCTCGCTTATCGCCTTCAGACGCTGTTCTGATTGCGTCGTGTACATTCCCTGTTCGTCCAGCAGCATGAGCTGCTGCGTGCTGATAAATTCCTGGAAGTTGTCGATTAACTGGTTCGCTTTTACCGTAGTTGGATAGTCGCTGGTAAGAATGGTTTGCATTCCATTGTTTGCCCGATTCAGGCTCATCAGAGACAAGCTTGCGCTGACGACCATCAGGACAATAAATAATCCAAACGCCAGAAATAATTTCGTGCCGATCTTTACGTCATGTATGAACATATTTACCCCATCGATGTGATTATTTCTCAGACGATCGCTGTTATCGGTAGGAAACGCGCTAACTTTATGACTTTGATCGTTTTTTTATTACTCACTTTCAATGAATCCGGGGCGTAGCAATTAAAAATCGGGTACTTTTTTTAGTTACTTAATATTTCATTAACAACATAACTTATTCTGAAAAACAAAAAAGCCGTTTACCCCGGAAGAATAAACGGCTTTATCGAAGCATGCATTTCTTAATGCAGCACGGTAACCGCATCTTCAAGACGTCCGGCCCGGTGCTTAACCATCGCGGAAATCTGCGCGCTCTCTTCGACCAGGTCAGCATTTTTCTGCGTAATGCTGTCCAGTTCTGCCACGGCACGGGTCAGCTCTGTCAGGCCTGTAGCCTGCTCGGAGGTGGAGTGGCTGATCTGCGCGATAAGCTGCGTGACGTTTTTCACCTGCTCGACAATATCATCCATGGTACGTCCCGCGGCGTGGACCTGATCGGCGCCCGACTGCACTTTGCTGGCGCTGGCGTCGATCAGCTTGCGAATATCGTTAGCCGCGTTCGCGCTGCGGCTGGCAAGATGACGCACTTCGCCCGCCACCACCGCAAAGCCTTTCCCCTGTTCGCCCGCGCGTGCCGCCTCAACCGCGGCGTTCAGCGCCAGAATATTGGTCTGGAAGGCGATGTCATTGATAAGCGAGGTAATAGAGCCAATGCGCTGGGTACTGTCGGCAATGTCATCCATGGTTTTCACCACGGTCTGCATCACGGTGCCGCCCTGCGTGGCCGCGCTGCTGGCAGCCATCGACAGCTTGTCGACTTCGGCTGCGGTCTCGGAGTTACTTTGTACCGACGCCGCCATCTGGTTCATTGTTGCCACAGTCTGCTGCACGTTAGCCACGGTCTGGCGCGTGCGGTCGTTGAGATCTTCATTGCCCTGCGCCAGCCTGTCGCTGCCGTCGCGCACGCTCACCACCTGGCTGGAGACGTCGTTGATAAGCCAGCGGCACATCAGCCCCAGTTGTCCGACGGCCCGCAGCATCAGCCCCAGTTCATCGCTGCGGTTAAGATGCTGCACGCTGTTACGCTCGCCGGTAGCGACCCTGAGCGCCTGCCTTGCGACGTTTTCCACCGGGCGGACAATCTGTTGCTCAAACACCAGGGTGCCAAGCAGCATCACCACGGCTGCCGCCACCAGCGAAGCCCAGCCTGCGGCACTGGCAACCAGCGTTGCAGCCATCACCGCAAAAAGTACCGCCATTACGCTACGCACGCGCCAGCGCAGCGGCATCGCCGGTAATTTGCCGAGCCAGCCTTTGCGCACCACCAGCCCTTTATGAATGCGTTTTTTGCTACGTCCTTCATTGAGCGCCTTATAAAGCGGCTCCACCGCGGCGATCTCGTCCTCGGTGGCGCGGGTACGAATGGACATATAGCCCGTCATCTGGCCGTTACGCACCATCGGTACCGCATTGGCGCGTACCCAATAGTGATCGCCATTTTTACGTCGGTTTTTGACAATCCCGCTCCAGGGCTCGCCCTTTTTCAGCGTGTACCACATGTCGGCAAAAGCCGCTTTCGGCATATCCGGGTGGCGCACAATGTTGTGCGGCTGCCCGAGCAACTCCTGAAGCGTAAAGCCACTCACTTGCACAAAAGTGTCGTTAGTGTGGGTCATGTAGCTGTGGAGGTCGGTGGTCGACATAAGCGTGGTGTCATCGTCCAGCGGATATTCATTCTGGGTGACATAGTCAGGAGAGGACATAGTGAGCATCCCTTGCAGGTTATTTGAATGTTAATTTTGTGGCTTATGTTTTTTCGGCGATAAAAAATTTATCTTTAGTTGTTAAATATGATTGAGATCGCAAATCTCGGTTAAACCGCACTTTTCGTACGCTTTTCTAATTAATTGATTTAAAATACTTTCGACACGAAACTACCTACAAAGCATGATCCCCCGGCGCACACTTAAGGCGCATTTCCTGCCCTGGAGCAGTGCAATTGACGAAACCCCATCCCCGGCTCGTTATCCCTTATCCCGTGCGGCGCGCGATGGCATGATTAAATATTGTGCAACTCTGATTTCACCTGGCGTTTATCCCGATTTTTGTTAAGGCATCTGAGGTGGCGTAATCCCTGCAATACTTAACTCAGTATCATGTGATACGCGATCCCCGGGAGCATATTTTGAACAGGTTACCTTCCAGCGCCTCGGCTCTTGCCTGTACCGCGCACGCACTGAATCTCATTGAAAAGCGAACGCTTGATCATGAGGAGATGAAACAACTTAACCGTGAGGTCATTGATTACTTTAAAGAGCATGTGAATCCTGGTTTTCTGGAGTATCGCAAATCTGTTACCGCCGGCGGGGATTACGGAGCCGTAGAGTGGCAAGCGGGGAGTCTGAATACGCTTGTCGACACCCAGGGACAGGAGTTTATCGATTGCCTGGGTGGTTTTGGTATTTTCAACGTGGGGCACCGTAATCCAGTTGTGGTTTCCGCCGTACAGAATCAACTTGCGAAACAACCTCTCCATAGCCAGGAACTGCTCGATCCGCTTCGCGCCATGCTCGCGAAAACGCTGGCAGCCTTAACGCCCGGTAAGCTGAAATACAGCTTCTTCAGCAACAGCGGCACCGAATCGGTCGAAGCGGCGATTAAACTCGCCAAAGCGTACCAGTCGCCGCGCGGGAAATTCACCTTTATCGCCACCAGCGGCGCGTTCCACGGGAAATCCCTGGGCGCACTGTCTGCTACCGCCAAATCCACCTTCCGCAAACCGTTTATGCCGCTGCTGCCGGGCTTCCGCCACGTACCGTTCGGCGACATCAACGCCATGCGCACCATGCTGAGTGAATGCCGTAAAACCGGCGACGACGTGGCGGCGGTGATCCTGGAGCCGATTCAGGGCGAAGGAGGCGTGATCCTCCCGCCGCAGGGCTATCTGCCCGCCGTGCGTCAGCTGTGCGATGAGTTTGGCGCGCTGCTGATCTTCGACGAAGTGCAGACCGGGATGGGGCGTACCGGCAGGATGTTCGCCTGCGAGCATGAGAACGTTCAGCCAGACATTTTATGCCTGGCGAAAGCGCTCGGCGGCGGCGTGATGCCGATTGGCGCAACGGTCGCCACTGAGGAGGTCTTCTCGGTGCTATTCGACAACCCGTTCTTACATACCACCACCTTTGGCGGTAACCCGCTGGCCTGTGCGGCAGCGCTGGCCACCATCAACGTGCTGCTGGAGCAAAACCTGCCTGCGCAGGCGGAGCAGAAAGGCGACATGCTGCTGGACGGCTTCCGTCAGCTGGGCCGGGAATACCCGGATTTGGTACAGGATGCGCGCGGGAAAGGGATGCTGATGGCGATTGAGTTCGTTGATAACGAAACCGGTTATAGCTTCGCAAGCGAGATGTTCCGCCAGCGGGTACTGGTGGCGGGAACGCTCAACAACTCGAAAACCATCCGCATTGAGCCACCGTTGACGCTCACCATTGAGCAGTGTGAGCAGGTGCTGAAGGCGGCGCGTAAGGCGCTGGCGGCGCTGCGGGTGAGCGTGGAAGAGGTGTAAAAAACGCCGGGTGGCGCTACGCTTACCCGGCCTACAACATACTGCAGATGTCGACCCGGTAAGCGCAGCGCCACCGGGCTGCTTTTTATCGGTGAAACTCTGCCACCGTCATGGTGAAGCGAAGCACGGTATCGCTTTCATTGGCATAGCCGTGCGCCGCTTCCGTTTTCGCCACCGCCGACGCGCCAGCATTAACCTGTGCCACCGTCTCGTCCACCGTCAGGGTTAATACGCCTTCGTTCACGTGCAGCAGCTCAAACGTTCCCGCCGGATGTCCCGGAGAGGTGAACGTTTCTCCCGGATGCATCTCCCACTGCCACAGCTCAATCATGTCCGGGCCTGCGGTGCCTGCCAGCAATCTGGCGTAACCGCCCTGTGCGCCCTGCCACAGAACTGGGATCGCCTCTTCCTGAATAATGTGTACCTGCGGCTCGCTGGAGACATTAACGATATCTGCCACCGAAACGCCAAGCGCGGCGGCCAGTTTACACAGAATGGCAATGCTGGGGTTGGCAGCCCCTTTTTCGATCTCCACCAGCATGCCTTTGCTGACGCTGGCGCGGCGAGAAAGCTCGTCCAGCGACAGTTTTTTCTCTTTCCGCCAGCTGCGGATACGGTTCGCGACGGCCAGGCTTACCTGGGCAACATCGGCGCCCGCGTCGGTCATTATATTGACTTTATCAGTCATTGGTCACTACCATGGTATAAAACAGTCAATACAGGATTATTTATGTCTCTTGTAGCACCGTCAATAGATTCGCGACTTGTCGGGATCGCGCCCGGCTTTCGGGCGTTGAGCATTCAGGTTGAAGCCGCCCCGATCACCCAACCGGAGGTTGCTCCCGCCGCGCTGGCGCAGGTCTGCCAGCAGATGCTCAATGATGATGTGCCCTGGGCAGAAAATCATCTCGCCGCCTGGGATGAGGTGTTTAAAGCCTTTGGTGCAAAACCCAAACGTACGCCCTGCTCGGCCTCGGCTCTGCGTAAGCGCGTGATGAGAGACGGTTCGCTGCCGCCGCTCGACCCGGTGGTGGATATCTATAATGCCATCAGCATCCGCTACGCTATTCCGGTGGGGGGAGAAAATCTGGCGGCTTATGCGGGTGCGCCGCGCCTGACGCTGGCCGACGGCAGCGAGCCGTTTGATACCTTTAAAGAGGGTGAGCCGGTAGTCGAAAACCCGGAACCAGGCGAAGTTATCTGGCGTGACGATCTTGGCGTCACCTGCCGCCGCTGGAACTGGCGACAGGGGATACGCACGCGTCTGGACAGCCAGGCGCAGTCCATGTGGTTTATTCTCGAAAGCCTGCCGTCGATGCCGCTGGCGGCATTACAGGAAGCTGGCGATGAGCTGGTGAGCAATCTGCAAAAGCTGATGCCGGGCGCGACGGCGCGTGTTCAGTTGCTGGAGCTGGCGTGAACAACGCCGGGTGGCGCTTCGCTTACCCGGCCTACAAAATCAACCCCCCCCCGTACCCGTAGGCCCGGTAAGCGTTAGCGCCACCGGGCAAACACCGCACCCTCTCGCCCCCGTATGCCCGGTAAGCGCAGCGCCACCGGGCAAAACGCTACTCCGGCAACAACCCCACAAAGCAGCGTTTTTTGCGCGGCTCTGACATCAACTCTTCGAGCTTGTCCACGCACGCCAGATAGTGTGGCGTTTGCTTATGCGCCAACACCGCCTCTTCGTCTTTATAGGCCTCATAGATAAAGAACCGGGTTTTCACCCTCGGGTCCTGCAAGACGTCAAAGCGCAGGTTGCCCGGCTCCTGGATCGCTCCCTCGTGGTTGGCGCGAAACACCTCCAGAAACTCATCCACTCGCTCGGGTTTGATGTTGATTTCCACCAGCGTCACGTTCATTTTGCTTCTCCCTGTTTCTCTTCCTGCCAGAACTGGAACGCCTCCCGGGCGCTCATGTTCTCGTGAACCACTTTCTTCACCGCCTTCAGCATGGCGAGCGGCGCGCTGGACTGGAAGATGTTGCGCCCCATATCCACGCCGGACGCGCCCTGGTCAATCGCCCGCCAGCACATCTCAAGCGCCTCATGCTCCGGCAGCTTTTTGCCGCCCGCGATAACAATCGGCACCGGACAGCTGGCGGTCACTTTTTCAAAGCCCTCGTCCACGTAGTAGGTTTTGACGAACTGGGCCCCCATTTCGGCAGCGATGCGGCTGGCGAGCGAGAAATAGCGCGCGTCGCGCGCCATCTCTTTACCCACGCCCGTCACCGCCAGCGTCGGCATGCCGTAACGCGCCCCCGCATCCACCAGCTTGATGATGTTGTTGATTGACTGATGTTCAAACGGGCTTCCGATATAGACCTGCGCCGCCACCGCGCAGACGTTCAGGCGCAGCGCGTCTTCCATCGCCACCGCCACGCACTCGTTAGACAGCTCGCCCAGAATCGAGTTACCGCCGGAGGCGCGCAGCACCACCGGTTTGTTCGTCGCGGCAGGTACCTGGCTCCTGAGGATGCCGCGGGTACACATCAGCACGTCGGTTTCGCCAAACAGCGGCGCGATGGAGAGATCGATACGCTCAAGGCCGGTGGTCGGTCCCTGAAAGTAACCGTGGTCAAAGGCCAGCATCACCGTGCGGTTGCTCTGCGGATTGAAGATGCGCGAAAGCCGGGACTGCATGCCCCAGTCGAGCGAACCGCAGCCCTTCAGGGTGTACGGCACATTCTGCTGCGGCGTACCGATGCCAAAATCCTTGCCGTCTTTGATGTCGTCTAAATCAGCCATTTGCTCCCCCGTCAGAAATCGTATTTGCTGATGTTCTCTTTGGTGAACACCACCCGCTCCGGCAGCAGCACGATGCCGTTGCCCTTCGCCTCATACTGGTAGCCCTGCACACTGTTCGGCTCGACCTTCAGCGTCCCGATATCTTTCACCTCCACGCTGTCGCCAGGGTTAAGATCGCCTTTTTTCAGTAAACGATCGGCGACATTGACTGCAATTTTGCCCTGCTGCACCACGTCCCACAGGCCGAAGGCTTTCACCGTGCCGCGCTCAACGTACGGACGCATCACGTTTGGCGTGCTGAAGCCGACAATCGCCACCCCTTCCCGCTTCAGGTTTTCCGCCGCCTGTGCCGCCGCCGGCAGGGCGTTGGCGTCCGGGGCGATGATCGCATCCAGATCCGGATAGGCTTTTAAGATCCCCTCGGCGGTTTGCAGGGATTTAGTGGCGTCGTTATAGCCAAACTGCGTGGTGACGACCTGCCACTGGGGATGGTCTTTCTCGATTTTGGCCTTCGCCTCTTTCACCCACTGGTTCTGGTCGGTGACGGTGGGGCTGGAGTAGAAGAACGCCACTTTCGCGTTCGGTTTGGTGACCTGTTTGCCTGCCATCTCCACCAGCAGGCCGCCCAGCTGTTCCGGCGTGCCCTGGTTGATGTAAATGCTGCGGCACTCCGGTTTGGTGTCGGAATCCCAGGTCAGGACCTTCACGCCGCGCTGCATCGCGCGCTTCAGCGCCGGGCAGAGACCGTCCGGCGACACGGCAGAGACGATGATGGCGTTATAGCCCTGGTTGACGAAGTTATTGATCAGTTGCACCTGGCCGGAGACGCTCGGCTCGGTCGGGCCGTCGTAAGTCACGTCCACGCCAAGTTCTTTCCCCGCCTCTTTCGCGCCGTTGCCGCCGCTGGTGAAGAATCCCACACCCACCAGTTTTGGGATAAAGGCAATGCGGTCCGCCGCCTGCGCCGAAGCGAAGCTGAGGGCCATTGCCAGGACGAGCAGTTTTGTTTTCATCTTACGCTCCGGATAGTTTTCTGAAGAGAGAACGCACCCATTCACGGTGCAGACTCAGCGAACGCCCCATCACCACCACAACCAGCAGCGCCCCTGACAGCGCGCTCGACACCTGGTTGGGGATGCCAACCATCTGTAAACCCTGTTGCAGGTACCCCACCAGCAGCGCCGCCAGCGCCGTACCGACAACCGAACCTGAGCCGCCGTAGATATTCGCTCCGCCGAGCACGGCGGCGGTGAGCGCAGGCATCAGTAAATCGCGCCCCAGATCCGAACGCGCGGAGCCGAAATAGGAGACCATCACCAGCGCGGCAATCGCCGAGGCCACGCCCACCAGGCCGTACAGCGCATACGGCATACCGTTCACCGACAGCGCCGCATAGCGCGCCGCGCGCGGATTCTGGCCAATTAAAAACAGATGCCGACCAAAGCGCCCGCGATGGGTAATCAGCCAGAAGAAAGCGGTAATCACCGCGAACAGCACCAGCGGGATCGGCAGGCCCATCACCGTGAGGTTAGCGAAGGCGGTAAAGCTGTCCGGGAAGCCGCCGATCCCCTCGTAGCCCGTCGCCCCCGCCATGCCGGAGAGCAGCAGCGCCCCGCCGCCGTAGAGGTAGAGCGTGCCGAGGGTAATGACCAACGGGCTGATGCCGGTGTAGTGGATCAGCGCCGCATTCACCAGCCCGCACAGCAGGCCGAGCAGCAGCGTCAGCGGGATGGCAACCGCCATCGGCCACCCGGCCTGCATCATCACCCCCAGCGCGATGGCGCACAGGCCGATGGTTGAGCCGAGGGAGATGTCGATCCCGCCGCTGATGATAACCAGCGTAAGCGGCAGCGCCACGATGCCAATGCAGATAAAGTCGCTGGTGCTGAACAGCAGCATGTTGATGTCGAGCATGCGCGGGTTGATGGCGCCGAAGAGCAGGATCTCCAGCACCAGTAAAATCAGCAGCGCGCTTTCCCAGTTAAGCCTCATTCACGCCACCTCTTTTTTGCGTTTGGGAAACGGGGTGACGTGCTTTCCCCCTTTGTTACCGGGCTGGAAACGGCTGTATTTCAGCGCCCGCTGATGCCGCGCCAGTGCCTGACGCAGACGCCCGTCGAGCACCAGCACGCCCAGCAGCACCAACCCGGCGATAAAGTCGTTCCACCACGCCGGGAGCCTGAACAGCACCAGCACGGTATCGATTTGGGTGAGGAAGAACGCGCCGAGGAACGCACCGACCAGCGTGCCGGTGCCGCCCAGCAGCGAGATGCCCCCCAGCACGCAGGCAGCGATGGCTTTCATCTCCAGCCCGCTGCCGGTCTGGTTGGGCACAAAGCCTATCTGCGCGGCAAAGACGATCCCGGCGCAGGCCGCCAGCATGCCGTTGAGGGTAAAGGCGATCATGCGGGTGCGGTTCACCGCCACGCCCAGCTGGCGCGCGGCGGTGAGGTTATCCCCCACGGCGTAAAAATTACGTCCAAAGGCGGTGCGCGACAGCGTCCACGCGCCTGTGGCCGCAATAATCAACACCAGCATGCCGAGCGGCGAAATGCCGACGGCGGCAGGCTCAGAGAGGGATTTCAGCCCCGGCGGCAGCCCTTCTATCCACTTCCCGCCGGTCCAGAGCAGCATCGCCCCGCGATACAGCCCCAGCGTGCCGAGGGTGGCGACAATCGCTGGAATGCGCAGCCCCACCACCAGAAAACCGTTGAACGCCCCCGCCAGCGCGCCAATCGTCAGCGCGAAGAGAATGGAAACGGGCAGACTGTAGCCGCTGTTGAGAGCCACGCCGACGGCAATGGCGGACAGCCCGACGGTGGAGCCGACGGAGACGTCGATATTACGGGTCAGCATCACCAGCGCCGCGCCGATGGCCAGCAGGATCAGGATCTGCGAGCTGGCGAAGATCATCCCCAGCGTCTGTAAGCTCAGGTACGACGGGTTCAGCGCCACCAGCACGGCGAACAGCGCCAGAATGGCGAGAAACGCGCTCAGCTCGCGGTTTTTCAGTAAGATCTTCATGATTGCCCTCCAAACGCCAGCGCCATCATCCGATCGAGGCTGACGGCGTGGCGCGGCAGCTCGCCGCTGAGCACGCCCTGATGCATTACCAGCACCCGATCCGCGAGGCCGGGAAACTCATCGAGATCGCTTGAGATCATCAGCACCGCCACGTTCTGCGCCGCCACGCTTTTCAGCAGCTGATAAATATCGGCGCGCGCCGAGACGTCCACGCCGCGCGTCGGTTCATCGACGATCAGCAATAAAGGATTAGCCTCCAGGCAGCGCGCCAGCAGCACCTTCTGCTGATTACCACCGGAGAGCGTGCGCACGGTTTGATCCGCATGGTTGAGCTTGATCCCCAGCGCCCGGTGGTAACGCTCCACTACCGCAGACTCCCGCTTTCGCTGCTGCCAGAGCGACGGCTCGTTCAGCGTCACGGTGTTCCAGCGGACAGGCGCGTCGAGAAACAGGCCGGACACCTGCCTGTCTTCCGGCAGATAAACCAGCCCTTTTTTCAGACGGGAACTGACCGGATCGGCGGTGATCTCCTGGTTCTCCAGCCACACTCGCCCGCCGCGTACCGGACGCAGGCCGTAAAGCGTTTCGGCAAACTCGGTACGCCCGGACCCCACCAGCCCGGCCAGACCGACGATCTCCCCGGCGTAAATCTCAAGGCTGAGATCGATAAACCCTTCCCCGGTGAGATCCTCCACCCGCAGCACCGGGAAATCCTGCGCCTGGGTTCGGCGGTTGCCCGGCAGCGCCAGCCACAGCTTTTGCGTATCGCTTAGCGACTTTTCCCGGCTGACCGGCGTCATGGCGGCGATCAGGGCGTTATCGTCAAAGTGCGCGGTTTCGCCGCTCAGCACCACCGCGCCGTCGCGCATCACCGAGACGTGGCTCGAAAGCATGCGAATTTCCGGCAGCTTGTGCGAGATAAAAACAATGCCAACGCCGAGATCCTGCAGCGCGCGGATCTGGCGAAACAGGCGTTCGGTCTCGCCCGGCGTGAGCGATGCCGTGGGTTCGTCGAGGATCAGAATTCTGGCGTTGCGCATCAGCCCGCGCAGGATCTCCACCATCTGCTGATCCGCGACTTCCAGAGTGCTGGCAGCGGCATCGAGATTAAGCTGACATTGCAGCTGCTGGAGTTTCTCCGCCAGCCGCTTTTCCCGATCTCGTTCGCGCGGCAGACGAAACAGGATGTTTTCCCGCACCGTCAGGTTGGGGAAAAGCAGCGGCTCCTGTGGCACCAGATAAATGCCTAACCGGTGCGCCTGCGACGGGGTAAGCCGTGCAAAAGACTCGCCCGCAACCGAAAGCTCACCGCGATCCGGCGTTTCAACCCCGGCGATGATTTTCATCAACGTCGATTTTCCCGCGCCGTTACCGCCCATCAGCGCATGCACCTGCCCAGCAAGCAGCGTGAAATCAATGCCTTTTAACACAGGCACGCCAGAGAACTGTTTGCAGATGTCACGTGCCTCGAGAAGTGGTGTCATCATCGCTCCGCTATTGAACAAATGATTTTTAGATTTAATAATGTTCAAAAGCGTAGACGGTGAACTATATTTACAACCGTGCAGGGATCACAGTTTTATCGATTGAGATTCAGATAAACCGGGAAGGATCGAAAAGATCCGTTTTGTCGCGTGGCTCACATTTTCACGCCGCACCATCACGAACATATGATCTAAATTTTTATAAGAGTTCAACTATGAGCGATAAACGCACTGCGGAAGAAGGACGGTTTGCCGGGCTGGCACTGGCGGAAGAGGAGCTGGTGGCGCGCGTGGCCTGGTGCTACTACCACGACGGGCTGACCCAGAACGACATCGGCGAGCGGCTCGGGCTGCCGCGCCTGAAGATCTCCCGCCTGCTGGAGAAAGGCCGTCAGTCCGGGGTGATCCGCGTGCAGATAAACTCCCGCTACGAGGGCTGCCTGGCGCTGGAAACCGAGTTGCAACAACGATTTGGCCTGAAGCTGGTGCGCGTGATGCCCGCCCTGAATACGCCGCCGATGAACGTGCGGTTAGGCATTGGCGCGGCCCAGTCGCTGATGGGCGTGCTGGAGCCCGGCCAGCTGTTAGCGGTGGGCTTCGGTGAAACCACCATGAGCAGCCTGCAACACCTGAGCGGCTTTATTAGCTCACAGCAGATCCGCCTGGTGACGCTCTCCGGCGGCGTGGGGCCGTATATGACCGGTATCGGCCAGCTGGATGCGGCCTGTAGCGTCAGCATGATCCCTGCCCCGCTTCGCGTGTCATCCGCTGAAGTCGCCGGGATCTTAAAGCGCGAAACCAGCGTGCGGGACGTGATCCTCGCCGCCACCGCCGCTGACGTGGCGGTGGTCGGCATTGGCTCGGTGAACCAGCGCCGTGACGCGACGATACTGCGCTCCGGCTATATCAGCGAAGGTGAACAGTTGATGTACGCCCGTAAAGGCGCGGTGGGCGATATCCTTGGCTATTTCCTCAATGCCGAAGGGGAATGCGTCGAGGAGCTGGAGATCCACAAAGAACTACTGGGCGTCACGCTCGATGAACTGGCACAGCTGCCCACCATCGTAGGCGTGGCCGGGGGGGAAGAGAAAGCCGATGCGATTTATGCCGCACTTAAGGGCCGCCGTATTAATGGCCTGGTGACGGAAGAGACGACAGCCCGCGCGGTGCTGGCTCTGGCCATTTAAGAGCCCTCCCTGCGCTAACAATGAGGCATGCTCATGAGTTACCTTTTAGCGTTAGATGCAGGGACAGGCAGCGTTCGCGCCGTTGTTTTCGATTTGCAGGGCAACCAGATTGCCGTTGGCCAGGCCGAGTGGAAACACCTGAGCGTCGAGAACGTGCCGGGCTCGATGGAGTTCGACCTCGACACCAACTGGCAGCTGGCCTGCCGGTGTATTCATCAGGCGCTGGAGCGCGCGCGCCTGAGCGCGGCGGATATTCAGTCCGTCGCCTGCTGTTCGATGCGCGAAGGGATTGTGCTGTACGACCGCAACGGCGAGGCTATTTGGGCCTGCGCCAACGTCGACGCCCGCGCCAGCCGAGAGGTAGCTGAACTCAAAGAGATCCACGATTACCGGTTTGAATCCGAAGTGTATGACGTTTCCGGCCAGACGCTTGCCCTCAGCGCCATGCCGCGCCTGCTGTGGCTGGCGCACCATCGTCCGGATATTTATCGTAAAGCCGCCACCATTACTATGATCAGCGACTGGCTGGCGGCGAAGCTCTCCGGCGAGCTGGCGGTGGACCCGTCCAATGCGGGCACGACGGGCATGCTGGATCTCTTCTCCCGCGACTGGCGTCCGGCGCTGCTCGACATGGCCGGGCTGCGCGCCGATATCCTCTCCCCGGTAAAAGAGACCGGCACCGTGCTGGGGGCCATCACCAAAGCAGCCGCACAACAGAGCGGCCTGCGCGAGGGCACCCCGGTGGTGATGGGCGGCGGCGACGTGCAGCTGGGCTGTCTGGGGCTGGGCGTGGTGCGCGCCGGACAAACGGCGGTGCTGGGCGGCACCTTCTGGCAACAGGTGGTGAACCTGCCGCAGGTGCGCACCGACCCTGAGATGAACATCCGCGTAAACCCGCACGTTATCCCCGGCATGGCGCAGGCAGAGTCGATCAGCTTCTTTACCGGGCTGACCATGCGCTGGTTCCGCGACGCCTTCTGCGCCGAAGAGAAGCTGATTGCCGAACGCATGGGAATGGACCCCTACTCCCTGCTCGAAGAGATGGCGAGCCGCGTCCCGCCGGGCTCCCACGGGGTGATGCCGATCTTCTCCGACGCGATGCATTTCAAACAGTGGTACCACGCCGCGCCGTCGTTTATTAACCTCTCCATTGACCCGGAAAAGTGCAACAAAGCGACGCTGTTCCGCGCGCTGGAAGAGAACGCGGCGATCGTCTCGGCCTGCAACCTGGCGCAGATTTCGCGCTTCTCCGGCGTGACGTTTGAGAGCCTGGTGTTTGCCGGCGGCGGCGCAAAGGGCGCCCTGTGGAGCCAGATTTTAAGCGACGTCACCGGCCTGCCGGTGCGCGTGCCAGAAGTCAAAGAGGCAACGGCGCTCGGCTGCGCCATTGCCGCAGGAGCTGGCGCGGGGCTGTTCGCGGATATGGCCTCGACGGGCGAGCGGCTGGTGAAGTGGAGCCGCGAGTTCACGCCAAACCCGGCGCACCGCGAGCTGTACGACGGCATGATGCAGAAATGGCAGGCGGTATACGCGGACCAGCTCGGGCTGGTGGACAGCGGGCTGACAACCTCGATGTGGCAGGCGCCGGGCCTGATGCGCGACACACGCCCCTCACCCTAACCCTCTCCCCAGAGGGGAGAGGGGACTGCTCCGTGCGGCCTTTCACCCTCTCCCCTCTGGGGAGAGGGCCGGGGTGAGGGGTGAAGTTCTTTGAGATCTATCACAATCATTCGATCCCGCTTTTACCTTTCTGCCGCCGCTGGCTAAATTAGTAACTCATCCGACCACATAACAATAATTTTACACTGGAAGAGACTATGAGCCGCTACCCGTCGTTATTCGCCCCTCTCGATCTGGGGTTCACTACCCTCAAAAACCGCGTGTTAATGGGCTCAATGCACACCGGGCTGGAGGAGCGTCCGGACGGGGCTGAACGTCTGGCAGCCTTCTATGCCGAGCGCGCGCGCCACGGGGTGGCGCTGATTGTCACCGGCGGCGTAGCCCCTGCCCCTTCCGGGGTGACAATGGAGGGCGGCGCGGTGTTGAATGATGCGTCACAACTGCCGCACCACCGCATGGTGACCGACGCGGTTCACAACGAGGGCGGCAAAATCGCCCTGCAAATTCTGCATACCGGGCGCTACAGCTATCAGCCGAACCTGGTTGCCCCCTCGGCTATTCAGGCGCCGATTAACCGCTTTACTCCCCATGCCCTCAGCCATGACGAGATCCTGGCGCTGATAGATGACTTTGCTCGCTGCGCCGCGCTGGCGCGGGAAGCGGGTTACGACGGCGTGGAGGTGATGGGCTCAGAAGGCTACCTGATCAACGAATTCCTCGCCGCACGCACCAACCAGCGCGACGACGAATGGGGTGGTGACTATGCCCGCCGCATGCATTTTGCCGTGGAGGTGGTGCGTGCGGTGCGTGAACGTGCGGGTGCGGATTTTATTATCATCTTCCGCCTGTCGATGCTCGACCTGGTGGAAGGCGGCGGCACCTTCGACGAAACCGTGCAGCTGGCGCAGGCGATTGAAGCCGCTGGTGCCACCATTATCAACACCGGGATTGGCTGGCACGAAGCGCGCATCCCCACCATCGCCACGCCGGTGCCGCGTGCGGCGTTCAGCTGGGTAACGCGCAAGCTGAAAGGCAAAGTCTCCGTTCCGCTGGTGACCACTAACCGCATTAACGATCCGCAGGTGGCGGACGATGTGATCTCCCGCGGCGACGCCGATATGGTGTCGATGGCGCGTCCGTTCCTCGCGGATGCCGAACTGCTCTCCAAAGCGCAAAGCGGCCGTGCGGATGAGATCAACACCTGTATCGGCTGTAACCAGGCGTGTCTGGATCAGATCTTCGTCGGCAAGGTCACCTCCTGCCTGGTGAATCCCCGCGCCTGCCATGAAACCAAAATGCCGATCGTTCCTGCGACCAACAAGAAGCGTCTGGCCGTGGTGGGCGCAGGACCCGCTGGCCTGGCGTTTGCGGTCAATGCCGCCTCGCGTGGGCACAGCGTGACGCTGTTTGATGCGCTGGCGGAAATCGGCGGGCAGTTTACTATCGCCAGACAGATCCCCGGCAAAGAGGAGTTCTATGAAACGCTGCGCTATTACCGCCGGATGATCGAGGTGACGGGCGTCGATCTGCGGCTCAATCAGGTTGTCAGCGCGGCGGATCTGATCGGTTTCGACGAGGTGATCCTCGCGAGTGGGATCGCCCCGCGCACCCCTGCGATCGAAGGCATCGATCATCCGAAGGTATTGAGCTATCTGGACGTGCTGCGCGACAAAGCGCCGGTTGGCGTGAAGGTGGCGATCATCGGCTGCGGCGGGATCGGTTTTGATACCGCGATGTATTTAAGCCAGCCGGGCGAAGCCACCAGCCAGAACATCGCTGAGTTCTGCGTGGAATGGGGCATTGATACCAGTCTCAGTCAGTCCGGTGGTTTACGCCCGGAAGGTCCGCAACTGCCGAAAAGCCCGCGTCAGATCGTGATGCTCCAGCGTAAAGCCAGCAAGCCGGGTGAAGGGCTGGGGAAAACCACAGGCTGGATCCACCGCGCCACCCTGCTCTCGCGCGGGGTAAAGATGATCCCGGGGGTGAGCTACCAGAAGATCGACGACGACGGGCTGCATGTGCTGATCGGTGGTGAACCGCAGCTGCTGCGCGTGGATCATGTGATTTTGTGCGCCGGACAGGAGCCAAAGCGCGATCTGGCCGATCCGCTGCGCGAAGCGGGTAAAACGGTGCATTTGATCGGCGGGTGCGACGTGGCGATGGAACTGGATGCGCGGCGGGCGATTGCGCAGGGGACAAAACTGGCGCTGAGTATTTAACGGCATCGCCCGGTGGCGCTTCGCTTACCGGGCCTACGGGTCCGAGGCCATTGTAGGCCCGGTAAGCGAAGGGTATGAACCGGAAACATGGGTAACACTTTAGACCGGATACATGGGTAACAGTTATAACTGGCATAGAAGAGGAGACTCGCTATGCCCTGGACTGAGACCCGACCTATGCAACGCCTTGATTTTATCCGTGCCTGCCATGCAGGTACGGATTCTTTTTCTGCCCTCTGCCGTCTCTTCGGCATCAGTCGAAAAACCGGTTACAAATAGCTTCAGCGTTTTGACCCCTCTGACCTGTCATCTCTCTCTGACCGGTCGCGTGCTCCGCACTCCCACTCCCGGACAGTTCCTGATGATATCGCCGGGCAGCTTACGGCCCTGAGGCAAAAACACCCT
>NZ_JBMKHV010000026.1:0-26705 GCF_049238585.1 Enterobacter cloacae complex sp. IR5428 | reverse complement strand
CAAGAGGCCCGAAGGTCCCCCTCTTTGGTCTTGCGACGTTATGCGGTATTAGCTACCGTTTCCAGTAGTTATCCCCCTCCATCAGGCAGTTTCCCAGACATTACTCACCCGTCCGCCACTCGTCAGCGAAGCAGCAAGCTGCTTCCTGTTACCGTTCGACTTGCATGTGTTAGGCCTGCCGCCAGCGTTCAATCTGAGCCATGATCAAACTCTTCAATTTAAGTTTGATGCTCGTGAATTAAACTTCGTAATGAATTACGTATGTTCACTCAGAGACTTGGTATTCATTTATTGTCCGAAGACATTAAGAATCCATGTCACTTTGAGTGCCCACACAGATTGTCTGATAAATTGTTAAAGAGCAGTTGCGACGCGCTTCAGCGCTCTGTCGCGAGGTGGCGTATATTACGCTTTCCTCTTTCAGAGTCAACCCGTTATTTCAGGATTTTTTCTCTTCAACCGACCGGGTTGTCTGTGAAGTGATTCACATCCGCCGTGTCGATGGAGGCGCATTATAGGGATCCCAGTTTTTAGCACAAGTATTTTTTAGATCTTTTTTTCCAACTGATGATTTTCCGTGCTTTTCGCTGAAAACCCACCCGATCCGCTTAAAAATTGACGCATTTTGCCTTGCCTCGCTCCAGGAATACGATCAAAGTCTTCTTTAATAACGCTCATCTGTATCGAGGTAGATATGTTTGCAGTATTACGTCCTTATAAAGATCTGTTCCCCCAAAAAGGCGATCGCGTGATGATCGATGCCAGCAGCGTGGTCATTGGTGATGTTCGCATGGCCGATGATGTCAGCATCTGGCCACTTGTCGCGATCCGGGGCGATGTTAACTACGTTGCAATCGGTGCACGCACCAATATTCAGGACGGCAGCGTGTTGCATGTGACTCATAAGTCATCTTATAACCCTGAGGGCAACCCGCTCATTATTGGGGAAGATGTTACCGTCGGCCATAAAGTGATGCTCCACGGCTGCACGATCGGTAACAGGGTTCTCGTTGGGATGGGATCGATTTTGCTGGATGGCGTCATTGTAGAAGATGACGTAATGATTGGCGCAGGGAGTCTTGTTCCGCAAAACAAGCGTCTTGAAAGTGGGTATCTCTATTTAGGCAGCCCGGTTAAACAGATCCGCCCCCTAAAAGAGACGGAGATCGAAGGATTGAAATACTCAGCGAACAATTACGTTACATGGAAAAATGACTATCTGGATCAGGATAACCAGATCCAACCCTGATCGTCTTCCTGCTGATCGCGGATCAAATCGCTGGCATCCTCTTCCAGGTCCCAGCGATTTTCGCAAAAGACCGCTAACGGATCTGCCCCCCCAAAGCGCTGAAGCAACGTTTCCCCTTTAATCGCACAGGTGAGCTGCATTCCATGCACCAGCACCGGGAAACAAACCGCTTGCTTGTTTTCATCCCAGATTTCTCTGTCGGGAAAATGAATCGCCTGATTCACGCCGTCAGTTCCTGTTTCAGCTTTTCAATCACCGGTTCTACAGCGGGTAACACGCCATGCCAGAGTAGCACCGCATGAGCCGCCTGCCCCACCAGCATTCCCAGACCATCAACCACGTGTTTTGCCCCCTGTTGTTCGCACCAGGTCAGAAAGGGCGTTTTCCCTTTTTGATAAAACATGTCATAGGCGTAGATGTGGGAATGAATCAGGGATGCAGGAATCGCCGGGATCTCTCCATTAATACCGCTTGAGGTGGCATTAATCACAAGATCAAATTCGTGACCCGCGAGATCGTCAGGTGCTACCGCAGCTACGCTGCCTGTGTGTGCGAACAACGCCGCCAGCTCTTCTGCTCTGGAGAAAGTACGGTTGGTGATTGTCACCGCACAATCCAGCGAAAGAAGAGGAAGCAATACGCCGCGCGAGGCGCCACCCGCGCCGATCAGCAGGATCCGAAAGCCTGGTTTAATAAACGACAATCGCTCCAGATCGCTGAGTAAACCAATCCCATCGGTGTTATCGCCCAGAAGGCGACCATCTTCAAGCCGCTTAAGAGTATTGACGGCGCCAGCGAGCGACGCACGTTCGGTCAGTTCATCCGCGCGCCCGAAAGCCTCTTCTTTAAAAGGCACCGTGACGTTCGCACCTTTACCACCCGCATCAAAAAAGCTATTCAGCGTCGGTATAAATGCATCAACAGGCGCAAGAACCCGACCATACGGGTGATCTATATGCAATTGCTCCGCAAACAGCCGATGGATCAGAGGCGACTTGCTGTGCGCGATCGGGTTACCAAAAACAGCATAGGTTTCCATCACATTATCCCTGGCGAAAACGTTCGCCGGTCAAGGCATCGCGAATTTCTGACGGGTTAAGACGACCACCGGTTTCACCCACGGCAACAGGGAAATCATTCCCGAACTGCGCCAGAACTTCTTCGGTTGTCCGACAAGGGGGAAGCCCGGTCAGGTTGGCGCTGGTTGAAACCAGAGGTTTACCAAATGCCTGGCATAACTCCACCACCAGCGGATGGTCGGTGACACGTACCGCGAGTGAATCGAAACGCCCGGTTAACCAGCGCGGCGTTGTCGGCTGTGCAGGAAAAACAAACGTCACGGGACCAGGCCACGCAGAGAAAATGGTTTCCCGCTGTGCAGGTGTCAGCATGGAATCATCAATATAAGGCTTAAGCTGCTCGTAGTTCGCAGCGATCAAAATCAATCCTTTTTCGACAGGCCGCTGTTTTAGCGCCAGCAGACGGTTAACGGCGACTTCGCTGTCAGGATCACACCCGACCCCGAAAACGGCTTCTGTTGGATAGGCGATGACTTCTTCTTTTTTCAGGATTTCCACCGCCTGCGCGATGGAGCCTGATGGCAGGTTATTATTCACTGATTTGATCCGCCGAAACCGGCTTTCCACATTGTTTACTGGCGCAAAAGCGTTTCAAGCCTTGCGCGGTTTTCTTCTCTATAAGTAACGGATAATCGCAATGAGAGCAGACGCCCGCTACTGGTTTGAAATTGATGACGAACTGGCATTCAGGATAGCGATCGCACGAATGGAAGGTCTTGCCATAACGAGAGCGCCGCTGCACCAATTGGCCACGCTGGCACTGAGGGCAGGCAATTGCCGTTTCATCTGGCTTATCAATTTGTTCCGTATGTTCACACTCCGGGTAGCGGCTGCATCCGATAAACATCCCGAACCGCCCCTGCCGCAGCGCCAGTTCACCGCCACAGAGAGGACAAAGCTGTCCCTCCAGAATTTTGACGATATGTCCATCCGCCTGGCTTTTCAGGGGACGGACATAATCACATTCCGGATAGTGTGAACAACCGAGAAACGGACCGTGTTTCCCGGACCGAATAACAAGTTCTGCCCCGCACTGTGGGCAGGGCTCGTTTTTATGCACCGTGAAGAGTGCTGATTTGGCCATAACAACTCTTGTTGCTGCACATAGAATTAATGCAGCATACCTTCATTCACTTCAAAGAGTAATTCTTCCATTTGCTGATAGGCATTTTCACAGCCTGGAATGTTGAACAGAACCATCAGGATCACCCATTTCAGATCTTCCAGTTCAAACTCAGCAGTATCCAGCGCCATGACGCGCTCTATCACCATCTCTCTCGTTTCGAGGTTTAGCACCTGAATCTGCTCGAGGAATAAAATGAATCCCCGGCAGCTGGCATCCAGCCTTTCACACTCTTCAGCTGTATAGATGCGCACAGACAATGGGTCAGAAGCAAGCTGCATCGGTTCGGCGAGGCCGTCCTGATAATCAGCCAACTTATCCAGCCACATCAACGCATTATATATATCTTCCCGCTCAAAACCTGCGTCGGTCAGATCCCGTGTTAATTTGTCCTGATCCACCTGCATTTCTGCTTCGTTGTGGATGTAAGTCTCAAACAAATACATCAGTACGTCGAACATGGCATGCCCTCCTTAATCGGACATAGCCGCCGGGTACAGCTGCGATCCACCCTGCTAACTCCAGTTCGAGTAGCTGTGCTACCGTTACTGGCACAGGTTGGCCGGCACGTTCAGCGACAACGTCAACAGGTGTTACCTCATCTCCTACGTTAGCCAGGAGCTTGGGAAATGGCAATGCTACTGCCTCCTGATCCGATGAAATATGTCGCTTTTGGAGATCATCCTGCAACCAATGCAGTCCATACTGCAAATTTTCAAGGATATCTTCTTTGCAGGTCACCAGCGTCGCCCCCTGTTTTATCAGCCAGTGAGGGCCTTCGCAGCCGGGGTTCCCCAACGGGCCGGGCAGCGCAAAAACTTCACGCCCCTGCTCCAGTGCGCACCTTGCGGTAACCAGCGATCCACTCCAAATCGCAGCTTCGACCACCAGCACGCCCTGGCTTAACCCACTAATGATCCGGTTACGCCGTGGAAAGTTACCCGGTCTGGGCGGTGTTGAGAGTGAAAACTCAGACACTATTGTCCCCTCTGAAGCGATAAGTTGCTCAGCCAGAATGTGATGACGACGCGGATAGAGACTAAAAAGACCATTGCCAAGCACGGCGACACTTCGCCCTTTTGCAGACAACGCCGCATGATGTGCTACACCGTCGATGCCGCAAGCCAGACCACTGGTGATCGTAAAGCCACATTGGGACAGCTGTTCGCTCAGCATTTTCCCCCAACGCTCGCCATACCACGAGGGCGCACGGCTGCCCACAACCGCAAGCTGCATGCTATTAAGCACGTCAACGCGGCCTCTCACAAATAGCGCCCCGGGAAAATCAGGGATAGAACGCAACAATGGCGGGAAGCGAGGATCATCCGCCGTGAGAAGGTGGTTGTCGGCGTGTTCCAGCCATTCCAGACTACGTTCAAGCTCACTCTCGCTGAACGAAAAAAACTTTACGGCATGTTTGGGCGAAAGCCCTGACGCGTTGACAGCTTCAGCATCGACGGTTGCCTGGCGAAGCAGCCTCTGCGCAATCTCCAGCATCGCATCACCGTATAACGACCCGATGTTTATAAGCCGTAACCATACCTCTGTGGACGTCATCCTTTTCCCTGCCATAAGCAGCCTCAGCAATCTTTGCGATTGGTCACTGATGCTGTCAATCGACCGGGGATTTGTCTAGAATAGAAGTAATATTCTTATCAACTCCTGAACACGACTCTGGAAATTTATGGCAGTTTTGCAAGTGTTACATATTCCTGACGAGCGCCTTCGCATCGTCGCGGAACCGGTTAAAGAAGTGAATGCAGAAATTCAGCGTATCGTCGATGATATGTTCGATACCATGTACGCTGAAGAAGGCATTGGCCTTGCCGCGACCCAGGTAGACATTCACAAACGTATTATTGTGATCGACGTTTCTGAAAATCGTGATGAGCGCCTGGTGCTGATCAACCCTGAGCTGCTGGAAAAAAGCGGCGAAACAGGTATTGAGGAAGGCTGTCTGTCTATCCCTGAACAGCGCGCTTTGGTGCCACGTGCCGAAAAAGTTAAAATCCGCGCACTGGATCGTGACGGCAATCCGTTTGAGCTGGAAGCCGACGATCTGCTGGCGATTTGCATTCAGCATGAGATGGATCACCTGGTCGGTAAACTGTTTATCGATTACCTCTCACCTCTGAAGCAACAGCGTATTCGTCAGAAAGTTGAGAAACTGGATCGTTTGCGTTCTCGCGCTTAACGCCCCCGGATACAAGGAATAACGTGTCTACATCACTACGTATAATCTTCGCGGGTACCCCTGATTTTGCAGCGCGTCATCTCGACGCGCTGTTAACGTCTGGCCATCAGATTGTTGGCGTATTTACTCAGCCGGACCGTCCGGCTGGCCGCGGTAAAAAACTGATGCCTGGCCCGGTTAAGGTACTGGCAGAAACACATGGTTTACCGGTTTTCCAGCCTGCGTCATTACGACCTGAGGAAAACCAGAAGTTAGTGGCAGACCTGAACGCGGACGTGATGGTAGTTGTGGCTTACGGCCTCATTCTGCCGAAAGCGGTACTCGATATGCCCCGCCTGGGCTGTGTGAACGTTCATGGTTCTTTGCTCCCACGCTGGCGTGGTGCAGCTCCTATTCAGCGTGCTCTGTGGGCAGGCGATGCTGAAACTGGCGTGACAATCATGAAGATGGACGTAGGTTTAGACACGGGCGACATGCTGTATAAACTGGCGTGTCCCATCACCGCAGAAGATACCAGCGCCACGCTGTATGACAAGCTGGCGGATCTCGGCCCGCAGGGGCTGATTGAGACGCTGCAACAGCTTGCTGACAATACAGCGACACCTGAAGTGCAGGATGAGGCCCAGGTGACCTATGCTGAGAAACTGAGTAAAGAAGAAGCCCGGATCGACTGGTCCCTGTCAGCAGCTCAACTCGAACGCTGCATCCGCGCCTTTAATCCATGGCCGATGAGCTGGTTGATGATTGATGAGCAGCCAGTGAAAGTCTGGAAAGCTTCAGTTATTAACGGCAATGCATCGGCAGAGCCCGGTACGATTATCGACGCCAGCAAAAACGGTATCCAGGTTGCGACCGGAGAAGGGATACTGAATCTTGAATCGCTGCAACCGGCCGGTAAAAAGGCAATGAGCGCGCAGGATCTATTAAATTCTCGTCGTGAATGGTTCATCCCTGGCAATCGCCTTGCCTGAACAAATTTATTCTTAAGGCCCGGTGTTTCCGGGCATTTTTATTTTTACGGTTATGAAAAGACAAAATCTACGCACTATGGCGGCTCAGGCCGTTGAGCAGGTTATCGAGCAGGGCCAGTCACTGAGTAATGTCCTGCCTCCACTGCAACAAAAGGTTTCCGATAAAGACAAAGCCCTGCTTCAGGAGCTGTGCTTTGGCGTGCTGCGCACCCTCTCTCAGCTTGAGTGGTTGATTAACAAGCTGATGTCACGCCCGATGAGCGGCAAGCAGCGTACCGTGCATTATTTGATCATGGTCGGTTTCTACCAGCTTCTTCATACCCGCATTCCACCTCATGCTGCGCTGGCCGAGACAGTGGAGGGTGCCGTTGCGATTAAACGTCCTCAGCTAAAAGGATTGATCAACGGCGTGCTGCGTCAGTTCCAGCGTCAGCAGGACGAACTGTTGGCAGAATTTGCGCAAAGCGAAGCGCGCTTCCTTCACCCTGAATGGCTGCTGAATCGCCTTAAAAAAGCTTACCCACAGCAATGGCAAGAGATCGCTGATGCCAATAATCAACGTCCGCCGATGTGGTTACGCGTCAATCGTAACCATCATACACGCGACGCATGGCTGGCCCTGCTGGAAGAGGCCGGAATGAGCGGCTTCACACACGCTGCTTATCCTGATGCGGTTCGTTTAGCCTCCCCTGCACCGGTACATGCATTACCCGGTTTTGAAGAGGGCTGGGTAACGGTACAGGACGCATCTGCTCAGGGCTGCATGACCTGGCTTGAGCCGAAAGACGGGGAGCAGATCCTCGATCTCTGTGCAGCGCCAGGGGGGAAAACAACGCACATCCTGGAAGTGGCGCCGCAGGCCAGCGTGATGGCCGTGGATGTTGATGAGCAGCGCCTTTCACGCGTCTATGACAACCTTAAGCGTCTGGGTATGAAAGCACAGGTTAAGCAAGGCGATGGATGCAAACCCGCTGACTGGTGTGGTGATACCCGGTTCGATCGCATTTTGCTGGACGCCCCCTGCTCAGCAACCGGCGTGATTCGTCGTCATCCCGATATCAAATGGCTGCGTCGCGATCGTGATATCAAGGAGCTTGCCCAGTTGCAATCCGAAATTCTGGATGCCATCTGGCCGCATCTCAAACCCGGCGGAACCCTGGTGTATGCAACCTGCTCTGTTCTCCCGGAAGAGAACAGTCAGCAAATTGCGGCTTTCCTGAAACGCACCCCGGACGCTACGCTGCACGATACGGGAACGCCTGAGCACCCGGGTCTGCAAAACCTGCCGGGCGCAGAAGAGGGTGATGGCTTCTTTTACGCTAAGCTAATCAAAGAGTGATGTTGAGAACAGGTCACGAAAGATGAAAATTATCATTCTGGGCGCAGGGCAAGTTGGCGGAACGCTGGCGGAAAATCTCGTGGGTGAAAACAACGATATCACCATTGTGGATACCAATGGCGATCGCCTGCGCGTTTTGCAGGACAAGTTCGACCTCCGCGTTGTTCAGGGGCACGGCTCTCATCCACGTGTGCTTCGGGAAGCGGGCGCGGACGATGCCGACATGCTGGTTGCAGTAACCAGTTCTGATGAAACCAACATGGTTGCATGTCAGGTGGCCTACTCGCTTTTCAACACCCCAAACCGCATCGCCCGCATTCGCTCCCCGGACTATGTCCGGGATGCGGAAAAGCTGTTTAATTCCGAAGCAGTACCTATCGACCATCTTATTGCGCCTGAACAGCTGGTTATCGACAGTATTTATCGTCTGATTGAGTACCCGGGCGCGTTGCAGGTTGTGAACTTTGCTGAAGGGAAAGTAAGCCTGGCGGTCGTGAAGGCTTATTACGGGGGCCCGCTGATTGGTAATGCCCTGTCGACAATGCGCGAGCATATGCCACATATCGATACGCGTGTTGCGGCGATTTTCCGTCACGACAGACCTATTCGTCCGCAAGGTTCCACCATTGTAGAAGCCGGGGATGAAGTCTTCTTTATTGCGGCTTCTCAGCATATCCGTGCGGTGATGAGTGAACTACAGCGTCTCGAAAAACCGTATAAACGTATTATGCTGGTTGGCGGCGGTAATATTGGCGCAGGTCTGGCGAGACGGCTGGAAAAAGACTACAGCGTGAAGCTGATCGAACGGGATCAACAACGCGCGTCAGAGCTGGCTGAAAAACTTCAGAATACCATCGTGTTTTATGGCGATGCTTCGGATCAGGAATTGCTGGCCGAAGAGCATATCGATCAGGTTGATCTTTTTATTGCCGTCACCAACGACGACGAAGCGAATATTATGTCCGCCATGCTCGCTAAACGTATGGGGGCGAAAAAAGTTATGGTGCTTATCCAGCGTAAGGCTTATGTCGATCTGGTACAGGGTAGCGTAATTGATATTGCTATTTCACCCCAGCAAGCCACCATCTCTGCCCTGCTAAGCCATGTGCGTAAAGCGGATATTGTCGGCGTGTCATCTCTTCGTCGTGGTGTTGCTGAAGCCATTGAAGCCGTCGCTCACGGGGATGAAACGACGTCACGCGTTGTTGGTCGCGCAATCGATGAAATTAAACTTCCACCAGGCACCATTATCGGCGCAGTAGTGCGAGGTAATGATGTGATGATCGCCAATGATAATTTACGTATTGAGCAGGGTGACCACGTTATTATGTTCCTGACCGATAAAAAATTTATTACCGACGTCGAGCGTTTATTCCAGCCAAGCCCGTTCTTCCTGTAATGATTTGGGTGCTCAGACGAGGGCACCCAAATATTAACCTTCTAATTTTCATGCCTTTTATTTTTCATAACGATTATTTATCCCCAATGGCAATTAGCTAATCATTTGTTAAACTTATAGGCGTCAGCTGGCACAAGGAGAACATAATGAGTTTTATTAAAGAATTTCGCGAATTTGCGATGCGCGGGAATGTGGTGGATTTGGCTGTGGGTGTCATTATTGGTGCGGCGTTCGGTAAGATCGTTTCATCATTAGTCGCCGACATTATTATGCCGCCGTTAGGACTGTTGATTGGAGGCATTGATTTCAAACAATTCGCCTTCACCCTTCGGGAAGCTCAGGGCGATATCCCTGCGGTTGTAATGCACTACGGCGTATTCATTCAGAACGTATTTGATTTCGTGATCGTGGCATTTGCCATTTTCATGGCGATCAAACTTATCAACAGACTTAACCGTAAAAAAGAAGAACCGGCTGCTGCCCCGCCAGCACCAACTAAAGAAGAAGTCTTACTGACTGAAATTCGCGATCTGTTAAAAGAGCAGAATAACCGCGTTTAATCAGGCGAGAGAAACAGAAAGGCCAGTGGTAAAAAAGCGATTAGCTTGCTTGCCACTGGCCTCCCAGTTACCACGTTGTGCATGTTTACCTTTACGCAAATAACTCCCTTTTCCCTTCTTGTTCTTCTCAACACGCTGTCTAAAAAGCGGGTCGTGAAGCAATGCCTCAATGGCGTTATCCTTAATTTGTCCCTTAGTATGCTGATAGCGGCTCATCATTTCTCCTGAGCATAGTTAATGTCGGCGGGAGTCTAGTCCGTGGCTGATAAAAAATCAACAACCCTGAGTTTCACTACTGGCGCCCTGTTCAAGGGCTTCCAGTATTGAGCAATAAACACTGCTGTGAGCAGTACCGCAGCACGCGTCATTCAGCCTTTGTAGAGATCGTTGCATGGCCTGCAGCTCCTGAATTCGTCCTTCAACTTCATCCAGCCGGGCCTGAACGATGCTTTTAGATTCCTGACACGTATGATGTTCAGGATCGATACGGATCGACAGCAGTTCACGGATCGACTCCAGCGTGAAGCCGAGTTGCCGGGCATAGCGGATAAAACGAAGGCGTTGCAGGTCGTTATCCGTATAAAGGCGAAATCCACCTTCTGTTCTGACCTCATGATCGATCATCTGCTGCTTTTCGTAGTAGCGGATAGTATCCGGCGTTACGTTAGCAAGCTTCGCAAGTTCACCTATGCGGTACATGGCTACTCCTCGTTTATTTTTTGCATTAACCTTTCACTGTACTCACCATGCAAAAAGTCAGTATTCATTCCCGTCTGGCGCAGTTTTATTTCGATGAGCGCTAATCGACGGCTGATTTCGGAGTACCGCGGGTCATTCTTATGAATGCCTTTAAGCAGATCGGCAAGCTCGACGGCTTCATTGCGTTGCTGAAGTTCAGGGGGTAAACAACCTGCGTTTTTCAGTAAGCGATAACCGGCTCGTAATTCAGGGGGAATGTGTGAATCATCGTCCAGCACCAGTGGCTCACCGCTACCGGGGAGATTTTCAAACTCGCCTTTGTTTTGGGCATCGCTAATATGGCGTTCAGCCCACTGATCGAGCAACCACATAATGAACTCCAGGGGATGAGCAGAAAAGATACAGACATTGTAGATAAGTGGAGATTCTGCGGATATAAAAAAACCCGCCGAGGCGGGTTTTTTTACGTTACTACAGATTACTCTGCAGCAGCTTCTGCTTTCTCTGAACGATCAACCAGCTCGATGTATGCCATCGGCGCGTTGTCGCCTGCACGGAAGCCACACTTCAGAATGCGAGTGTAACCACCGGCACGGCTCGCGAAACGCGGGCCCAGTTCGTTAAACAGTTTTGCCACGATCTCGTTATCACGAGTACGGGCGAATGCCAGACGACGATTAGCAACGCTGTCAGTCTTGGCAAGAGTAATCAGCGGCTCAACTACGCGACGCAGCTCTTTCGCTTTAGGCAGGGTCGTCTTGATGATTTCATGACGAACCAGTGAACCTGCCATGTTGCGGAACATAGCCTGGCGATGGCTGCTGTTGCGGTTCAGTTGACGACCACTCTTACGATGGCGCATGACCTTATCCTTCTCAGTAAAACCTTAACCTGTGATCCGGTTACTCGTCAGCAATGCTTGCCGGTGGCCAGTTTTCCAGGCGCATGCCCAGAGACAGACCACGTGAAGCCAGCACGTCTTTAATCTCGGTAAGAGATTTTTTACCCAGGTTCGGCGTTTTCAGCAACTCAACCTCGGTACGCTGTACCAGATCACCGATATAGTGGATAGCTTCTGCCTTGAGGCAGTTAGCAGAGCGGACAGTCAATTCCAGATCGTCAACAGGGCGCAGCAGGATCGGATCGAATTCTGGTTTCTCTTCTTTCACTTCCGGCTGACGTACATCACGTAAGTCAACGAAAGCTTCCAGTTGTTCTGCCAGGATGGTTGCCGCACGACGAATCGCCTCTTCAGGATCGATTGTGCCATTGGTTTCCATTTCGATGACCAGCTTGTCCAGGTCGGTACGCTGTTCTACACGCGCTGCTTCAACATTGTAGGCAATACGCTCTACAGGGCTGTAGCATGCGTCGACCAGCAGACGGCCGATTGGGCGCTCATCTTCTTCCGAATGAATTCGGGCAGAAGCCGGCACATAACCACGACCGCGCTGAACTTTGATACGCATGCTAATAGCTGCGTTCTCATCGGTCAGGTGGCAGATCACGTGCTGCGGCTTGACGATTTCAACATCACCGTCGTGGGTGATGTCGGCTGCAGTCACAGGGCCAATGCCAGATTTATTCAGAGTAAGAATAACTTCATCTTTACCCTGAACTCTCACCGCCAGCCCTTTCAGGTTGAGCAGGATTTCAAGGATATCTTCCTGAACGCCTTCTTTGGTGCTGTACTCATGAAGTACACCATCAATCTCAACCTCGGTCACCGCGCAACCCGGCATCGATGAGAGCAGAATACGGCGCAGTGCGTTACCCAGAGTATGGCCAAAGCCACGCTCTAAAGGCTCAAGGGTCACCTTGGCGTGCGTCGAACTCACTTGCTCGATATCTACCAGGCGCGGTTTTAGAAACTCTGTCACAGAACCCTGCATTGTGTCCTCTCTTTGGTACTAAGCTTTACTTGGAGTAAAGCTCGACGATCAGGTGTTCGTTAATGTCCGCAGACAGATCAGAACGCTCAGGCTGACGCTTGAACGTACCTTCCATCTTGCCAGCATCAACTTCCAGCCAGGTTGGCTTTTCACGCTGCTCAGCCAGCTCCAGAGCGGCTTTCACGCGAGATTGCTTTTTCGCTTTCTCACGAATGCTAACAACGTCATTCGCTTTAACCTGATAAGAAGCGATGTTAACAACACGACCGTTTACCATGATTGCTTTATGGCTAACCAACTGGCGTGATTCAGCACGAGTCGCGCCGAAGCCCATACGGTATACAACGTTGTCCAGACGACCTTCCAGCAGAGCCAGCAGGTTTTCACCTGTGTTGCCTTTCAGACGTGCTGCTTCTTTATAGTAGTTACGGAACTGACGCTCCAGCACACCGTAGATACGGCGAACTTTTTGCTTTTCACGCAACTGCACACCATAGTCAGACAGACGCGGTTTACGCGCACCGTGCTGGCCAGGAGCTTGTTCAATTTTACACTTGGTATCGATCGCGCGAACGCCAGACTTAAGGAATAAGTCGGTGCCCTCACGACGGCTCAGCTTGAGCTTAGGACCCAAATATCTTGCCATTTTCTATCTCCAACTAACCTAAAAAACGAGCGTTATACGCGACGTTTTTTCGGCGGACGACAACCGTTATGAGGGATCGGAGTCACATCAGTAATATTCGTGATGCGGAAACCAGCGGCGTTCAGAGCGCGAACAGTAGATTCACGACCCGGACCCGGACCTTTAACCATAACTTCCAGATTCTTGATGCCGTATTCTTTTACGGCTTCAGCGCAACGCTCTGCTGCAACCTGAGCTGCGAACGGAGTGGATTTGCGAGAACCACGGAAACCGGAACCACCGGCTGTTGCCCAACCCAATGCGTTACCCTGACGATCAGTAATAGTAACGATGGTGTTGTTGAAAGAAGCATGGATATGAGCCACGCCGTCAGAGACTTGTTTTCTTACACGTTTACGTGCACGAACTGGTGCCTTTGCCATTATTCAATCACCCCGATTATTTCTTGATCGGTTTGCGCGGACCCTTACGGGTACGTGCGTTGGTCTTAGTACGCTGACCGCGCACTGGCAGACCACGACGATGACGCAAACCGCGATAGCAACCAAGATCCATCAGGCGCTTGATGCTCATGCTGATTTCACGGCGCAGATCACCTTCAACGACAAATTTGGCAACTTCGTCACGCAGCGTGTCGATTTGTTCTTCAGACAGCTCACTGATCTTAACATCTTCAGCGATACCCGCTGCAGCCAGAATGGCTTTGGAACGGGTCTTGCCGACGCCGTAGATCGAAGTTAATGCGATCACAGCATGTTTCTGATCAGGAATGTTAATGCCTGCTATACGGGCCACTATGCACTCCTACTATTTAATATGTACGCACCATGCTGAAAAGCCCGTTTTCAGGATACTCAAATGGAAACGTACAGACATACAAAAGATTGGCTGGCTAATCTAGCCAGCTCAACCCAACTTTGCAAGAAAAATATGCGAAATAATCAGCCTTGGCGCTGTTTATGCTTCGGCTCGGCACTGCAAATCACACGGATGACACCATCACGCTTAACGATTTTGCAGTTACGGCATAATTTCTTGACGGAAGCACGAACTTTCATTTTTACTCTCCGTAACTTCTCAGACGACCATTTAGCGGCCGTAGCCTTTCAGGTTCGCCTTCTTCAATGCAGACTCATACTGACTGGACATCATCAGAGTTTGCACTTGAGCCATAAAGTCCATAATCACGACAACAACGATAAGCAGTGAGGTCCCACCGAAGTAGAACGGTACTTTCATTGCATCACGCATGAACTCCGGGATCAGGCAGATAAAAGTAATATAAAGCGCACCAACCAAAGTCAGGCGAGTCATTACTTTATCGATATACTTCGCCGTTTGCTCTCCCGGACGAATTCCTGGTACAAATGCACCGGACTTCTTCAGGTTATCTGCTGTTTCACGCGGGTTGAAGACCAACGCCGTGTAGAAGAAACAGAAGAAGATGATCGCAGACGCATAGAGTAACACATAAAGTGGTTGCCCAGGCTGCAAATACAGCGAAATTGTTGTCAGCCAGTTCCAACCAGTACCGCCCCCGAACCATGACGCGATGGTTGCCGGGAACAGAATAATACTGGAAGCGAAGATAGCCGGGATAACCCCCGCCATATTCACTTTCAGCGGTAAATGTGTGCTCTGTGCAGCATAGACACGACGACCCTGCTGACGTTTAGCGTAGTTCACCACAATGCGGCGTTGACCACGTTCAACGAAGACAACAAAGAACGTCACTGCAAATACTAATACTGCAACCAACAGCAACAGGAGGAAGTGCAGGTCGCCTTGACGCGCTTGCTCGATAGTATGGGCGATGGCCGGCGGGAGACCCGCAACGATACCGGCGAAGATAATGATTGAGATACCGTTACCGATACCTCGTTCAGTAATCTGTTCGCCGAGCCACATCAGGAACATGGTCCCTGTGACCAGACTTACAACAGCGGTGAAATAGAATGCAAAGCCTGGGTTTAATACCAGGCCCTGCATACCAGGCATATTCGGAAGACCGGTAGCAATACCGATCGACTGGAATATTGCCAGCACCAGAGTGCCGTAACGGGTGTACTGGCTAATCTTACGACGTCCAGACTCCCCTTCTTTCTTCAACTCTGCCAGGGCCGGATGAACGACCGTCAGCAGCTGGATAATAATCGATGCCGAAATGTATGGCATAATACCCAGTGCGAAAATAGAAGCACGGCTGAGAGCACCACCAGAGAACATGTTGAACATTTCAATGATGGTGCCTCGCTGTTGCTCAAGCAGTTTGGCAAGTACAGCGGCATCAATACCAGGGATCGGAATAAAAGAGCCAATACGGAACACAATCAGCGCGCCGATTACAAACAGCAGTCTGCGTTTCAGCTCGCCAAATCCACCTTTGGCACTTTGAAAATCTAATCCCGGTTGCTTAGCCATCTGCTACTTATTCCTCAATTTTACCGCCAGCAGCTTCGATAGCAGCACGAGCACCTTTAGTAACACGCAGGCCACGAACAGTTACCGGAGTAGAAACTTCACCAGACAGGATCACTTTCGCGAACTCGATCTGGATACCGATAATGTTAGCTGCTTTCAGCGTATTCAGGTCTACAACGCCGCCTTCAACTTTCGCCAGGTCAGACAGACGGATTTCCGCTGTAATCGCTGCTTTGCGAGAGGTGAAGCCGAACTTCGGCAGACGACGGTACAGTGGCATCTGGCCACCCTCGAAACCGCGACGTACGCCACCGCCAGAACGAGAGTTCTGACCTTTGTGACCACGACCACCGGTTTTGCCGAGGCCAGAACCGATACCACGACCCAGGCGTTTACCCGCCTTTTTAGAGCCTTCGGCCGGAGACAGAGTATTTAAACGCATCTCTTACTCCTCAACTTTAACCATGAAGTAAACCGCGTTGACCATACCACGAACAGCAGGAGTATCCTCGCGCTCAACGGTATGACCAATACGACGCAGACCCAGGCCAAGCAGCGTTGCCTTGTGTTTCGGCAGACGACCGATTGCACTGCGGGTTTGAGTGATTTTAATAGTCTTTGCCATGGTCAATTACCCCAGAATTTCTTCAACGGATTTACCACGCTTGGCAGCGACCATTTCTGGAGAATTCATATTTTCCAGGCCATCAATAGTTGCACGAACCACGTTGATCGGGTTGGTGGAACCATATGCTTTAGCCAGAACGTTATGAACTCCAGCAACTTCCAGAACGGCGCGCATTGCACCACCGGCGATGATACCGGTACCTTCGGAAGCTGGCTGCATGAATACACGAGAACCCGTGTGAACACCTTTAACTGGGTGTTGCAGGGTACCGTTGTTCAGCGCGACGTTAATCATATTGCGACGGGCTTTTTCCATCGCTTTCTGGATCGCTGCTGGAACTTCACGCGCTTTACCGTAACCAAAACCAACGCGACCGTTACCATCACCCACTACAGTCAGAGCTGTGAAGGAGAAAATACGACCACCTTTAACGGTTTTAGATACGCGGTTTACCGCGATCAGCTTTTCCTGCAGTTCGCCAGCCTGTTTTTCGATGTGAGCCATCTTACACCTCTACCTTAGAACTGAAGGCCAGCTTCACGGGCAGCATCTGCCAGTGCCTGGACACGACCATGATATTGGAACCCGGAACGGTCAAAGGAAACATTGCTGATGCCTTTTTCCAGAGCGCGTTCTGCAACAGCTTTACCTACAGCTGCAGCGGCGTCTTTGTTACCGGTATACTTCAATTGTTCTGAGATAGCTTTTTCTACAGTAGAAGCAGCTACCAGAACTTCAGAACCGTTCGGTGCAATTACCTGTGCGTAAATATGACGCGGGGTACGATGTACCACCAGGCGAGTTGCACCCAGCTCTTTGAGCTTGCGGCGTGCGCGGGTCGCACGACGGATACGAGCAGATTTCTTATCCATAGTGTTACCTTACTTCTTCTTAGCCTCTTTGGTACGCACGACTTCGTCGGCGTAACGAACACCCTTGCCTTTATAAGGCTCAGGACGACGGTAGGCGCGCAGATCTGCTGCAACCTGACCGATCAGCTGTTTATCAGCGCCTTTCAGCACGATTTCAGTCTGAGTCGGGCATTCTGCAGTGATTCCGGCCGGCAGCGGATGCTCAACAGGGTGTGAGAAGCCCAGAGACAGGCCTACTGCATTCCCTTTGATAGCTGCACGATAACCTACACCAACCAGCTGAAGCTTTTTAGTGAAGCCTTCGGTAACACCAACAACCATTGAGTTCAGCAGGGCACGCGCGGTACCAGCCTGAGCCCATCCATCCACGAAACCATCACGTGGACCGAAGGTCAGAGCGTTATCTGCATGTTTAACTTCAACAGCTTTGTTGAGGGTACGAGTCAGCTCGCCGTTTTTACCTTTGATCGTAATAACCTGACCGTCGATTTTGACATCAACGCCGGCAGGAATAACGACCGGTGCTTTAGCAACACGAGACATTCTTTCCTCCGATTAGGCTACGTAGCAGATAATTTCGCCACCAAGACCAGCCTGGCGCGCTGCACGATCAGTCATAACACCTTTAGAGGTAGAAACAACTGCGATACCAAGACCAGCCATTACTTTTGGCAGCTCATCTTTTTTCTTATAGATGCGCAGGCCTGGGCGGCTGACACGCTGAATGCTTTCTACAACAGCTTTACCCTGGAAATACTTGAGAGTAAGTTCCAGTTCCGGCTTGGTGTCGCCTTCAACTTTAAAATCTTCGATAAAACCTTCTTCCTTCAGCACGTTGGCAATTGCCACTTTCAGCTTGGCGGAAGGCATGGTGACCGCAACTTTGTTCGCGGCCTGACCGTTACGGATACGGGTCAGCATATCCGCGATCGGATCTTGCATGCTCATCTGTCTTTACTCCCGTGATTCAATTGGTAATTACCAGCTAGCCTTTTTCAAGCCTGGTACTTCACCGCGCATGGCGGCTTCACGCAGTTTGATACGGCTCAACCCAAACTTGCCCACATAACCATGTGGACGACCTGTTTGACGACAGCGGTTACGCTGACGAGACGGGCTGGAATCACGCGGCAGAGACTGCAGCTTGAGAACCGCATTCCAACGATCTTCGTCGGAAGCGTTCACATCAGAAATGATCGCTTTCAGTTCAGCGCGTTTAGCGAAGAATTTATCAGCTAAAGCTACGCGCTTTACTTCGCGTGCTTTCATTGATTGCTTAGCCATTCAGTAACCCTACCTTACTTGCGGAACGGGAAGTCAAAGGCAGCCAGCAGAGCACGGCCTTCTTCATCAGATTTCGCAGTAGTGGTAATGGTAATATCCAAACCACGCACGCGGTCGACTTTATCGTAGTCGATTTCTGGGAAGATGATCTGCTCACGGACACCCATGCTGTAGTTACCACGACCGTCGAAAGACTTAGCGGACAAGCCACGGAAGTCACGGATACGTGGAACAGCAATAGTGATCAGGCGCTCAAGGAACTCCCACATGCGTTCGCCACGCAGAGTTACTTTACAGCCGATCGGATAGCCCTGACGGATTTTGAAGCCTGCAACAGATTTGCGTGCTTTGGTGATCAGCGGTTTTTGACCGGAGATTGCTGTCAGGTCAGCTGCTGCGTTATCCAGCAGTTTCTTGTCAGCGATCGCTTCACCAACACCCATGTTCAGGGTGATCTTCTCGACCCGAGGGACTTGCATGACAGAATTGTAGCTAAACTCAGTCATGAGTTTGTTAACTACTTCGTCTTTGTAGTAATCATGCAGTTTCGCCATCGTACTACTCCAAATTACTTGATAGTTTCGCTGTTAGACTTGAAGAAACGGACTTTTTTGCCGTCTTCGAATCTAAAGCCTACACGGTCAGCCTTACCGGTAGCCGCATTGAAGATTGCAACGTTAGAAACCTGAATAGCAGCTTCTTTTTCAACGATGCCGCCTGGTTGGTTCAGGGCCGGAACCGGCTTCTGATGTTTCTTAACCAGGTTGATACCTTCAACGACGAGTTTGCCGGAAGACAGAACATTTTTTACTTTACCGCGTTTACCTTTATCTTTACCGGTTAACACGATAACTTCGTCATCACGACGGATTTTCGCTGCCATGATTCGCTCCTTAGAGTACTTCTGGTGCCAGAGAGATAATTTTCATGAACTTCTCAGTACGAAGTTCACGAGTTACCGGCCCAAAGATACGCGTGCCGATAGGCTGCTCGCTGTTATTGTTTAAAATAACGCATGCATTACCATCGAAGCGAATGACAGAACCGTCAGGGCGACGAACACCCTTCTTGGTGCGCACCACTACCGCCTTCAGCACATCACCTTTTTTGACCTTACCACGTGGAATTGCTTCCTTGATGGTGATCTTGATGATGTCGCCTACGCCTGCGTAGCGACGGTGCGAGCCACCCAGAACCTTGATACACATTACGCGACGTGCACCGGAGTTGTCGGCGACGTTCAGCATAGTCTGTTCTTGGATCATTTTAGTGCTCCGCTAATGTCAACTACTACCTGAGACTCTAAAATCAGAGCCGTTAAAAAGCCCCATATCGAGGGCGCGGCATTATAACACCGCTTCTGCAATATGGGTAGAAAAAATAAACGGCTCATTGCTGAGCCGTTTATTCGTATTGAGAATGCGTACTCTATTACAGAACCGCTTTCTCTACAACGCGAACCAGCGTCCAGGACTTAGTCTTGGACAGTGGACGGCATTCACGGATTTCAACCTTGTCGCCGATACCACATTCGTTGTTCTCGTCATGTACGTGCAGTTTGGTCGTACGCTTGATGAATTTACCGTAGATCGGGTGTTTCACAAAACGTTCGATAGCTACAACAATGGATTTCTCCATTTTATCGCTAACAACACGACCTTGCAGAGTACGGATTTTATCGGTCATTACGCACCCGCCTTCTGAGTCAGTAAAGTCTTAACGCGCGCAACATTGCGACGCACTTGCTTCAGCAGGTGAGTCTGTTGCAGCTGGCCACTTGCAGCCTGCATACGCAGGTTGAACTGCTCACGCAGCAGGTTCAGCAGCTCAGCGTTCAGCTCTTCAACGCTTTTTTCACGCAGCTCTTTTGCTTTCATTACATCACCGTCTTAGTTACAAAGGTGGTTTTGATAGGCAGTTTCGCTGCTGCCAGGCCGAAGGCTTCACGGGCCAGCTCTTCCGGAACACCGTCCATTTCATAAAGGACTTTGCCCGGTTGGATCAAGGCAACCCAGTACTCCACGTTACCTTTACCTTTACCCATACGAACTTCCAGTGGCTTCTCGGTGATCGGTTTGTCCGGGAATACACGGATCCAGATCTTACCTTGACGCTTAACTGCACGGGTCATTGCACGACGTGCTGCTTCGATCTGACGTGCAGTCAGACGACCACGGCCAACAGCTTTCAGACCGAAAGTGCCGAAGCTAACATCCGTACCCTGCGCCAGACCACGGTTGCGGCCTTTGTGCACTTTACGGAATTTTGTACGCTTTGGTTGTAACATCAGCGACGCTCCTTATTTACGGCCTTTACGCTGCTGCTTTTTAGGTTGAGCAGCCGGTTTTTCCGGTTGTTCAACAGCAGCCATACCACCCAGGATCTCACCTTTGAAGATCCATACCTTAACGCCGATTACACCGTAAGTGGTGTGCGCTTCAGAGGTGTTGTAGTCGATGTCAGCACGCAGAGTGTGCAGCGGTACGCGACCTTCGCGGTACCATTCGGTACGTGCGATTTCCGCGCCGCCCAGACGGCCGCTAACTTCAACTTTGATACCCTTAGCGCCCAGACGCATTGCGTTCTGTACAGCACGCTTCATAGCACGACGGAACATAACACGACGTTCCAGCTGAGAAGTGATGCTGTCAGCAACCAATTTAGCGTCCAGTTCAGGCTTACGAACTTCAGCGATATTGATCTGTGCAGGAACGCCAGCGATATCCGCTACGACCTTGCGCAGTTTTTCTACGTCTTCGCCTTTCTTACCGATAACGATGCCAGGGCGAGCAGTGTGAATAGTCACACGGATGCTCTTAGCTGGACGCTCGATAACGATACGAGATACAGACGCTTTAGCCAGTTCCTTAGTCAGGTACTGACGTACTTTAAAATCGCTGTCCAGGTTGTCAGCGAATTCTTTGGTGTTCGCAAACCAGGTAGAGTTCCATGGTTTTACAATACCCAGGCGAATACCATTAGGATGTACTTTCTGACCCATTGCTAGTCTCCAGAGTCTCAGCGATCGGACACAACCACAGTAATGTGGCTGGTGCGCTTCAGGATGCGATCTGCACGACCTTTCGCACGCGGCATAATGCGCTTCATGCTTGGGCCTTCATCTACGAAAATTTTCGCGACTTTCAGATCGTCGATGTCAGCGCCATCGTTGTGTTCAGCGTTAGCAATGGCAGATTCCAGTACTTTCTTGACCAATACCGCAGCTTTCTTGTTGGTATAGGTCAGGATGTCCAGGGCCTGCGACACTTTCTTACCGCGAATCAGGTCAGCAACAAGGCGAACCTTCTGTGCAGAAGAACGAGCATGGCGATGTTGAGCTAAAGTTTCCATCTCTTCCTCCTACCTTATTTCTTCTTCGCTTTTTTATCAGCAGCGTGGCCGCGATAAGTACGAGTCGGTGCGAATTCACCCAGTTTGTGACCAACCATTTCGTCGGTAACAAAGACTGGAACGTGCTGACGACCATTATGGACAGCGATGGTCAAACCGATCATGTTAGGAAAGATCGTTGAACGACGGGACCAAGTGCGCAGGGGCTTCTTGTCTCCGCTTTCCACCGCTTTCTCTACCTTCTTCAGCAAGTGCAGGTCAATAAAAGGACCTTTCTTGAGAGAACGTGGCATGGCTTATCCTCTAAAATTATTTGCTACGGCGACGTACGATAAATTTATCAGTACGCTTGTTGCTGCGGGTCTTCTTACCTTTGGTCTGAACGCCCCACGGAGTTACCGGGTGCTTACCAAAGTTACGACCTTCACCACCACCATGTGGGTGATCGACTGGGTTCATCGCAGTACCGCGAACGGTAGGACGAACACCACGCCAGCGTGCAGCACCAGCTTTACCCAGAACGCGCAGCATATGCTCAGCATTGCCAACTTCGCCCAGAGTAGCGCGGCAGTCTGCTTCGACTTTACGCATTTCACCAGAACGCAGACGCAGGGTGACATAAGCACCGTCACGCGCAACGATCTGAACGTAAGTACCCGCGGAACGCGCCAGCTGACCGCCTTTACCTGGTTTCATTTCTACGTTATGAACGGTAGAACCAACCGGGATATTGCGCATCGGCAGGGTGTTGCCTGCTTTGATTGCAGCATCAACGCCAGACTGAATCTGGTCGCCAGCTTTCAGGCCTTTAGGGGCCAGGATGTAACGGCGTTCGCCATCTTTGTACAGAACCAGCGCGATGTTCGCGGAACGGTTCGGATCGTACTCAAGACGCTCAACAACTGCTGGGATACCGTCTTTGTTGCGTTTGAAGTCAACAATACGATAAGCCTGCTTGTGGCCACCACCGATGTGACGAGTGGTGATACGGCCATTGTTGTTACGACCACCGGATTTGCTGTTTTTTTCCAGCAACGGAGCAAAAGGTTTGCCCTTGTGCAGCTCAGGGTTAACCACTTTAACTACGTGGCGACGACCCGGAGATGTCGGTTTACATTTAACAACTGCCATTGTATTACTCCTCCGACTTACTCAGCGCCGCCAACGAAGTCCAGGTTCTGGCCTTCTTTCAGGGTGACGTAAGCTTTTTTCCAGTCGCTACGACGACCGATACGCTGTCCGTGACGTTTAACTTTCCCTTTAACTACCAGGGTGTTAACGACTTCGACTTCGACTTCAAACAGTTTCTGCACAGCAGCTTTGATCTCTGCTTTGGTCGCGTCTTTAGCAACTTTGAGAACGATGGTGTTTGTTTTTTCCATCGCAGTAGACGCTTTTTCAGAAACGTGCGGTGCGCGCAGCACCTTCAGCAGACGTTCTTCACGAATCATGCCAGCATCTCCTCAACTTGCTTAACAGCATCAGCAGTCATTACGACTTTGTCGAAGGCGATCAGGCTAACCGGGTCGATACCAGTCGCGTCGCGTACGTCAACCTTGTGCAGGTTACGCGCGGCCAGGAACAGGTTCTCGTCCAGCTCACCGGTGATGATCAGCACATCTTCCAGAGCCATGTCTTTCAGTTTCTGTGCCAGCAGCTTAGTTTTAGGCGCTTCAACAGAGAACTTCTCGACAACGATCAGACGATCCTGACGTACCAGTTCGGACAGGATGCTTTTCAGCGCGCCGCGGTACATCTTTTTGTTAACTTTTTGACTGTGGTCCTGTGGACGCGCAGCGAAGGTCACGCCACCTGAACGCCAGATCGGGCTCTTGATAGAACCTGAACGCGCACGGCCGGTACCTTTCTGGCGCCATGGCTTTTTGCCTGAACCAGTTACTTCAGCACGAGTCTTCTGAGCACGAGTACCCTGACGAGCACCAGCTGCATAAGCAACAACAACCTGGTGAACCAGCGCTTCGTTGAAATCACGACCGAAGGTAGTTTCGGAAACAGTCAGCGCGCTCTGCGCGTCTTTCAATACTAATTCCATTGCTATCCCCTTACGCCTTCACAGCTGGTTTAACGATCAGGTCGCTACCGGTTGCACCCGGGACCGCACCTTTAACCAGCAGCAGGTTGCGCTCAGCGTCAACACGTACTACGTCCAGGCTCTGAACGGTTACACGTTCGTTGCCCAGCTGACCTGCCATTTTCTTGCCTTTGAACACTTTGCCCGGAGTCTGGTTCTGACCGATAGAACCCGGAACGCGGTGAGACAAGGAGTTACCGTGAGTAGCGTCCTGGGTACGGAAGTTCCAGCGCTTAACGGTACCAGCAAAACCTTTACCTTTAGAGGTACCGGTTACGTCAACTTTTTTAACGTCAGCAAACAGCTCAACGCTAATGTCCTGACCTACGGTGAACTCTTCGCCTTCAGCAAGACGGAATTCCCACAGACCACGGCCAGCTTCTACGCCAGCTTTAGCGAAGTGACCCGCTTCTGGTTTGGTTACACGGTTAGCTTTTTTAGCACCAGTGGTCACCTGAACAGCGCGGTAGCCATCGTTAGCCAGATCTTTAACCTGGGTAACGCGGTTTGCTTCAACTTCGATTACGGTTACTGGGATTGAAACGCCATCTTCAGTGAAGATGCGGGTCATGCCCACTTTTTTACCGACTAAACCAATCATTGTATCAACCTCTCAATCGCTCGATGACCTGATTAACCCAGGCTGATCTGCACGTCTACACCGGCAGCCAGATCCAGACGCATCAGAGCATCAACGGTTTTCTCAGTTGGCTCAACGATGTCAACCAGACGCTTGTGAGTGCGGATCTCGTACTGATCACGCGCATCTTTGTTAACGTGCGGAGAGATCAGAACGGTAAAGCGCTCTTTGCGGGTCGGCAGCGGGATCGGACCACGGACTTGCGCACCAGTGCGCTTAGCAGTCTCGACGATTTCCGCGGTTGATTGATCGATCAGACGATGATCAAACGCTTTAAGGCGGATACGGATTCTTTGGTTCTGCATGAGACCAGAGCTCCAATTATTTTATAAACGAAAATGATTACTCCTCAAACCCATTACGATTGATGGGAGAGTGTAACCGTTCTTACGTAGCTCCCCAATTGGGAGCATTGTTGAGTAACAAAGTGAGCTACTCTGGTTCAGATTGAACCCGCCGTCAATTACGACAAGCCCGCGCATTATACGTAAATCAGCGAAAGACGCAAGTGCCGTTTAGAAATTAAGCGCCAAAGTCGTACTCTGCGTAAGGCCTCGCAATTTTTTATGCAAAGTATCCCTTCTCAACTCTTTGTCTGAAGCCGCTGCGCAATTGGTGTTTTTACACATTGCCGGGCATGCAGATTATTACGAGTATGCGCTCAAACCATTTTGAGGCTCTCGCTATGCTAATGTCCCTCCCCTTTCTGCTGATCTATTTTGCGTTATCGGCCTTGCTTGTACGCACCGATATTCGCACGGGGCTGCTTCCCGATAAATTCCTTTGCCCGCTGCTATGGACGGGCCTGCTCTACCAGCTTTGTCTTCATCCTGATTTTTTGCCGAGCGCGGTAGTGGGTGCGACGGCAGGATACGCCGGATTCGCCGTTATCTATTGGGGATATCGACTCATCTGCCGACGTGAAGGGATGGGGTATGGCGACATAAAATATCTTGCGGCGCTGGGAGCATGGCATGGCTGGTGTGTACTGCCAGTACTGGCATTAGTGGCCGCGTTAATGGCTCTGCTGTATCTGGTTGGTTTCTCGTTGTTCAACCCTGATAAGCAGGCATTAAAAAACCCACTGCCTTTTGGGCCATTTCTGGCGGCAGCGGGTTTATGCGTTGGCTGGGAAAGCCTGATTAACTTTCCACTTTGATCTGAGACTGAAGGTAGTTCTGTAGGCCAATTTTGCTAATGAGATCCAGTTCGGTCTCAAGCCAGTCGATGTGCCCTTCTTCATCGGCCAAGATCTGGATCATCATATCCCGGCTGACGTAGTCATGTACGCTGTCCGCATAGGCAATGGCTTCACGCAGGTCTTTTGCACCCTCCAGCTCCAGCCGGAGATCAGAACGCAGCATCTCTTCAACATCTTCTCCGATGCCCAGTTTTCCGAGATCCTGTAGGTTAGGAATGCCTTCGAGGAATAAAATACGCTCAATATATTTATCGGCGTGTTTCATTTCATCAATGGACTCATGGTATTCAACATCGTTGAGGCGAGTCAGTCCCCAGTTTTTGAACATTCTTGCATGGAGAAAATACTGATTGATTGCGACAAGCTCATTTCCCAATAATTTATTGAGATAACTTATGATTTTAACATCACCTTTCATTATATAGTCCCTCCGCTTCCACTCATTGAAGCGTAGATCGGGCTACAGGGATGTCAAAAAAAAGATGGAGGCTTACGCGATCTCTTTGAATTCCGGGATCTGCATCAGTTCGTCCTGCATGATCTCACGCGCTGCGCGAACGCATTTACCGCATTGATTTCCCACCGGAACAAACTTACGAAGCTGCTGGAAAGATTGTGGTTGAAACTGGCGAACGGCCTGACGAATTTTTTTGTCGCTTACACCATTACATAAACAAACGTACATAAAGACTCCCGTTCAAAATATGCGCAAAGTGTAAGTGAGAATGGTTATGATTACAATAGCACGGGCGTCGGAATACGTGGCGGGAGAAAGCAAAAAATGCGAATTTTTATGACAATGCCCAACGGCAGAAAACAAAAAAGGACGCCGAAGCGTCCTTTTTATTTCAGGGATAATTAATTAGCCCAGAACTTTAGCAACAACGCCCGCGCCAACGGTACGGCCGCCTTCACGGATTGCGAAACGCAGACCGTCATCCATCGCGATTGGGTGGATCAGAGTCACAACCATCTTGATGTTGTCGCCTGGCATTACCATCTCTACGCCTTCTGGCAGTTCGATGGTACCGGTCACGTCAGTTGTACGGAAGTAGAACTGTGGAC
>NZ_JBMKHV010000025.1:0-29200 GCF_049238585.1 Enterobacter cloacae complex sp. IR5428 | reverse complement strand
GTGGCGTATATTACGCTTTCCTCTTTCAGAGTCAACCCGTTATTTCAGGATTTTTTCTCTTCAACCGACCGGGTAGTCTGTGAAGTGATTCACATCCGCCGTGTCGATGGAGGCGCATTATAGGGAGTTCTCCGCAGGCCGCAACCGCTAAATGACAGAAAAATGACTGACTGCTGCATTCCCCAGCAAAACCCCGCCTTATACCCTTTTACGCACAGAGTTATCCACAGCGCTTCGAAAAAGTGAAAATATGCGAGCGTTGCGCAAACGTTTTCGTTAAAATGCTCGCGCTTAACAAGGAGGCCTCGTCAGGTGTGTTAGATGAGTTTTTCGCTGGAAAATTCATCTAACGCTCTCTGTAATCGTGAAATCCAGGGGATTTACCATGCAACAACGTCGTCCAGTCCGCCGCGCTCTGCTCAGTGTTTCTGATAAAGCCGGTATCATCGAATTCGCTCAGGCACTTTCCGCACGCGGTGTGGAGCTGCTTTCTACAGGCGGTACCGCTCGCCTGTTAGCAGAGAAAGGTCTGCCGGTAACCGAAGTGTCCGACTACACCGGTTTCCCGGAAATGATGGATGGACGCGTCAAAACCCTGCACCCGAAAGTGCACGGCGGCATTCTGGGTCGTCGCGGTCAGGACGACGGCATTATGGAGCAGCACAATATTGCCCCCATCGACATGGTTGTCGTAAACCTCTATCCCTTCGCCCAGACCGTCGCCCGCGAAGGCTGTTCTCTGGAAGATGCCGTAGAGAACATTGATATCGGCGGCCCGACCATGGTGCGCTCCGCAGCCAAGAACCATAAAGATGTGGCCATCGTAGTGAAGAGCAGCGACTACAGCGCCATTATTAATGAGATGGACGCCAACGAAGGGTCCCTGACGCTTGATACGCGTTTCGACCTCGCCATCAAAGCCTTCGAACACACCGCCGCGTACGACAGCATGATCGCCAACTACTTCGGTAGCCTGGTTCCTGCCTACCACGGTGAAAGCAAAGATCCATCTGGTCGCTTCCCGCGCACCCTGAACCTGAACTTCATTAAGAAGCAGGATATGCGCTACGGCGAGAACAGCCACCAGCAGGCAGCCTTCTATATAGAAGAAGAGGTGAAAGAAGCCTCTGTTGCGACTGCTCAGCAGGTACAGGGCAAAGCCCTCTCTTATAACAACATTGCCGATACCGACGCCGCGCTGGAATGCGTGAAAGAGTTCAGCGAGCCGGCCTGCGTTATCGTCAAGCACGCCAACCCATGCGGCGTCGCAGTAAGCACCTCCATTATGGATGCCTACGATCGCGCCTACAAAACCGACCCGACCTCCGCGTTCGGCGGCATTATCGCCTTCAACCGCGAGCTGGATGCGGAAACCGCGCAGGCCATCATCTCCCGTCAGTTTGTCGAAGTGATCATCGCGCCATCCGCATCCGAAGAAGCGCTGAAAATCACCGCGGCGAAACAGAACGTGCGCGTGCTGGTTTGCGGCCAGTGGGCAGAGCGCGTGCCGGGCCTGGACTTCAAGCGCGTGAACGGCGGTCTGCTGGTTCAGGATCGCGATTTGGGTATGGTGACAGAAGCCGACCTGCGCGTGGTGACCAAACGTCAGCCGACCGAACAGGAGCTGCGCGACGCGCTGTTCTGCTGGAAAGTGGCGAAGTTCGTGAAGTCTAACGCCATTGTTTACGCCAAAGAGAACATGACCATCGGGATAGGCGCAGGCCAGATGAGCCGCGTTTACTCTGCGAAAATCGCGGGTATTAAAGCTGGTGACGAAGGTCTGGAAGTCAAAGGTTCCGCCATGGCCTCTGACGCCTTCTTCCCTTTCCGCGATGGTATCGATGCGGCCGCTGCTGTGGGCATCACCTGTGTGATCCAGCCTGGCGGTTCAATCCGTGATGACGAAGTGATTGCCGCTGCCGACGAACATGGCATCGCAATGATCTTTACCGACATGCGCCACTTCCGCCATTAATTTCCGGAGCAGAAAATGAAAGTATTAGTGATTGGTAATGGCGGGCGCGAGCACGCCCTGGCGTGGAAAGCAGCGCAGTCTCCGCAGGTTGAAACCGTCTTTGTGGCACCGGGTAACGCCGGTACCGCACTGGAGCCCGCGCTACAGAACGTCGCCATCGGCGTAACCGATATCCCGGCGCTGCTGAGCTTTGCCCGGAACGAGAATATCGATCTGACGATTGTGGGCCCGGAAGCGCCGCTGGTGATCGGCGTTGTAGATGCCTTCCGCGCCGCGGGCCTGAAAATTTTCGGCCCAACGGAAGGTGCCGCACAGCTGGAAGGTTCAAAAGCCTTCACCAAAGATTTCCTCGCGCGTCATAACATCCCGACGGCGGAATATCAGAACTTCACCGAGGTAGAGCCTGCTCTGGCTTACCTGCGTGAAAAAGGCGCGCCGATTGTGATTAAAGCCGACGGTCTGGCTGCCGGGAAAGGCGTTATCGTGGCGATGACCCTTGAAGAAGCGGAAGCCGCTGTGCAGGATATGCTGGCGGGTAACGCCTTTGGCGATGCGGGCCACCGCATCGTGATTGAAGAGTTCCTCGACGGCGAAGAAGCGAGCTTTATCGTGATGGTTGACGGCGAGCACGTCCTGCCGATGGCCACCAGCCAGGATCACAAGCGCGTAGGCAATGCCGACACGGGTCCAAACACCGGCGGGATGGGTGCTTACTCCCCTGCTCCGGTGGTCACTGACGAAGTACACCAGCGCACCATGGACCGCATCATCTGGCCAACCGTAAAAGGGATGGCGGCGGAAGGCAATACCTACACCGGTTTCCTCTACGCAGGCCTGATGATCGACAAGCAGGGTAACCCGAAGGTGATTGAATTCAACTGCCGCTTCGGCGATCCGGAAACTCAGCCGATCATGCTGCGCATGAAGTCCGATCTGGTTGATCTGTGTCTGGCGGCGTGCGAAGGCAAGCTGAATGAGAAAACTTCCGAGTGGGACGAGCGTGCTTCTTTAGGTGTGGTGATTGCTGCGGGTGGCTATCCGGGTAGCTACAACACCGGGGATGAGATCCACGGCCTGCCGCTGGAAGAGATTGACGGTGCGAAGGTGTTCCACGCCGGTACAAAGCTCTCTGACGATGACCGCGTGCTCACTAATGGTGGACGCGTGCTGTGTGCGACCGCGCTGGGTCATACCGTGGCAGAGGCGCAGAAGCGCGCCTATGCGTTGATGGCGGATATTCACTGGAACGGCAGCTTCAGCCGCCAGGATATCGGCTATCGTGCCATTGCGCGGGAGCAGGGAGAGTAATTTCCCCCTCACCCTAACCCTCTCCCTCAAGGGAGAGGGGACTTAAATCAAAAACTCTTTTCTGTCGGCTGCCAGGTGCAGAAATCTTCGTTCGCCACCAGCAACAGCTGAGAGCCTTCCGGCGCTTCCAGCCATGCCACACTCACCTCCACAGATGAATGCCGCTGACGACGCTGAATGTGTTCGGTTGCCCAGGATTCAAGCTCAGGCTTCACTGTCTGCCCTTCGCAGGTGGTCACCGTGCCGTCGGCATGCCAGCGCCCCTGGCGCAGCACCACGCGGCCCTGACGCAGCGCATCGCTGGTCTGGCGAAGTTGTTCAGCACGGTAGCGGTAGAGCGCGACCTGATCGCTGGAAAGCTGCTGTTTCAGTCCACTGACCTCATGCTGCATAAAGCTCAGCTCGCCGTGGTCGTCAAAACGCACCTTCACGTGTTCGGGAGTCTTACTGTAGATATTCAGTTCAATGAGCGACAGCGCATCGCCCTGCCAGCGGTATTCTGCGGTCGAGGTATTGCCGTTATGCCACGGACTGAACGCGGTAAGCATATGCACTTCATCGCTGGAATCTTTGCGCCAGATCCTGACCGCACCCTGGTTGTCAGCGTAGCCGCTGACGGTAAACGGGGGGAGTGAGGAATCATGACTACAGGCAGACAGCAACAGTACGCCTGCCAGCGCGAGCGGTCCACGCCAGAATGACAAAAGGGGCGTTGCCGCCCCTTCGTTAAAACTGTTCACTGCCACGCGTCTTACTTAACTGCGTCTTTCAGTGCTTTACCAGAAACAAATGCCGGCACGTTAGCTGCGGCGATTTTGATTTCTTTACCGGTCTGCGGGTTGCGGCCAGTACGCTCAGCGCGGTGGTTCACTTTGAAGGTACCGAAACCAACCAGTTGTACAGCATCGCCTTCTTTCAGAGACTCAGTAATAGCAGCCAGGGTAGATTCCAGAGCAGCTTTAGCCTGCACTTTAGACAGATCAGCCTTGTCCGCAATTACATCAATCAGTTGAGTCTTGTTCATAAGTTATCCTTTCAATGTGTTTATCGCTTGCTAAGCATCGAGTGCGACGAAAATGCCAAAAAAGCACTCTCCTGCATACACGCACCGATAGCCACTTTTTTTCGCCCCCCAAATGTAGACCAGACGGGGGGCGAAAGGGAAGAGTCGAGGAGTGACAAAACAGGCGTTAAATCACGTTTTGTTGTCTCATTGGTTAAAAATTATACCAATATTGCTCTCGCCGGCCTCGCGCAGGTCCGCGCGAAGCCCTTTGATCAGCTCAATATCACGTTCTTCACACTCCGCCAGCAGACGGAAAATTTCCCACTGAATATCCCATTCCTGTTCAACCGCCGGGTTAGCACGCAGCTCTTCGTCGGTCATTTCACGGCCTTCCTGGGTCATTTCCAGCATCGCGACGGTGGTGATGGATGCCTTACTGACTTCAATGGCGTGCTCCAGGGTTTCACCGCTCAGACGGGAGTGGATCAGCTCGCTCAACGCCACACAGGCATCGATAGCCGGGTAGACGCCATACAGGTCGTAATCGTCCGCCGCAGGAATTGCCTCTTCCAGCTTTTCAAGCTGAGAGTCGAAGTTTACCTTTGCGTCTTTGACCGTCAGCGTCTCCCAGATCAAATCCAGGATACGTCGATAAATCTGGCCTTCGCCAAACTCCGTTTGCTTACAGAACGCGGCATAGTTGGGGTACATGCGCTCGCACAGGCAAGCCATAAACGTCACGTGCTGCCAGCTTTCCAGCTTCTCAAGGCGCAGATGAATCGGGTTTTGTAACATGATGATGTCTCGAATCGAAAATTAGCCGCAGTTTACCTGAATCACGGCTGAATTTCCTGCCAACGAATGAATGCCGGACGTGAAGAGGCAACGGCGTCAGCCCAGCGGGTAGGCTCAGGTAAGCGGTAGCCCTTCATACAGCGTTGCACCCATGCCAGGGCGCTGTCCATGCTGACCCGATGCCCGGTTGCGATAAACAGCGGATTGCAGCGCGCTTTACTGCGCCAGACCCACGCCAGCTGCTCGCCTTTATGGATAAGCGGCGCCAGCGCGCCCGGTTCGGCAGAGAGCGGCTCAAACGCGCCGCACAGGCGTTTTTTCGCCACGCCGATGGTCGGCACGTCTACCAGCAGACCAAAGTGGCTGGCAACGCCCAGGCGACGCGGATGGGAGATGCCGTGCCCATCCACAAACAGCAGATCGGGTTTTTGCGAGAGTTGCTCCCACGCGGCCAGCAGCGCGGGATATTCGCGGAAGGAGAGAAAGCCGGGGATATAGGGCATGGTGGTGGCGATACGCGCCACCTTGTACTCCACCAGCTCCAGCGACGGGTATTTCAGCACCACCATCGCCGCTCGCGTCACTTCACCGCCTTGCTCAAACCCGACATCCGCCCCGCCAATGTATCGCGGAGGGTCCGTATCCAGACGATCCTCGCGGATCACCGATGAAGCCAGTTCGATTTGCTGAGCGCGTAGCGACGCGAGATCCATAACCACTCCTTACTTGTGATACTGGGCAGAAAGCCGATGCACCGCCTCCACAAATACGCCAGCGTGTTCTGGCGGTACATCCTGATGAATACCGTGACCGAGGTTGAAGACGTGGCCTTCACCCTGGCCGAAACCAGACAGTATAGTCGACACTTCTTCTTCGATACGGGCAGGCTGCGCATAGAGCATGGACGGGTCCATGTTGCCCTGGAGCGCCACTTTATCCCCCACACGACGACGCGCATCGGCAATATCAGTGGTCCAGTCGAGGCCCAGCGCATCACAGCCGGTGGCCGCCATCGCTTCCAGCCACTGACCGCCGCCTTTCGTAAACAGCGTTACCGGCACGCGACGGCCTTCGTTTTCACGCAGCAGACCATCGACAATTTTGTGCATGTAGTACAGGGAGAACTGCTGATAATCACGCCCGGTCAGCACGCCGCCCCAGGTGTCGAAAATCATCACCGACTGCGCGCCCGCTTTAATCTGCGCGTTGAGATAGAGCGTGACGCTCTTCGCCAGCTTGTCGAGCAGGGCATGCAGGGCCTGCGGCTCTGCGTACATCATCTTTTTGATGACGGTAAAGGCTTTGCTGCTGCCACCTTCCACCATGTAGGTTGCCAGCGTCCACGGACTACCGGAGAAGCCAATCAGCGGCATGTCGCCTTTGAGCTCGCGGCGGATGGTGCGCACGGCGTTCATCACATAGCCCAGCTCGCCTTCCGGATCGGGGATCGGCAGCTTATCAACGTCGGCTTTGCTTTTGATCGGTGAGGTAAAACGCGGCCCCTCGCCGGTTTCGAAATAGAGCCCAAGGCCCATCGCGTCCGGAATGGTAAGAATGTCCGAAAAAAGAATGGCGGCATCGAGCGGGAAGCGGCGCAGCGGCTGGAGCGTCACCTCACAGGCCAGCTCGGCGTTTTTGCACAGCGACATAAAATCGCCCGCCTGCGCACGCGTGGCTTTGTACTCTGGCAGATAGCGTCCCGCCTGGCGCATCATCCACACCGGGGTGACATCAACGGGCTGGCGCAGCAGCGCACGCAGATAACGATCGTTCTTCAGTTCGGTCATTTTGCAGTTCCTTATTGCGTCAGTCCGTCAGTGTAACACTACTCATACTCGGCCCGACACATTGCCACGGTATCTTCTATCAGGCGACGCGCCACCGTTCCCGGCGGGGGCAGCAGCGGTAAATCGTCGTAGCGATACCAGTTCGCCTCCAGCAGCTCTTTCTGATCGATAACAATCTCGCCGCTGTCGTATTCCGCCATAAACGCGGTCATCAGGGACATCGGGAACGGCCACGGCTGCGACGTCACATAGCGCAGGTTTTTCACCTTAATGCCGCTCTCCTCCATCACCTCGCGCGCCACCGCCTGTTCCAGCGTTTCGCCGACTTCCACGAACCCGGCGAGGACGGTGTGAATGCCGTTGCGATGGCGGGTATGCTGCGCCAGCAGGATGGAATCATCACGGCGGATGGCGACAATGATGCACGGTGCGATTTGCGGGTAGTAACGTTCACGGCAGTGGCCGCAGAGCAGCGCCCATTCGGTTTTGCTCGGGTGCATGGTGTGGCCGCAGTAACCGCAGTATTTGTGCGAGCGGTAAAACTCCGCCAGCTGTACGCCGCGCCCCGCCAGCTGGAACAGGCCGACGTCCAGATCCAGCACCTGACGTACGGATCCCATATCCTGACGGCGCGCCTGTTGGATCAACCACACGGGATCGCCCTGCCACTCGCCGATCTTCAGCGCGGACTGGCCCACCAGATCGAACGTTTCCGCGGCACCGTAGGGCAACTCTCCTGAGGGTAGCCATAATTTTTGTTCGTGGCTGACGATCCACCAACCCAGATCTGATTTTTCAATAATACGATCCATATCTATTGCACTACCTTCGCTTCACTGACATGTTGTTAGCATTGTGGTTACATTTTGGATAAGCAGATCCCATTTTAAACCTTATGGAGTCGACCATGTTAAACCAGCTGGAAAGCCTGACTGAGCGCGTTGGAGGAAGTAACACCCTGGTGGATCGCTGGCTACATGTGCGCAAGCATCTCCTTGTGGCGTATTACAATCTGGTTGGACTTAAGCCTGGCAAAGAATCCTTTATGCGACTCAATGAAAAAGCGCTGGACGACTTTTGTCAGAGCCTGGTCGACTACCTCTCCGACGGCCATTTCAACCTTTATGAACGCATTATCCGCGAAATGGAAGGGACAACGCCGTATTTAGCGGCCAGCAAACTCTGTCCGCTGCTGGAAGCCAACACCCAGCAGATCATGGACTACTACGATTCCACGCTTGAGAACGCTATCGATCACGATAACTATCTTGAGTTTCAGCAGGCGCTTTCCGACCTTGGCGAAGCACTGGAAGAGCGATTCACGCTGGAAGACAAGCTCATCGCCCTCGTGCTGGACAACAACCTGACTATCAGCACCAGCGATAACGTTGCGCGCCCTGCTTGAGTTCTTAATCGTTAACGAGTAATTTACAACCATTCGCCCCTCTGCGGAGGGGGATTTTTCTTGTCGGAGTGCCCAGTGTGAAAGCACGGGCTGAGACCGTTAATTCGGGATCCGCGGAACCTGATCAGGTTAATACCTGCGAAGGGAACAAGAGTCACACTGCTGTTGTATCGCCTTCGGGCGATCTTCTCTTGCTTCATCCGTCGTCTGACAAGCCATGTCCTTCACATCTGGAATGAGCTATGTCTACAACAAAACTGACCCGCCGCGAACAGCGCGAACACGCACAACGCTTCATCGACACCCTGGAAGGCACCGCTTTCCCGAACTCAACGCGCATCTACATCACCGGTTCACAGGCCGATATCCGCGTGCCGATGCGCGAAATCCAGCTCAGCCCGACGCTTATCGGCGGCAGCAAAGAGCACCCGCAGTTTGAAGACAACGAAGCCGTGCCGGTGTATGACACCTCCGGCCCGTACGGCGATCCTGATGTTGCTATCAACGTGCAGCAGGGTCTGGCAAAGCTTCGCCAGCCGTGGGTTGATGCCCGTAACGACTGCGAAGAACTGAGCGTGCGCAGCTCGGCGTACACCAACGCGCGCCTGGCCGACGACGGTCTGGACGAGCTGCGCTTTACTGGCCTGCTGACGCCGAAACGCGCTAAAGCGGGCAAATGCGTAACCCAACTGCACTACGCGCGACAGGGTATCGTCACGCCGGAGATGGAGTTCATCGCCATCCGCGAAAACATGGGCCGCGAGCGCATTCGCAGCGAAGTGCTGCGCCACCAGCATCCGGGTGAAGGGTTTGGCGCTCGCCTGCCGGAGAACATCACGCCGGAATTCGTGCGTGATGAAGTAGCCGCCGGGCGCGCGATTATTCCCGCCAACATCAACCACCCGGAATCCGAGCCGATGATTATCGGCCGCAACTTCCTGGTGAAGGTCAACGCCAACATCGGCAACTCTGCCGTCACCTCTTCCATCGAAGAAGAGGTGGAAAAGCTGGTCTGGTCGACGCGCTGGGGCGCGGACACGGTGATGGACCTCTCCACCGGCCGTTACATTCACGAAACCCGCGAATGGATCCTGCGTAACAGCCCGGTTCCGATTGGCACCGTCCCGATTTATCAGGCGCTGGAGAAGGTCAACGGCATCGCCGAAAACCTTACCTGGGAAGCGTTCCGCGACACGCTGCTGGAGCAGGCGGAACAGGGCGTGGACTACTTCACCATTCACGCGGGCGTACTGCTGCGCTACGTGCCGATGACCGCGAAGCGTCTGACCGGTATCGTTTCACGCGGCGGTTCGATTATGGCGAAATGGTGCCTTTCCCATCATCAGGAAAACTTCCTCTACGAGCACTTCCGCGAAATCTGCGAGATCTGCGCCGCTTATGACGTTTCTCTGTCGCTGGGCGACGGCCTGCGTCCTGGCTCCATCCGTGACGCGAACGACGAGGCGCAGTTTGCCGAGCTGCACACGCTGGGCGAGCTGACCAAATTCGCCTGGGAGTACGATGTGCAGGTGATGATTGAAGGCCCGGGCCATGTGCCGATGCAGATGATCCGCCGCAACATGACCGAGGAGCTGGAGCACTGCCACGAAGCACCGTTCTACACCCTGGGGCCGTTGACCACCGATATTGCGCCGGGCTATGACCACTTCACTTCCGGGATCGGCGCGGCGATGATCGGCTGGTTCGGCTGCGCCATGCTCTGCTACGTGACGCCGAAAGAGCACCTCGGGCTGCCAAACAAAGAGGACGTGAAGCAGGGGCTGATCACCTACAAGATTGCCGCCCACGCGGCGGATCTGGCGAAAGGCCATCCGGGCGCGCAAATTCGCGACAACGCCATGTCCAAAGCGCGCTTTGAATTCCGCTGGGAAGACCAGTTCAACCTGGCGCTGGATCCGTTCACCGCCCGCGCCTACCACGACGAAACCCTGCCGCAGGAATCGGGCAAAGTCGCGCACTTCTGCTCCATGTGTGGGCCGAAGTTCTGCTCGATGAAAATCAGCCAGGAGGTACGCGATTACGCCGCCGCGCAGACCATTGAAGTCGGCATGGCAGACATGTCCGAAACCTTCCGCGCCAAAGGCGGCGAAATCTACCTCAAAAAGGAGGAGGCGTAATGTACCAGCCCGATTTCCCACCTGTCCCCTTCCGCTTAGGGCTTTACCCGGTGGTGGACAGCGTGGCGTGGATAGAGCGCTTGCTGGAGGCAGGCGTTCGCACCCTCCAGCTGCGCATCAAGGATAAACGCGACGAAGAGGTGGAGGCCGACGTGGCCGCCGCTATCGCGCTGGGACGTCGCTACCACGCCCGCCTGTTTATCAACGACTACTGGCGGCTGGCGGTTAAACACCAGGCGTATGGCGTGCATCTGGGACAGGAAGATCTGGAAACGACCGATCTCAACGCAATCCGTGACGCCGGTCTGCGGCTGGGCGTTTCCACCCACGATGATATGGAGATCGACGTGGCGCTGGCGGCCCGCCCCTCCTACATCGCCCTCGGCCACGTTTTCCCGACGCAAACCAAACAGATGCCGTCTGCCCCACAGGGTTTGGCTCAGCTGGCAGCCCACGTTAAGCGCCTTGCCGATTACCCCACCGTCGCCATCGGCGGAATCAGCCTTGAACGTGCGCCCGCCGTGCTGGAAACCGGCGTCGGCAGTATCGCCGTCGTCAGCGCTATCACCCAGGCCGCAGACTGGCAGACCGCCACCGCACGGCTTTTACAACTGGCAGGAGCAGGCGATGAAAGATCGTGATTTTATGCGCTACAGCCGCCAGATCCTGCTGGAGGATATCGCCATTGACGGGCAGCAAAAGCTGCTCGCCAGCCGGGTACTGATTGTCGGTTTGGGTGGCTTGGGCGCGCCCGCCGCGCTGTATCTGGCCGGGGCGGGCGCGGGAACGCTGGTACTGGCCGATGACGATGAGGTACACCTCAGCAACCTGCAACGGCAAATCCTCTTCACGACAGAAGATGTTAACCAGCCTAAAGCACAGGTTACGCGCAAGCGGCTGAACCAGCTTAACCCCGATATTGAACTGGTGGCGCTCCAGACGCGGCTGAGCGGAGAAGATCTGCAACGCGAAGTTGCCCTTGCCGACGTGGTGCTGGACTGCACGGACAATATGGCGACGCGTCAGGCCATTAATGCGGCCTGTGTTGCACAGAACACGCCGCTGATCACCGCCAGCGCGGTCGGTTTCGGCGGGCAGATAATGGTGCTTACGCCGCCGTGGGCGCAGGGCTGCTACCGCTGCCTGTGGCCGGACGAGGCTGAACCGGAGCGTAACTGCCGCACGGCTGGCATTCTTGGGCCGGTGGTGGGCGTGATGGGTACCCTTCAGGCGCTGGAAGCCATCAAGTTGCTCAGCGGCATGGAAACAGAGCGCAACACGCTCCGGCTGTTCGACGCCCGTTCCAGCGGCTGGTGCCATCTGGCGTTAAACCGCGCCAACCGCTGCCCGGTATGCGGAGGCCGCGATGCGCATTCTGTTTAACGATGAGCCGATGACGTGTGACGACGATCTCACCGTTGCCGCCCTGCTCGACACGCTGCGCCAGCTGAAGCCGGGAACGGCACTGGCGCTCAATCAACAGATCCTGCCGCGCGAGCGGTGGGAACATCAGCAGGTCATTGAAGGCGACCAGATCCTGCTGTTTCAGGTTATCGCAGGGGGCTGAGATGTTACGTATTGCCGACAAAGTCTTTGATTCACATCTGTTTACCGGAACCGGAAAATTCGCCTCCCCGCAGCTAATGGTGGATGCTATTCGTGAAAGCGGCAGCCAGCTGGTAACGCTGGCGATGAAGCGCGTGGATCTGCGTCAGCACAACGATGCCATACTTGCGCCGTTACTGGAGGCAGGCGTGACGCTCTTACCCAATACCTCCGGTGCGAAAACGGCCGAGGAAGCAATTTTCGCTGCGCATCTGGCCCGGGAAGCCCTCGGCACCTGCTGGCTGAAGCTGGAAATTCATCCGGACGCCCGCTGGCTGTTGCCCGATCCGATCGAAACCCTGAAAGCGGCAGAGACGCTGGTGCAGCAGGGATTCACCGTTCTGCCCTACTGTGGTGCCGATCCCGTGCTGTGTAAGCGTCTGGAAGAAGTCGGCTGCGCGGCCGTGATGCCGTTAGGGGCGCCCATTGGCTCCAACCAGGGACTGGAGACCCGCGCGATGCTGGAGATCATCATCGAGCAGGCGACCGTGCCCGTGGTGGTGGATGCGGGCATCGGCGTACCCAGTCACGCCGCGCAGGCGCTGGAGATGGGGGCCGATGCGGTGCTGGTCAATACCGCGATTGCGGTGGCCGACGACCCGGTGATGATGGCGCGTGCGTTCCGCCTTGCCGTGGAGTCCGGTCTGCTGGCACGACAGTCCGGCCCCGGCTCGCGCAGCTTTCAGGCGCAGGCCACCAGCCCGCTGACCGGTTTTCTGGAGGCACTCTGATGGCTACCTTTATCGATCGCTGGCGTCAGCTTAACTGGGACGATATTGCCTTACGCATCAACAGTAAAACCTCTGCGGACGTAGAGCGGGCATTAACAGCCCGGCATGTGACCCGCGAGGATTTGATGGCCCTGCTTTCTCCGGCAGCCAGCGCATACCTTGAACCGATGGCGCAGCGCGCGCAACGCCTTACCCGCCAGCGCTTTGGCAACACGGTGAGCTTTTACGTGCCGCTTTATCTCTCTAATCTGTGCGCCAACGACTGCACCTACTGTGGCTTCTCAATGAGCAACCGCATTAAGCGTAAAACGCTGGATGAGCATGAGATCGCCCGCGAGTGTGCGGCTATTCGTGAGATGGGTTTTGAACATCTCTTACTGGTGACGGGTGAACATCAGGGCAAAGTGGGGATGGACTATTTTCGCCAGCATCTTCCGGCCATCCGCCGCGAATTTGCCTCATTGCAAATGGAAGTGCAGCCTCTGTCGCAAGAGGAATATGCGGAACTGAAAACCCTCGGGCTGGACGGCGTAATGGTTTATCAGGAAACCTACCATGAGGCGACCTATGCCCGACATCACCTGAAAGGGAAGAAGCAGGATTTCATCTTCCGGCTGGAAACGCCGGACAGGCTGGGGCGCGCCGGTATCGATAAAATTGGGCTGGGCGCGCTTATCGGTCTGTCCGACAGCTGGCGGGTTGACTGCTATATGGTGGCGGAGCATCTGCTGTGGCTACAGCAGTACTTCTGGAAAAGCCGCTATTCCATCTCCTTCCCACGGCTGCGTCCGTGTACGGGAGGCATTGAACCCGCCTCGCTGATGGATGAGCGCCAGCTGGTGCAAACCCTGTGCGCATTTCGCCTGTTCGCGCCGGAAGTGGAATTGTCGCTCTCCACGCGTGAATCCCCCGCGTTTCGCGACCGCGCGATCCCTCTGGCGATCAACAACGTCAGCGCCTTTTCCAAAACGCAGCCGGGCGGTTACGCGGACGATCGCCCGGAACTGGAACAGTTTGCACCGCACGACGGACGACGGCCCGACGCGGTGGCGGAAGCCCTGACTGCACAGGGGCTACAGCCCGTGTGGAAAGACTGGGACAGCTGGCTGGGAAGAGCTTCGCATTTGCGCTGAAACCGCCTGCAACAATGCGGAAAGGTTACGAGACGGCTCGTAAGATCAACGCCGGGCGATTGAGGAGATCTGCCCGGTTTTATTAGGATTAACCACGTCAGCAACGGACGCTGACCAGGGTGAAAATGCTTCTTCCTCGTTTCGCCCTGCCCTCCGCCCCTTAAACAAAATTTCAATTGATAAAATAAATACGTCGTTTCTTATCTACTCTTAAGATAAATCAACCCGTCGGAAATCGCTTTCTGTATAATTTACTACCAGCAATCTGACAGCGACTATGCTGAGGATATCGACAGACGCAACGCGTCTACCATCTGGATTGATGCACAACTCATGGCACTCCACAGTAAAAAGCTCTCTTTCACCCGACCAATTATGGTCAGCTTCGCGGGGATTCTGTTCAGTTTCGCGATAATCGCGATCCTGGTCATCCTTTCACAACGGAAGGATTTTATTGAGGATTATCATAAAATTAATGGCAACTTCACCCATAATCTGGCGGTGAACTATACCGAATCCATTCTGCGAGAAAACGACTATATTCTTGGTCGCGCTGCGATGTACTACGCCCGTGAAGACAGAGTGAATCAGACGATAAATATCGATCCGACACAGGGTTTGCAGATGTTAATGCATTTGCAGAACCTGATGCCCACGGTGTCGTCTATCTCTCTGGCGGACACCGAAGGGCACCATCTGCGCGCGCCGGAAGTACTGCCAACGGAGAAGAGTAGGTCGTTCGACGCACGAACACGCCCATGGTTTATCGGGCAAGCGGAAGCCAGCAACTTTCCTCACTACACCCGCCCCTATCTGGACTATTTCACCCAACATCCTACGGTCACCCTCTATAAACCGGTCATTTCACCGGAAGGCCGTCTGAAGGGCACGCTCGCTTTCTATCTTGATTTAACCTCCATGGGGTATACCCTGCGCCAGATGGTGGCACCGGTTCAGGGTGAGTTTTTTGTCGTGGAACGTGACGGCGCCGTTGTGCTGCATCCGGACACGGGGGCGCTCTTTAAGCAGTACGTAAGCGAAGCGCTGATGGACAAAATGACCAGCGGCGAAGGGCATCTTTTCGACCCCAAAAGTAAAACCTGGTATTACTACTACTCTTTCACCAATCCGGACTGGTTTGTGATTTATCGGGTCTCCGATGCCACGCTTTCCGTCATCACCCGGCATGAAACCACCGTCGTCGGCTGGGGATTTGCGCTGGCGGCAATCATCATCATTCTGTTCGGGCTCTATCTGCGCCATGCCTCGCGTTCTGTGCTGATGAACATTATCAACGCCATCAAAACCGGAGACGTCAATCAGGCGCCACGTCTTGAGGCGATGCTCAGCCATACCATTCGAACCAATAAAGAACGCGAGCTGGCCTATGTCCGTCAGGCCACCCATGATGCGCTGACAGGCTGCAAGAACCGCCGTGCTTTCGACAACGATGTGGATGAGCTGCTGACCGCTCATCAACCCTTCGTTCTGGCGCTGGTCGATATCGATAACTTCAAATCTATTAACGACACCTGGGGCCACCTGAGCGGGGATATTGTTCTGCGCAGCGTGGCGCGCGAAGGTATTCAGATCATGCAGCCTCACCACGTTTCCGTTTACCGCTACGGTGGGGAAGAGTTCGGGGTGATTTTCCCGGCCGAGCTGATGAACTCCGCGCACGCGCTACTGGAAGCCTGGCGCACCGCCGTGGAAAAACGGACCTGGCGGGAAGAGAACCTGCGAGTAACCTTCAGCGCGGGGGTGGGAGAGTGGCACTTCGAACCGCTGGAACAATTTATCGGCAGCGTAGATGAAGCGCTGTATACCGCTAAACAACAGGGTAAAAACCGCATCGTAAGCACGGCCAGCCGATAATACCCTTCCTGAAATTCCGCCCGTTAAGACGGGCAGAATGCTTTCATGTATAAAATTGTAACCGGTTTCAGAAAAATGCCGATTTCTTTGTGATGCCTGACACACAATCGCGGTAAAGCGGTTGTTGAAGCGGTCTGCGCGGGATAATTATCAATAAACACATGTAGATCGAGGCTGACTATGAAGAACATCGTTTTATGCTGTGCAGCGGGAATGTCAACCAGCATGCTGGTTCAACGTATGAAAGATGCCGCGCAGAAAAAAGGAGTCGAAGTAACCATTAAAGCCGTTCCGGTCGCGGAGTTTAAAGATAACATCGCGACGGCTGATATCGTATTACTGGGGCCACAGGTTAAATACGAACAGGCAAAACTCCAGGCGCAGGCCGATCCGCTCGGAAAAAAGGTCGCGGTTATCGACATGATGGATTACGGCATGATGAAAGGTGATGCCGTACTGGAAAAAGCGCTCAAGCTGCTGGAGTCATAATGGAAGACTTAGAAACCACAATCATGGAGCTATTGGTCAATGCAGGTGCGGCGCGCAGTGCGGCCCTGACAGCGTTGCAGATGGCGCGAAAAGGTGACTTTGACGAAGCCGAGAAAGCGATGGAAGAGTCGCGTGAATATGTGAAACATGCGCATACTATCCAGACGCAGCTCATCGGTCTTGACGAAGGGACCGGGAAACTTCCGGTTAACCTGATCACCGTTCACTCTCAGGATCACCTGATGAACGCGATGGTCATTCAGGATCTGGCGGGCGATATGATTGAGCTTTATCGACGCATCCCGTTAGTGAATTGAAGACATACAGACGTAAAAAAACCCGCCGAGGCGGGTTTTTTATTGTCGGGTGGCGCTGCGCTTACCCGACCTGTGATTCATATGCCCGGTAATTTTACCTACCGGGCATCAACGATTACTCGTTGTCGGAACCGCCCAGACCTGCGTTCAGCAGTTCTGCAAGGCTCGCGGATGCATCTTCGGCAGTCACCTGCGGTGCAGCTGGCAGTTCACCCGCTGCACGACGACGCATACGATCCTGGTGGTACGCATAACCGGTACCGGCCGGGATCAGACGACCCACGATAACGTTCTCTTTCAGACCGCGCAGTTCATCACGTTTACCTGCAACAGCCGCTTCGGTCAGGACACGAGTGGTTTCCTGGAACGATGCAGCAGAGATGAAGGACTCGGTTGCCAGAGACGCTTTGGTGATACCCAGCAGATCGCGTGCAAAGGTCGCACCGATTTTGCCGTTCGCTTCCAGATCGCGGTTAGCGATCTTAACGCGTGAGTATTCAACCTGCTCGCCTTCCAGGAAGTCGGAGCTGCCCGCGTTTTCGATGGTTGCTTTACGCAGCATCTGACGAACGATAACTTCGATGTGCTTATCGTTAATCTTAACGCCCTGCAGACGGTATACGTCCTGTACTTCGTTAACAATGTAACGAGTAACAGCATGCACACCACGCAGACGCAGGATGTCGTGCGGCGCTTCTGGACCATCGGAGACCACGTCACCACGTTCCACGCGTTCACCTTCGAACACGTTGAGCTGACGCCACTTAGGAATCATCTCTTCGTACGGCTCGCTGCCATCTACTGGCGTGATAACCAGACGGCGCTTACCTTTGGTCTCTTTACCGAAGGAGATGATACCGCTGATTTCAGCCAGGATAGCAGGCTCTTTCGGACGACGTGCTTCGAACAGGTCCGCAACGCGTGGCAGACCACCGGTGATGTCCTTGGTACCGCCGGATTCCTGAGGAATACGCGCCAGGGTGTCACCAGAGCTGATCTGTACGCCATCTTCCAGCTGTACAATCGCTTTACCCGGCAGGAAGTACTGCGCAGGCATATCGGTGCCAGGGATCAGAACGTCATTACCCTGAGCATCAACGATTTTCAGTGCAGGACGCAGATCTTTACCACCGGTAGTACGTTCAGCAGAATCCAGAACCACCAGAGAAGACAGACCGGTCAGCTCGTCGGTCTGACGAGTAATGGTCTGGCCGTCGATCATGTCAGTGAAGCGGATGAAACCACTTACTTCGGTGATAACCGGCATGGTGTGTGGATCCCAGTTTGCTACGGTTTCGCCGCCGGCAACCTGCTCGCCATCACCTTTCGCCATAACCGCACCGTAAGGCACTTTATAGCTCTCTTTGGTACGACCGAATTCGTCGATCAGCTTCAGCTCGGTGTTACGAGAAGTCACAACCAGCTTGCCTGCGGAGTTAACAACAGACTTCGCGTTGCTGAGCTTGATGCTACCTTTGTTTTTCACCTGGATGCTGGATTCAGCAGCCGCACGAGATGCCGCACCACCGATGTGGAACGTACGCATCGTCAGCTGTGTACCCGGCTCACCGATGGACTGTGCCGCGATAACGCCGATAGCCTCACCTTTGTTGATGATGTGGCCACGCGCCAGGTCACGACCGTAGCAGTGCGCACACACACCAAAGTCGGTGTCACAGGATACAACGGAACGCACTTTCACAGAGTCAACAGAGTTCGCTTCCAGCAGGTCACACCACTGTTCGTGCAGCAGAGTGTTGCGTGGAACCAGAATGTCTGCGGTGCCCGGCTTCAGGATGTCTTCCGCGGTCACACGACCCAGTACGCGATCGCGCAGCGGCTCTTTAACATCACCACCCTCGATAACCGGGGTCATGGTGATACCTTCGAGGGTGCCACAATCGTCTTCGGTGACGACCAGATCCTGCGCAACGTCAACCAGACGACGCGTCAGATAACCGGAGTTCGCCGTTTTCAATGCGGTATCCGCCAGACCTTTACGCGCACCGTGCGTGGAGATGAAGTACTGGAGTACGTTCAGACCTTCACGGAAGTTCGCGGTGATTGGCGTTTCGATGATGGAGCCATCTGGCTTCGCCATCAGACCACGCATACCTGCCAGCTGACGAATCTGTGCCGCAGAACCACGCGCACCGGAGTCGGCCATCATGTAGATGCTGTTGAAGGAGACCTGCTGCTCTTCTACGCCGTCACGGTTAATCACGGTTTCGGTTTGCAGGTTATCCATCATCGCTTTGGATACACGATCGTTCGCCGCAGCCCAGATATCGATAACTTTGTTGTAACGTTCGCCTGCGGTTACCAGACCAGACTGGAACTGCTCCTGGATCTCAGCAACTTCAGCTTCCGCTTCAGAGATGATCTCGTGTTTCTTCTCTGGGATGACCATGTCATCGATACCAACAGATGCACCTGAACGCGCTGCATAAGCAAAGCCGGTGTACATTGTCTGGTCAGCGAAGATAACGGTCGGCTTCAGGCCCAGAATGCGGTAACAGGTGTTCAGCATTTTGGAGATCGCTTTCTTGCCCAGCGCCTGGTTGACGATGGAGAAAGGCAGACCTTTCGGTACGATCATCCACAGAATCGCACGGCCAACGGTCGTGTCTTTCAGGCTGGTAATCGCCACGAATTCGCCGTTTTCATCTTTTTCGTATTCGGTGATACGCACTTTAACGCGCGCATGCAGAGAGGCCAGGCCAGCGCGATAAATACGCTCAGCTTCTTTCGGGCCAGTCAGCACCATGCCTTCGCCTTTGGCGTTAACACAGTCACGGGTCATATAGTACAGACCCAATACAACGTCCTGAGAAGGAACGATGATAGGTTCACCGTTCGCTGGAGACAGGATGTTGTTGGTAGACATCATCAGCGCACGCGCTTCGAGCTGGGCTTCCAGCGTCAGCGGTACGTGAACAGCCATCTGGTCACCATCGAAGTCGGCGTTATAGGCCGCACAAACCAGCGGGTGCAGCTGGATCGCTTTACCTTCGATCAGGACTGGCTCAAATGCCTGGATACCCAAACGGTGCAGAGTTGGTGCACGGTTCAGCAGTACCGGGTGTTCGCGGATCACTTCGTCCAGGATATCCCAAACGACAGCTTCTTCACGCTCAACCATTTTCTTAGCGGCTTTGATGGTGGTGGCCAGGCCACGCAGTTCCAGCTTGCCGTAGATGAACGGTTTGAACAGCTCCAGAGCCATTTTCTTAGGCAGACCGCACTGATGCAGACGCAGGTATGGACCTACGGTGATTACAGAACGACCGGAGTAGTCAACACGCTTACCGAGCAGGTTCTGACGGAAACGACCCTGCTTACCTTTGATCATGTCGGCCAAAGATTTCAGAGGACGTTTGTTAGAACCGGTGATCGCACGACCGCGACGACCGTTATCCAGCAGGGCATCTACCGCTTCCTGCAGCATACGTTTTTCGTTGCGTACGATGATGTCCGGCGCAGCCAGATCCAGCAGACGTTTCAGACGGTTGTTACGGTTGATCACGCGACGGTACAGATCGTTCAGATCCGACGTTGCGAAACGACCACCATCCAGCGGAACCAGCGGACGCAGATCTGGCGGCAGAACCGGCAGAACGGTCAGGATCATCCACTCTGGTTTGTTACCAGACTGTACGAACGCTTCCAGCAGTTTGATACGCTTGGTCAGCTTTTTACGCTTGGTTTCGGAGTTGGTTTCGTTCAGCTCTTCGCGCAGAGTTTCACACTCTTGCTCCAGATCCATGCTCTTCAGCAGGGCCTGGATAGCTTCCGCACCCATCTTCGCGTCGAATTCGTCACCGAACTCTTCCAGCGCGTCCAGATACTGTTCTTCGGTCAGGATCTGGTTACGTTCCAGATTCGTCATCCCGCCTTCGATCACAACATAAGATTCGAAGTACAGAACACGTTCGATATCGCGCAGCGGCATATCCAGCAGCAGGCCGATACGGGACGGCAGAGATTTCAGGAACCAGATGTGAGCAGTTGGAGACGCCAGCTCAATGTGGCCCATACGCTCACGGCGTACTTTGGTCTGGGTCACTTCAACGCCGCACTTCTCACAGATCACACCACGGTGTTTCAGGCGCTTGTACTTACCGCACAGGCACTCGTAGTCTTTTACTGGCCCGAAAATACGCGCACAGAAAAGGCCGTCACGCTCAGGTTTGAACGTACGGTAGTTGATGGTTTCCGGCTTTTTAACTTCACCAAAAGACCATGAACGGATCATGTCTGGCGAAGCCAGAGCAATTTTGATCGCATCAAACTCTTCGGTTTTAGTCTGCGCTTTCAGAAACTTTAATAAATCTTTCACGGATTTGCTCCCGTCGGAGTTAGCACAATCTGGTGTCGGGGGTTAACCCGACACCAGTGACCTGTTTGAGCGAGAATTACTCGTCTTCCAGTTCGATGTTGATACCCAGCGAACGAATCTCTTTCAACAGTACGTTGAAGGATTCTGGCATGCCCGGTTCCATCTGATGGTTGCCGTCTACGATGTTCTTATACATCTTAGTACGACCGTTCACGTCATCAGACTTAACGGTGAGCATTTCCTGCAGGGTGTATGCTGCGCCGTATGCTTCCAGCGCCCACACTTCCATCTCCCCGAAGCGCTGACCACCGAACTGAGCCTTACCACCCAGCGGCTGCTGAGTAACCAGGCTGTAAGAACCGGTAGAACGAGCGTGCATCTTGTCGTCGACCAGGTGGTTCAGTTTCAGCATGTACATGTAACCTACGGTTACCGGACGCTCGAACTGTTCACCGGTACGGCCGTCAAACAGCGTAATCTGACCAGACGTTGGCAGACCACCCAGTTGCAGCAGCTCTTTAATTTCAGCTTCTTTTGCACCGTCGAATACCGGCGTTGCAATTGGCATACCCTTACGCAGGTTTTCCGCCAGACGCAGAACTTCATCATCGCTGAAGGTGTTCAGGTCGACTTTCTGACGCACGTCGGTACCCAGATCGTAGGCACGCTGGATGAACTCGCGCAGTTTCGCGACTTCTTCCTGCTGCTTCAGCATGGCGTTAATCTTGTCGCCGATACCTTTCGCAGCCATACCCAGGTGGGTTTCCAGGATCTGACCGATGTTCATACGAGACGGTACACCCAGTGGGTTCAGTACGATATCTACCGGCGTACCGTTAGCATCGTGCGGCATATCTTCGATCGGGTTGATCTTAGAGATAACACCCTTGTTACCGTGACGACCTGCCATCTTGTCACCAGGCTGGATCTGACGTTTAACAGCCAGATACACCTTAACAATCTTCAGCACGCCTGGTGCCAGATCGTCGCCCTGAGTGATTTTGCGGCGTTTCGCTTCGAGTTTTTTCTCGAACTCGTGTTTCAGTTCGTCATACTGCTCAGCCAGCTGTTCCAGCTGATTCTGTTTCTCTTCGTCGGTCAGGCCCAGCTCCAGCCAGCGATCGCGTGGCAGTTTGTCGAGCTTCTCAGCTTCAACGCCACCGGCAACCAGCACCGCATAGATACGGCTGAACAGACCCGCTTCGAGGATTTGCAGTTCTTCAGACAGGTCTTTCTTAGCCTGTTTGAGCTGCATCTCTTCGATTTCCAGCGCACGCTTATCTTTCTCAACGCCGTCACGAGTGAAGACCTGAACGTCGATAACCGTACCGGAAACACCGTTTGGTACGCGCAGAGAAGAGTCTTTAACGTCAGACGCTTTCTCACCGAAGATAGCACGCAGCAGTTTCTCTTCTGGCGTCAGCTGGGTTTCGCCTTTCGGTGTAACCTTACCAACCAGAATGTCGCCGCCGGTCACTTCCGCGCCGATGTAAACAATACCGGATTCATCCAGTTTAGAGAGCGCAGCTTCACCCACGTTAGGGATGTCGGCAGTGATCTCTTCTGGCCCCAGCTTGGTGTCACGGGACACACAGGCCAGTTCCTGAATGTGGATGGTGGTGAAACGATCTTCCTGAACCACACGCTCGGAGACGAGGATGGAGTCTTCGAAGTTGTAACCGTTCCACGGCATGAACGCTACGCGCATGTTCTGACCGAGCGCCAGTTCACCGAGGTCGGTGGACGGACCGTCTGCCAGCACGTCGCCGCGCTCAACTGGCTCACCCAGAGATACGCAAGGCATCTGGTTGATACAGGTGTTCTGGTTAGAACGGGTGTATTTGGTCAGGTTGTAGATGTCGATACCCGCTTCGCCCGGATACATCTCGTCTTCGTTAACTTTGATAACGATGCGGGATGCGTCAACGTACTGAACGGTACCGCCACGCTTAGCAACTGCTGTAACACCGGAGTCAACGGCAACAGCACGTTCCATACCGGTACCAACCAGCGGCTTATCAGCACGCAGAGTTGGAACGGCCTGACGTTGCATGTTCGCACCCATCAATGCACGGTTGGCGTCATCGTGTTCCAGGAACGGGATCAGGGACGCACCGACGGATACCACCTGTTGGGTGGATACGTCCATGTAGTCAACCTGGTCGCGGCTGAACAGGCTGGATTCGCCTTTGCTACGGCAGGTAACCAGATCTTCTACAAAGTGGCCTTCGTCATCCAGGTTGGAGTTCGCCTGAGCGATAACGTAGTTGCCTTCTTCGATAGCAGACAGGTAATGAATTTCGTCGGTAACCACACCGTCGGTCACTTTACGATACGGGGTCTCAAGGAAACCGTATTCGTTTGTCTGTGCGTACACGGACAGGGAGTTGATCAGACCGATGTTTGGACCTTCAGGCGTTTCGATTGGACATACGCGACCGTAGTGAGTCGGGTGTACGTCTCGAACTTCAAAGCCTGCACGTTCACGGGTCAGACCGCCTGGGCCGAGTGCAGAGATACGACGTTTGTGCGTGATCTCAGACAGCGGGTTGTTCTGGTCCATGAACTGAGACAGCTGGCTGGAACCGAAGAACTCTTTCACTGCCGCAGAAATCGGCTTGGCGTTGATCATATCCTGAGGCATCAGGGTATCCAGATCGCCCAGAGACAGACGCTCTTTCACCGCACGCTCTACACGAACCAGGCCAACGCGGAACTGGTTTTCCGCCATTTCGCCTACGGAACGGATACGACGGTTGCCAAGGTGGTCGATATCGTCCACTTCGCCTTTACCGTTACGGATATCGATGAGCTTCTTCATCACTTCAATGATGTCGTCTTTGCTCAGGATACCGGAACCTTCGATTTCGTCGCGCAGCAGAGAACGGTTGAACTTCATACGACCTACCGCGGACAGATCGTAGCGGTCTTCGGAGAAGAACAGGTTCTCGAACAGGCTTTCAGCCGCTTCGCGAGTTGGTGGCTCACCAGGACGCATCATGCGGTAGATTTCAACCAGCGCGCTCAGACGATCGTTGGTTGGGTCGACGCGTACAGTCTCAGAGATGTACGGACCGTGGTCCAGATCGTTGGTGAACAGCGTTTCGATACGTTTGTGGCCAGACTGGCTCAGCTTAGCCAGCAGATCCAGGCTCAGCTCCATGTTCGCCGGGCAGATCAGCTCGCCAGTTGATTCATCAACGTAATCTTTCGCGGCTACTTTTCCTGCAATGTATTCAACCGGAACTTCGATGTGTTTGATATCATCTTTTTCCAGCTGGCGGATGTGGCGCGCGGTGATACGGCGACCTTTTTCCACATACACTTTGCCGTCGGCTTCGATGTCGAACGACGCGGTCTCACCACGCAGACGTTCCGGCACCAACTCCATCTGCAACTTGTTGTCGCGGATTTCAAAGATCACTTTCTCAAAGAACAGGTCCAGGATCTGCTCAGTGGTATAGTTCAGTGCACGCAGAATGATGGTTGCAGGCAGCTTACGACGACGGTCGATACGGACAAACAGGTTGTCTTTTGGATCGAATTCGAAGTCCAGCCATGAACCACGGTAAGGAATGATGCGTGCGTTATACAGTACTTTACCGGAAGAGTGCGTTTTACCTTTATCGCTGTCGAAGAAGACGCCCGGGCTACGGTGCAGCTGGGAAACGATAACACGCTCAGTACCGTTGATAACGAAAGTACCGTTGTCCGTCATGAGTGGAATTTCACCCATGTAGACTTCTTGTTCTTTAATGTCTTTTACGGTGCCTTCCGGCGCTTCGCGCTCGTAGATCACCAGACGCAGTTTTACGCGCAGCGGTGCGGAATAGGTCACGCCACGGATCTGACATTCCTGAACGTCAAACACCGGTTCGCCAAGGCGGTAGCTGACGTACTGCAGCTCGGAATTACCGCTGTAGCTCTGAATCGGGAACACGGAACGGAAGGCTGCTTCCAGGCCGTACTGCCCTTCAGGATCTTGCTCGATAAACTTCTGGAACGAGTCAAGCTGGATAGAAAGGAGATATGGAATGTCCAGAACTTGTGGACGTTTACCAAAATCCTTACGAATACGTTTTTTCTCGGTATAGGAGTAAACCATAGGGTTCCTCAGCTCGCTGACAAGTCGACCCATCTGTCCGACGAAGGGACAGTTTGTGCAACACCATTTTGTGGACCGGAAAATTGAATACTTTCCGCAATACCTGTTGCTATCACGCTTAAACCATTTCATTGCGATTTACACAGAGCGAGCACCCTGTCGCAGTATATTAAGTCGTCGATAGAAACAAGCATTGTCAGGACAACCAGCAGTCAAACAGTGTGAAATGCTGCTGATGCCTTACAGCGCAAAAAGGCTGGTGACTAAAAAGTCACCAGCCATCAGCCTAATTACTTAGGCTGCAACCAGAAAAGTTGGCTTATTTAACTTCAACTTCAGCGCCAGCTTCTTCCAGAGATTTTTTCAGTGCTTCTGCGTCGTCTTTGCTCACGCCTTCTTTCAGCGCAGCTGGAGCAGATTCTACCAGGTCTTTAGCTTCTTTCAGACCCAGGCCAGTTGCGCCACGTACTGCTTTGATTACAGCAACTTTGTTCGCGCCAGCAGCTTTCAGAATTACGTCGAATTCAGTTTTTTCTTCAGCAGCTTCAGCCGGGCCCGCAGCTACAGCTACAGCAGCAGCAGCAGAAACACCGAATTTTTCTTCCATTGCAGAAACCAGCTCTACAACGTCCATTACGGACATAGCTGCTACTGCTTCAATGATTTGATCTTTAGTGATAGACATTTAAATTGTTCCTGAAAATCAGAATAAGTTTATACGTAAGCAAATGCTTTATAAAGATAACTGCGATTAAGCAGCTTCTTTCGCATCGCGTACAGCAGCCAGAGTGCGAACCAGTTTGCCAGCCGCAGCTTCTTTCATGGTTGCCATCAGGCGTGCAATTGCTTCTTCGTAGGTCGGCAGGGTGGCCAGGCGATCGATTTGCGATGCCGGGATCAACTCACCTTCAAAGGCTGCAGCTTTGACCTCAAATTTTGCATTCGCTTTCGCGAACTCTTTGAACAGACGAGCAGCAGCGCCCGGGTGTTCCATAGAGTATGCAATCAGGGTCGGACCAACAAACGTGTCTTTCAGGCACTCGAACTGAGTACCTTCAACTACGCGACGCAGCAGGGTGTTACGAACAACACGCATGTATACGCCAGCTTCACGACCTGCTTTACGCAGTTCAGTCATTTTGTCTACAGTAACGCCACGGGAATCCGCAACTACTGCAGACAGCGCGCCTTTGGCTACTTCGCTGACTTCAGCAACAATCGCTTGTTTGTCTTGAAGATTTAAAGCCATTAGCTTTGCTCCTGGATGTTTGCCGGAACTCATGTTCCGGAACTCACTTCACTCGACCCAACGGGAAGAGCGTCTTAATACGGTGAGCAGAAACAAGCCAGAGTATTTAAAATAATCTTAGCGTTCTGTCACCGTCTACGCAGGGGATTAAGTTTCTTGCGAAACACCTGCGGTCTTCGACGGAGGCCTGGATAGGCCAGGCTCCAACGAACAATTCTTTTAGCCGCTAACTTTTGTTAGCAAACGTGGGGGTAAGATTGTAGACAAAATCACCGCCCACGTAAAGGCATTAGTTTGCAGCAGCGCTCAGGCCAGCCTGGTCAACTGCAACACCTGCACCCATGGTGGTGGAGATGCTAACTTTCTTGATGTACACGCCTTTCGCCTGAGTTGGTTTAGCTTTTTTCAGCGCAACCAGCAGAGCTTCCAGGTTTTCTTTCAGTTTGTCAGCGTCAAAGTCCACTTTACCGATGGTGGTGTGGATGATGCCGTTTTTGTCGTTACGGTAACGAACCTGACCTGCTTTAGCGTTCTTAACCGCTTCAGCAACGTTAGGAGTTACAGTACCCACTTTCGGGTTTGGCATCAGGCCGCGTGGACCCAGAACCTGGCCCAGCTGGCCAACAACGCGCATTGCATCTGGAGAAGCAATAACAACGTCAAAGTTCATTTCGCCTTTCTTGATCTGATCAGCCAGATCTTCCATACCTACCAGTTCAGCGCCGGCAGCTTTAGCCGCTTCAGCGTTTGCACCCTGAGCAAATACAGCTACGCGTACGGAACGGCCAGTACCGTGTGGCAGTACAGTTGCGCCACGAACGTTCTGATCGGATTTACGAGCGTCGATGCCCAGGTTAACGGCAACGTCAACGCTTTCAACGAACTTAGCAGTTGCCAGTTCTTTCAGCAGAGCGATAGCTTCGTTGATGTCGTACTGTTTGGTCGCATCAACTTTGTCACGGATCACGGACATGCGCTTGGTCAGTTTAGCCATTTCTTAGTCCTCCACTACCAGGCCCATGGAACGTGCAGTACCTTCAATGGAGCGAGTCATCGCTTCAATGTCGGAACCAGTCATGTCGGCAGCTTTGGTCTGCGCGATTTCCTGCAGCTGAGCGCGGGAAATTTTACCCACTTTGTCTTTGTTCGGCTTACCGGAACCAGACTTGATGCCCGCTGCTTTCTTCAGCAGAACTGCTGCTGGAGGGGTTTTGGTAACGAAAGTGAAAGAACGGTCAGCGTAAACAGTGATTACAACTGGGATTGGCAGACCTTTTTCCATGGATTCAGTTTTGGCGTTGAACGCTTTACAGAATTCCATGATGTTCACACCCTGCTGACCCAGAGCTGGACCAACTGGTGGACTTGGGTTCGCCATACCTGCTGCAACCTGCAGCTTGACGTAGGCTTGTACTTTCTTAGCCATTCTAAAATCCTCTGATTGGGTAATAACGCCTCGGAGAGGCTCCCCGTGAATAAAATTCGTTTTACGGGTCGGAACCCATAAAAACAAAAGGCGCGAAATTGTATTCCAATCTCGCGCCCTGTGCAACGATTAAATCGTCGCTTTTTTGATCGCTGCTTAGGCTTTTTCTACCTGAGCAAAGTCCAGCTCTACCGGGGTCGCACGACCAAAGATAGAAACGGAAACTTTCAGGCGGGACTTCTCGTAGTCCACTTCTTCGACGACGCCATTAAAGTCAGCAAACGGACCGTCGTTAACACGAACCATCTCACCCGGTTCAAACAGCGTTTTCGGACGCGGTTTATCACCCACCTGCTGGAGGCGGTTCATAATCGCATCAACTTCTTTGTCGCTGATTGGCGCCGGACGGTCAGATGTGCCGCCGATAAAGCCCATCACGCGTGGTACGCTGCGCACCAGGTGCCAGCTCGCGTCGTTCATCACCATCTGAACCAGCACGTAACCCGGGAAGAATTTACGCTCGCTTTTGCGACGTTGGCCGCCACGGATCTCAACCACTTCTTCGGTCGGAACCATAACTTCGCCAAATAACTCTTCCATATTGTGTAATTTGATATGCTCACGCAGCGACGTAGCTACGCGGCCTTCAAAACCGGAAAACGCCTGAACGACGTACCAGCGCTTTTTAGGGGCTTCAGACATCTCAGAACCTCAGGCCAGTGATAAAGGATACCAGGCGAACCAGAATACCATCCAGTCCCCACAGGATCAGTGACATTACAGCGGTTACCGCCGCTACAATCAGCGTGGTGTGCAATGTTTCCTGGCGAGTCGGCCAAATGACCTTGCGGACTTCGGTACGCGCTTCGCGGGCAAACGCAACGGTCGCTTTGCCTTTCGTCGTCAACAGCGCGACACCACCCGCCGCAGCAATCAGAATTACCACTGCAAGCGCGCGTAGCGGCAGCATCATGTCACGATAAAGATAGTTGCCGACAATCGCCACAATCAGCAGCACGGCTACAACTACCCATTTCATCGCTTCCAGGCCGCGCCCGCTCCCTTGAGCTTCGGTATTCGCACTCATAAACCAACCTGTCAGAAGTATTCTACAAACATTTTCACCCCGCGAGTGCGAGGCAAACCAATCGAAATGCTATTCGCTTTTCGTATTATACGCTCTCCGCAGAGCCTGTCTCAGCAATGATTATGACAAAATTAATCACTGATGAGCCAGGTTCTGATGTGAAAGCGTGCAAAAAGGGCATCAAATGATGCCCTTTTATTGCGCATTGCGTCAAATGTTATCAGCGATTAGCCGAGAACTTTAGCAACAACGCCCGCGCCAACGGTACGGCCGCCTTCACGGATTGCGAAACGCAGACCGTCGTCCATCGCGATTGGGTGGATCAGAGTCACAACCATCTTGATGTTGTCGCCTGGCATTACCATCTCTACGCCTTCTGGCAGTTCGATGGTACCGGTCACGTCAGTTGTACGGAAGTAGAACTGTGGAC
>NZ_JBMKHV010000024.1:23240-38870 GCF_049238585.1 Enterobacter cloacae complex sp. IR5428 | reverse complement strand
AAGGTATTGAGGTGATGCGTGCACTACGCAAAGGCCAGGCCTCAGCATTTTATTATGGTGATCCCCTGGGCGAAATGCGCCTGGTAAGCAGAGTTTTTGAAATGTAAGGCCTTTGAATAAGACAAAAGGCTGCCTCATCGCTAACTTTGCAACAGTGCCGCGCGACGAGCAGCAGCACCAGGAGCAGAAGCACGTCGAGAAAAAGCAACAGCAGATCGAGCAGCGCCCACGGCGGGCCGCTCGCATCGGATAAGTCGAAAAATCCGGCTAAAGTGGCCGAGCTGCACATCAGGCCGCGCGGTTTTCCTCCCTGATCGCCGGCGCGGTTTCTTCCTCCCTGAACCGCATGCAGACTTGCCGCCTCGGACACCCCGAGGCGGTTTTTTTTCGCCTCGCTCGAGCATCGCCGCATCCGACGATGCCGAGACGACCAGGCCGCGCACGTCGAGCTGCAGCATCGCCATTGCCGACGATGGCACCAGGTCGCCGGCGGTGGCCACCGACCTCGAGCTCGCATCGCCACATCCGACGATGCGCGCCGGCGTCGACCATCGCCAGGTCTGACGATGGCGGCCGCCCTGCCCTGGATCTCGCATCGCCATTTCTGGCGATGAGATCCACGGAGCGGCCATTTAGACCCGCCAATAACGACCCGGCCAAGATAAATCGCATGACGGCCTTTTTGGCCGGGGGTAGCATGACCGGACACTTTGCGTATGCCCAAAGGAGCCCGCAAGTATGCGCAGGACGAAGCCAGTAGCCGCGCCGATGGTGGCGCGGGTCTATCTGCGCGTCAGCACCGACGCGCAGGACTTGGAACGCCAAGAGGCGATCACTACGGCCGCGAAGGCCGCCGGCTACTACGTCGCCGGCATCTACCGTGAGAAGGCATCCGGCGCACGCGCCGACCGGCCTGAGCTGCTGCGCATGATCGGCGACCTACAGCCCGGCGAGGTGGTCATTGCCGAGAAGATCGACCGCATCAGCCGCCTACCTTTGCCCGAGGCCGAGCGCCTGGTGGCCTCGATACAGGCCAAAGGCGCAAGCCTGGCCGTCCCTGGCGTGGTCGATCTATCCGACCTGGCGGCCGAGGCCCAGGGCGTCGCCAAGATCGTGCTGGAAGCCGTGCAGATCATGCTTTTTCGCCTGGCCTTGCAGATGGCCCGCGACGACTACGAGGACAGGCGCGAACGCCAGCGCCAAGGCATTGAGTTGGCCCGCCAGGCCGGGCGGTACAAGGGCCGCCGTGCTGATCCGAAGCGCCGCGCCCAAGTTGTCGCGCTGCGCAAGTCCGGCTACAGCATCAACAAGACCGCCGAGCTGGCCGGGTACAGTGCGGCCCAGGTGAAACGGATATGGGCCGAGGTCAGCCAGGCCGAAGCGAAGCAGCACGGCGCGTTCGTGGAGGACGCATTGACGGAAGCCGATGCCCTGGCCGCTGTCGGCCAGGATGAGCGCCAGGAGGAAAGGGCATGAAGAAGCCGAACCAAGACGACGAGCCGTTTTTCATCACCGAGGAGATTGCGGCCGAAATGATCGCCGGCGGCTATGAGTTCGAGCTGCCGCCCATTCCTTGCACCATCCGCCTACGCGACGTGCTGGAGCGCATGACCGATGCTGAGCTAGCATTGCAGCCGGGCGAGATCGCCGACCAGGAGCGTGAACGCTGCCGGCGCAAGCCGTGTTCAACCTCATGATCTGGTCATGGTATTTTTCATGGCACTGAGCCTGATAGTTCTTGCAAATTGTTGTCACTAAAGGGTTTTGTGTGCTTGTTTACAATCGAGTGGGAGTGACGGGCACTGGCTGATACCAAGTGCCTTGGCCGCATGCCGAAAATTCAGATGCTCGGCGACGGCGATGAACTGAACAAGGGAAATGAGCGGTATCCTGCCAGACAGGATACCGACATTCACGAGGTTTCGATGGTTAGTGCGCCGCATCGGAGCGGGCCTGCTACCAGTCGTCGGTTAGACGACTGGCGACTTCTCGGTGGCAGCCCCACGGAGCCGAAGGAGCACCAGCCCCAACGAAACCAGTACCGCCATCGCCGTGGCGTAACAGATCACGGGCCACGCTGTGTCACCGTTTAAAAGTGCCACCGCCAATGTCCCGACAATGCTGACTATCAGGCTTTGAACGCAGAAGTAGAACGCGACCGCTGATCCCGCGATGTCGTCGAACTCTGCCAAAGCGCCGTTCGCGGTAACGGACACCGTGAAGACAATACCGACCGCGACAACCCACATCGGTAGGATGAAGGTGAGGAATGACGGCGAGCCGTAAAGTTCGCCGATCCCCAACAGGACCGCTCCGCAAACAAGCAACGCCATCCCACGCGCCACGCATCCTGCGATGCCCCATCTGGCGACAAAGGACTTCGCGAAACGGGTTGTCACGATCATTACAAGCGCGACAGTGGCGAAGGCAAAGCTGAATCCGATCTCGGAATATTCCGCTTGGCCTATGAGCACACGGGGAGCCGTCGAGAAGAAGACGAAGTAGGTGCCCATACCGGCGCTAAAGCCGACAGTGTAAACCCAAAAAGCCGGACTCGCGAAGATCGGCAAGACAGATCGGCGCGTCTTGACTTGATCCAGAGGGCGGGTTTCGTGCCACCTGAAACCCGCATTTAGGAGTGCGAGCATCGCCAGTATAGCCAAAGTAATGAATATCGCCTGCCATCCCAAGAACTCGCCGATCAATACTCCGGCGATAGGGCCGAGCGCAGGCACGAACGCCAGCATCGAACTGAAAAGGCCGTAGATGACGACACCCTCAGGACGGTTGGCATAAACGTCGCGAACCGTCGCGAACGTCGCCACCAGCATGGCCGACGCGCCCACTGCTTGAAGTAGACGGAAAGCGACAAAGGCCGGTGCAGTTGAAGACCAAGCTGCTCCCAGAGACGCAATGACGAAAGCCGTTGCGCCCGCAAGTAGAATTGGCCGTCGCCCGATTCTGTCTGAGAGCGGACCAAAAATCACCTGGCCCACGCCGAGCATCACCATATAGAGGCTCAACGTGAGTTGGATCATAGCGGGCGTCGTGTTCAGGATGCCGGGCATCGCTGGAACGACAGGGAGATAAATATCCATCGCCAGTGAAGCGAGGATGTCGAAAGGAGCCATCAGCAGCAGTGCTGCCGGCAGCGTATAGGCCCACGCGGGGCGTGTGGTGGTCATGACGAATCAACCCTCGATTAAGGAATACCGGGCGACGTCTGCTCGTCAGCAATCAGATGAGACTAGCCTTACAGAGCGCCGCAACAACAATACTGGTTGTTGCGGCTTACTTGTCTGCTGACTTGGAATTTCCCATCTGATTACTCCACGCTTACGAATATGAATTGCTACATTTTATCCGATTATCTTTTGCTTCGCAATGCGGCATGGGCGCACTCAGCGTTCCAGCCCCCTCTGCCGCCCTAACTGCCACGACACCGACCCGCCCTGCACGATGCCCATAACCTCGCGGCCGAGTTGGCGGTCGATGATCGGCCGCCACGGGACAAGGGTGAACTCATGGGATTTCTCGACCACGGCGAACTTGCCGCTCGATAGATGCACGGTTCCGGTAAACTTGCCGCTGACGCTCTCGCCGTCCGTGGCGGCGCGGAACGGCAGGCCCTTACTCAAAGCCATATCCGATCCGACGCCGGCTACCTCGCGCTCCCGCAGGATGGCGAGAAGGTTGCGCCGGTAGAAGACGCGGCTGTCCCGGCTGCGGGTGGCGTCGCCCTGTTCGATATGGTGCTCGCGGCGCTGGTCCATGGCTTCGCGGACTTGTTGCCCGAAGCCGGTTGGCGCAAGGTCGGCCGTCTCGCCGTGGATCAGCCGCCGGTCCAGCCAGGTCGCGCCGTCCGATCCGATCTGTTTGTTCAGATCGACCGGGGAAAGGACGCGAACGCTGGCCTGACTGTCTCGGCCGGCGTCATGGGCGGCGGCACGGCTGACCAGATCATCGGGGATGCGCCATTGGTCGGCGTCGATCCGCTCGACGATACCGGCCCGGCGTAGCGCCTCCAGCCGGCGCACATGGGCATCGACATAGCCCTCATAGTCGCCGCCTGGAACGCGGCACGTATAGGAAGAATAAACGCCCTTTTCACCCAAGTCCAACAGCTTTGGACCGCAGTTGACTCTTTCGACACCCCTGCGATGCAACCCAATCCGGCTGACGGGGAGCCAGCAACGCTGAAAATTTACCCTCCTCTTTCCCACTAGCGGCTCCTTTTCCGACAACCAGCACGGCGGATCCCTGCCGCGGCGCTGTGAACGCAGCATTTTGATTGGTATCGTTGGCCTTCAGGCTCGTCAGTCAAACAGACCCAGGAGCAGCTCAGCCGGTGGCGCCCGGCTTTCGGGTAACGCCCTGGTCCCGCTGGTTTCGGCTTTGTGCTTCAGGTGATCAAGGATCTGCTTGATCACTATAGGGTCTTCAATGCAGGCGATGACTTTCATGGCGCCGCCGCAGCCGCTGCAGGTCTCGATGTCGATATTGAAAACACGCTTGAGCCGTTGCGCCCATGTCATCGACGCTCGCCGTTGTGCTGGTGTTGCCGGTTCATCAGCCACCCTGACCTTGTTGCCCCTGCCCCGTTTTGCCGGCGTGACCAACGCCCGGTGCCGACTGTTGGGTGCGAACACCCCGTGGAAGCGGGTTAGGTTGACTCTGGGCTTCGGTACCAGGGCGGCCAGCCTTGCAATGAAATCCAATGGTTCGAAAATGACGTGCGTGGTGCCGTCCCGGTACGGCGTCTTGAGCTGGTAGCGCACGTTGCCGCCTCGTGTTAACGACAGCCGCTTCTCGGATACCGCCGGGCGGCTGATGTACCGGCACAGCCGTTCGAGCTTCTTGCGTTCATCGGCCCTGGCCGCCACGCCGGCGTGCAGGCTGGACCCGGCTACCTTGCCAATCCCGTCACCGAACGGATCACCACTGGTCGGCAGAGTTTGCAAAGTGAACACCTTTCGCCCCGCCTGTGAACCGACAGCGATACGGTAAGTGATCGAGTGCCCCAGCAGGGGTGTCATCGGGTCGTCATCCACCGCATCCGAGGCCAGATAGCTGTTTTCGACATCCCGTTCCAGCAGGCCTTGCCGTTCCAGATAGCGACCCACCCGGTGGGCGATGGTGTGCGTCAGCGGCACTGTTGCAAATAACCACGAATGGTAAGCTGAAGACTGTTTTAGCTAAAGGTGCAGCATATGAATCCTTTCCATGGTCGGCATTTTCAGGGCGAAATCATTCTTTGGGCTGTGCGCTGGTATTGTAAATATGGCATTAGCTATCGTGAACTGCAGGAAATGCTGGCCGAACGGGGTGTGAATGTTGATCACACGACTATTTACCGTTGGGTTCAACGTTATGCTCCTGAAATAGAAAAACGTTTACGCTGGTATTGGCGTAATCCTACAGATCTGAGCTCGTGGCATATTGATGAAACCTATGTAAAAGTGAATGGACGATGGTCTTATCTGTATCGTGCAGTCGATCAACGTGGCGATACCATTGATTTTTATCTTTCTTCTAGACGTAATACCAAATCAGCATATTGTTTTCTTGGAAAAATTTTAAATAATGTGAAGAAGTGGCAAATTCCACAAGTGATCAACACGGATAAAGCACCCACATATGGACGTGCTTTATCACGGTTAAAACGGGAAGGTAAATGTCCACCAGACCTTGAGCACAGGCAGATTAAGTATAAAAATAACGTGATTGAATGTGATCATGGCAAGCTAAAGCGGATCATCAGGGCCACATTAGGATTCAAATCTATGAAGACGGCTTATGCCACAATTAAAGGTATTGAAGTCATGCGTGCACTACGTAAAGGACAAGCATCGTCATTTTATTATGGTCAGCCTCAGGGTGAAGTGTGTCTAATCAACAGGGTTTTCGGTCTCTAAGTACTTTTTAAAGGGAACATCATCGACTCAAATCTCTATTTGCAACAGTGCCAAAAAAACCAACTTCAAGTTGGTTTTTCTTTTTTAATCATCAGTGGCGACCTTAACACCATATCCAATTAAACCTGCAAGGCTAGCATAGGCTATTTTGGCATAAATCGAACCCCACCAGACCGTAATTTTACTGGCACCAAATTCCCGAACCGTTTGCCCCATAAAATTAGTGGTTTCATAGAAATTTTTAGCAGAATAACCTAACGCAATATGATCAAGGACAGGGAATAAACTAAAAGCTAAACCTACTGCTGCTGCGGGGAAAGTAAACTCTCTTGATAGACCGAATTTTCCAGTAATAAATACAAGCGATACCACGATAATTAATCTAATGATAGTCCATAGCATCACTGTGAAAGGCAAGTTAAAGATGCCTGCTCCCTGCCACGCAAGACCGCAAACAACTAGGGGTCGTCTCAGAAAACGGAAAATAAAGCACGCTAAGCCGGTTGCAGAGGCCGTAGCGGCCTGAACTTCCCCGCGCCGATCTTGGCGCTGCTGCGCCATAGGTAATCACCGGTCAGGTTGATGTGCTCCCAGCCGAGTGGCGACAGGTACTGCAATAGCGAGTCATCGACGGCATGACCATTGCCGCGCAACGCATGCGCCGCACGCTCCAGGTAGACCGTGTTCCACAGCACGATGGCCGCCGTCACCAGGTTGAGGCCGCTGGCCCGGTAGCGCTGCTGCTCGAAACTGCGGTCACGGATTTCACCAAGGCGGTTGAAGAACACGGCACGGGCCAGCGCATTGCGCGCCTCGCCCTTGTTCAGCCCGGCATGCACGCGGCGGCGTAGCTCGACGCTTTGCAGCCAGTCGAGGATGAACAGCGTGCGCTCGATGCGGCCCAACTCGCGCAGCGCGACGGCCAAGCCGTTCTGGCGCGGGTAGCTGCCGAGTTTCCTGAGCATCAGCGAGGCCGTCACCGTGCCCTGCTTGATCGAGGTGGCCAGCCGCAGGATTTCGTCCCAATGGGCGCGGACGTGCTTGATGTTGAGCGTGCCGCCGATCATCGGCTTGAGCGCGTCATAGGCGGCATCGCCCTTCGGGATGTAGAGCTTGGTGTCGCCCAGGTCGCGGATGCGCGGCGCGAAGCGGAAGCCCAAGAGGTGCATCAGGGCGAAGACGTGATCGGTGAAGCCCGCCGTGTCGGTGTAGTGCTCCTCGATCCGCAGGTCGGATTCGTGGTACAGCAGGCCGTCGAGCACGTAGGTTGAGTCGCGCAGGCCGACATTGACCACCTTGGTGTGGAATGGCGCGTATTGGTCGGAGATGTGGGTGTAGAAAGTCCGTCCTGGGCTGCTGCCATATTTTGGGTTGATGTGCCCCGTGCTCTTTGCCTTGCTAGCGGTTCGGAAATTCTGTCCGTCCGATGATGATGTGGTGCCATCGCCCCAGTGCCCGGCAAAGGGATGCCGAAACTGAGCGTTGACCAGTTCAGCCAACGCTGTCGAGTACGTTTCGTCGCGGGTATGCCAGGCTTGCAGCCAAGCGAGCTTCGCGTAGGTCGTGCCGGGGCAGGACTCGGCCATCTTGGTCAGGCCCAGGTTGATCGCGTCGGCCAGGATCGTGGTCAACAACAGGTTCTTGTCCTTGGCCAGATCGCCCGATTTCAAGTGCGTGAAGTGCCGGGTGAAGCCCGTCCACTCATCGACTTCGAGCAGCAGTTCGGTGATCTTGACGTGCGGCAGGACCATGGCTGTCTGGTCTATCAGCGCCTGCGCGGTGTCGGGCACCGCCGCATCCAGCGGCGTGATCTTCAAGCCCGACTCGGTGATGATGGCATCCGGCAGGTCGTTGGCTGCCGCCATGCGGTTGACGGTGGCAAGTTGTGCTTCCAGCAGCGTCAGCCGCTCATGCAGATATTGTTCGCAGTCGGTGGCCACGGCCAGCGGCAATTCGCTGGACTGCTTGAGGCTGGTGAACTTCTCGGGCGGTACCAGGTAGTCCTCGAAGTCCTTGAACTGGCGTGAACCCTGCACCCAGATGTCGCCCGAGCGCAGGGAGTTCTTCAACTCGGACAGCGCGCACAGTTCGTAGTAGCGCCGGTCGATGCCGGCGTCGGTCATCACCAGTTTCTGCCAGCGCGGCTTGATGAAGCCGGTCGGTGCATCGGCTGGCAGCTTGCGGGCGTTGTCGGTGTTCATGCCGCGCAGCACCTCAATGGCATCAAGCACGTTTTTGGCGGCGGGCGCGGCCCGCAGCTTGAGCACGGCAAGGAATTCCGGTGCATAGCGGCGCAGGGTGGCGTAGCTCTCGCCGATGCGATGCAGGAAATCGAAGTCATCGGGTTGCGCGAGCTTCTGCGCCTCGGTGACGCTCTCGGCAAAGGAATCCCAGGACATGACGGCCTCGATGGCGGCAAACGCATCGCGGCCTGATTGCTTGGCGTCGATCAGCGCCTGACCGATGCGCCCGTACAGACGTACCTTGGCGTTGATGGCCTTGCCTGACGCCTGGAACTGCTGCTGATGCTTATTCTTGGCAGCGTTAAACAGCTTACCCAGGATGCGGTCGTGCAGGTCGATGATTTCGTCGGTGACGGTGGCCAGCGCCACGAGAGTGGCGTAGCGCCGTTGCGGCTCGAATTTGGCCAGGTCGGCGGGTGTCATCTGGCCGCCCTCGCGGGCAATCTTGAGCAGGCGGTTCTGGTGAACCAGCCGCTCGATGCCGGTAGGCAGATCGAGTGCCTGCCATGCCTTGAGGCGTTCGATGTGTTCCAGCATATGCCGCGAATTTGGCTTGGCCGGAGACTGGCGCAACCAAGCCAACCAGGTCGTCTTGCCGTTGTCCCGGCGCTTGAGCAGATCGTCGAGGCGGCGGCGATGCGCGTCCGCCAGTGGTTCGGCCAAGGCGTCGTAGATGCGCCGGTTAGCACGGGTGATCGCCTCGGCACTCGCCCGCTCGACGGCGTTGAGGGCGGGCAGAATGACCGACTGCCGCCGCAGGTGCCCGATCAAGGCGCTGGCCAGCACGATGCCTTTGTCGGTTTGCATCGCCAGCTCGGTCAGCATCTGGACGGCCTGCCGGTAATGGCTCATGGTGAAGGGCCGGAAACCGAACACGGTTTGCAGCTCGCTCAGGTGCTCGCGCCGGGTCTGCTCCCGCTGGCCGTACTCGTTCCAGCTTTCGACGCCGACCTTGAGCTGGTCGGCGACCAGCTTCAACAAGGGCGGGAACGGTAGTTCATCGACGCCCAGGATGACGCCGGGAAAGCGCAGGTAACAGAGCTGCACCGCGAAGCCCAGCCGATTGGCTGGCCCGCGCCGCTGTCGGATGATCGAGAGGTCGGTATCGTTGAATGTGTAATGTCGGATCAGGTCGTCCTTGGAGTCCGGCAACGCCAGCAGGCTTTCCCGCTCGGCGGCGGACAGGATGGAACGACGTGGCATATTTACTGATCCGTTCTCAAGTATTGATACAGGGTTTCGCGACTGATTCCGAATTCACGAGCAAGCTTGGTCTTTTGCTCGCCAGCCTCGACACGTTGGCGCAGTTCGGCAATACGCTCAGACGACAGGGATTTCTTCCTGCCACGGTAAGCCCCGCGTTGCTTGGCGAGCGCAATACCCTCGCGCTGACGCTCGCGGATCAGGGCGCGCTCGAACTCGGCGAACGCGCCCATCACCGAGAGCATCAGGTTCGCCATCGGAGAGTCTTCGCCAGTAAAACTGAGGTGTTCCTTGACGAATTCGATATGCACGCCGCGTTGTGTCAGCGTTTGCACGATCCGGCGCAAATCATCGAGATTGCGCGCCAGGCGATCCATGCTATGCACCACCACGGTGTCGCCGGTGCGGGCGAAGCTTATCAGCGCTTCCAGTTGCGGACGCTTGACATCCTTGCCGGATGCCTTGTCGCTAAAAGCGCGATCAACCTTGACGCCTTCCAGTTGCCGTTCCGGGTTCTGGTCGAAGGTGCTGACCCTGATATACCCAATGCGCTGTCCAGTCATGGAATTCCCTGCAAAATGTCAGGGAAGACTCTATGACCTTCAACGAGATATGTCAATAAATTCAAAATTCAATCCTATCCTGACGCAATTTACACATGGCATCTGACATCAGGTTAGGGTATGCCTCAATCTGACGGCTGCGAACCGCCAGGGACAGGCGCAATGTCAGATTCTGTCGCGGCCTTGGCGCGTGCCTGGAAGCGTTCATAGCAATCCAGCCCGCAGAAATGTTCGACGTATTCCGCGCCTTCCGGGGTGAAGGCGGCATCGAGCGGAATTTCTTTGCAGCATACGCAGCAGGTGGTGCAACTGGCAGTGTTCGGGGCGTTTGCGTTCATGGTGGTACTCCTCCAGATTGGTAGCGAAGCTCAAAGCTGCCCACTCTCGGCTGGCTGGGAAGCGGTCATGATCTTCCCTTGAAGGCCCGCAGCAGCCGCGTCACAGACAGGACAAACAAGCCGGTCAGCGTGAGGGCTGCAATACCCCAGTGCTCCCCGATGAACGCGCCGGCCGTCGTGCCGGCTAGCACAATGGCGAGAATCGGCAAATGGCAGGGACAGGTGAGCACGGCCAGCGCGCCCCACAAGTAGCCGGTGATCGGTTTGTGCGTCTCAGACGGCAAGTGCTCTGGGCTGTTCATGGCAGACTCTCCGCGTGCTGTGCCGGTTCGGTTGGCATGGCGGCCAGTTGCATTTCGAGGCTGGCCAGGGCCTCGCGCCGACGCTCGACGAGTTGCCGCAACACGGCAAGCTGCGCAGACGCACCGTCACCGTCCGCAGCATCCAGCGCCCGGCACAGCCGCGCCAGTGCGTCCAGGCCGATACCCGCTTCGAAGGCAGCCCGTACAAAGCGCAGCCGTTGCAACGCGGTGTCATCGAACAAGCCGTAGCCGCCCGTGGTGTACGCGACCGGCCGTAGCAATCCGCGCAGCAGGTAGTCGCGCACGATATGCACGCTCACCCCGGCATCAAGGGCCAGCCGGGACACTGTGTAGGCGCTCATTGAACACCTCCTTTTCCTCATCCGGCGCAGCACGAAAGCTGCTTCACGTCCTTGCTGAAGGTCTGCGCCGCGAGCTTCAGCCCTTCGACCATGGTCAGGTAGGGGAACAATTGGTCGGCCAGTTCCTGCACGGTCATACGGTTGCGAATGGCGAGCACCGCCGTCTGGATCAGTTCACCCGCTTCCGGGGCCACCGCTTGCACGCCGATGAGCCGTCCGCTACCTTCCTCGATGACCAGCTTGATGAAGCCGCGTGTGTCGAAGTTGGCAAGCGCACGCGGCACGTTATCCAGTGTTAGCAGGCGACTGTCGGTCTCGATCCCGTCGTGATGTGCTTCCGCCTCGCTGTAGCCCACGGTGGCGACCTGCGGGTCGGTGAACACCACGGCCGGCATTGCGGTCAGGTCCAGGGCCGCATCGCCGCCAGTCATGTTGATCGCCGCACGAGTGCCGGCCGCTGCCGCCACATAGACGAACTGCGGCTGGTCGGTGCAGTCGCCGGCCGCGTAGATGTTCGGGCTACTGGTGCGCATGCCCTTGTCGATGACGATGGCCCCCTGCGCATTGACGGCTACCCCCGCCGCTTCCAATGCCAGGCTGCGCGTGTTCGGTGTCCGGCCGGTGGCGACCAGCAGCTTGTCGGCGCGCAATTCACCGTGCGTGGTGGTCAGCACGAATTCACCGTCCATATGGGCGACCTGGCTGGCTTGCGTGTGCTCCAGCACCTCGATGCCCTCGGCACGGAAAGCGGCTGTCACCGCCTCGCCGATGGCCGGGTCTTCACGGAAGAACAAGGTATTGCGCGCCAGGGCCGTGACCTTGCTGCCCAGCCGGGCAAAGGCTTGCGCCAGCTCCAGCGCCACCACCGACGAGCCGATTACGGCAAGGCGTTCGGGAATGGTGTCGCTCGCCAGGGCCTCGGTGGAAGTCCAGTAGGGTGACTCTTTCAAGCCCGGAATCGGCGGGACCGCCGGGCTGGCACCCGTGGCGACCAGGCAGCGGTCGAACATCACGACGCGCTCGCCACCCTCGTTCAAACTAACGATAAGGCTCTGGTCGTCCTTGAAACGCGCTTCACCGTGCAGAACGGTGATGGCTGAATTGCCGTCCAGGATGCCTTCGTACTTGGCATGACGGAGTTCTTCGACACGGGCCTGCTGCTGGGCCAGCAGCCGCTCGCGCAAGATCGTCGGCGGTGTGGGTGGCATGCCGCCGTCGAATGGGCTTTCCCGGCGCAGATGGGCGATGTGGGCGGCGCGGATCATGATCTTGGACGGCACACAACCGACGTTGACGCAGGTGCCGCCGATGGTGCCGCGCTCAATCAGCGTGACCTGCGCGCCTTGCTCGACGGCCTTCAGTGCTGCCGCCATCGCGGCTCCACCGCTACCAATGACGACGACCTGCAACGGGCGTTCGTTGCCACTGGGCTTATCAGCGGCCCCTATCCAGCCGCGCATCTTGTCGAGCAGGCCGGCGCGGTTGTCCGTCGGTGGCGCATCGGCAAGCGTTGCCTCGTAGCCCAGTCCGGCCACGGCGGTAGTCAGCGCATCCGATGACGTGCCCGCCTCAATGGCGAGTTGCGCTGTGCCCTTCGGATAGGACACCAGCGCCGATTGCACGCCGGGCACTTTCTCCAAGGCTTCCTTGACGTGAGCCGCGCACGAGTCGCAGGTCATCCCGGTGATTTTCAGGGTGGTCATGTATTTTTCCTTTTCTGTGGTGGCTACGGCTGTTGCCGTCAGCCACGTTGTTCTGGCAATTCACAGCTGTCCGGCCCGCAGCGGCGATGTGCTGGCGAGATGAAATCCCAGACCGACACCCCAACCATCAAGGCCAGGCCGACATAGAGCAGTCCACCGCTCTGCCAGCCGTAAGCCCGCATTAAAAACACCGCTGCCAGCACCAAGATCGGGCCTATCGTGCCGAGCGCCGTGCGTCGCCACTGTCGATGATTGAGCCAAGCGATAGCATTGGCGAGTAACGCGATGCCGGCGAACATCGGCAGCAGGATGCCAATGAATAGCCCCTCGTACTGGCTCAAGAAGCCCAGTCCGATGGCCGCGCCAAAGCTGGCGATGGCAGGAAAACAGGCGGCGCAGCCCATCGCGGAAACGACGCTGCCGAGCGCGCCGGTTTTGCCAGCGATGCGCGTGATGAGTCCCATGTGTCGCTCCCGAGTTCGGTTAACGGATCAGCGTTTGAGGCTGGACGGATAGCCCGCGTCCTCGGTCGCCTTGGTCAACTTCTGGACGTTGGTCTTGGCATCGTCGAAGGTGACGACGGCCTGGCGCTTGTCGAAACTTACGTCGGTCTTGCTCACGCCCTCAACCTTGGAAAGCGCGTGCTTGACAGTGATCGGGCAAGAGGCGCAGGTCATGCCAGGCACGGACAGCGTGACGGTCTGGGTGGCGGCCCACACGGGGGCAACAACGGCAGCGAGGGCGAGGGCGGCAAACAGTTTTTTCATGATGAACTCCTGTGATTAATAGAAAAATGGCATGACGTAGGGAAATCCGAGCGAGACCAGGACCAGCGCGGCCACGATCCAGAAAATGAGCTTGTAAGTAGCTCGCACTTGGGGAATCGCGCAGACCTCACCCGGTTTACAGGCTTGCGCCGGGCGGTAGATGCGCCGCCAGGCGAAAAACAGCGCGACCAGCGCTGCGCCGATGAAGAACGGGCGATAGGGTTCCAGCACCGTCAGGTTGCCGATCCATGCCCCGCTGAACCCCAAGGCGATCAAAACCAGCGGCCCCAGGCAGCAGGCCGACGCAAGAATGGCGGCCAGCCCACCGGCGAAGAGCGCGCCGCGCCCGTTTTGTGGTTCAGACTTTTGTGGTTCAGACATACGCTTGTCCTTTCAAATTTGGTTTGGATAGCTTAAGCTTACTTCCGTAGTTATGTACGGAGTCAAGCGATATGCAAATTAATTTTGAGAATCTGACCATTGGCGTTTTTGCCAAGGCGGCCGGGGTCAATGTGGAGACCATCCGGTTCTACCAGCGCAAGGGCCTGCTGCCGGAGCCAGACAAGCCCTATGGCAGCATTCGCCGCTATGGCGAGGCGGATGTAACACGAGTGCGGTTCGTGAAATCGGCCCAGCGGCTGGGCTTTAGCCTGGACGAAATCGCCGAGCTACTGCGGCTGGAGGATGGCACCCATTGCGAGGAAGCCAGCGGCCTGGCCGAGCACAAGCTCAAGGATGTGCGCGAGAAGATGGCCGACTTGGCACGCATGGAGGCCGTGCTGTCTGAACTGGTGTGCGCCTGCCATGCGCGGAAAGGGAACGTTTCCTGCCCGCTGATTGCGTCACTGCAAGACGGAACGAAGCTCGCTGCATCGGCGCGGGGGAGTCACGGGGTGACTACGCCTTAGCGTGCTTTATTTTCCGAATTCTGAGACGACCCCTATCAGTCCATCATGGCGAGCCACCTGCTGGCTATCAGCGATAAAAAATGGCGGTACGCGTTTTACGTCGCCCCGGACGAGGCGAAAAAGCGCGCCCTGAAGATTATTTTCGACAGCATCGCCAGCGTGATCGTGAAAAACCAGCATGTGCAACTGGAGGCAAAACACCGCGACGTCTTCCGCTTTTACACCCTCGATGAACTGAAAAACCTGGAGCTGGACAACTATGCGTAAAACCACCCTTCTGGTGCTGGCCGCCGCCCTCTGCGTGCCCGCGTTCGCCACCGCCGCGCCCGTCCTGACGGCGGGTTTTTCGCCGTCTGACGGGCGCCCTGCTCTTGAAATCGTGCTCGGCGCCATAAACAACGCCAGGCAGAGCATTGACGTCGCGGCCTACAGCTTCACCAGTAAGCCGGTCGCGACGGCGCTCGCCGGTGCTAACCGGCGCGGCGTGGCCGTGCGCGTGGTGGCCGACGAAAAGGCGAACAGCGACCGCTACACCGCCGTGACGTATCTGATAAACCAGGGCGTGCCGGTGCACCTTAACGGCCGTTACGCCATCATGCACAACAAGTTTATGGTGATCGACGGCAAAAACGTCCAGACCGGGTCGTTTAACTACACGGCAAGCGCCGTTTCACGCAACGCGGAAAACGTGCTGCTGATCGAGGATGCGCCGCAGCTGGCGGAGACGTACCAGCGAGAATTTAACCGCCTGTGGGATGAGGGCACCCCGCTGAATGCCCTGTACTGAATCAGCCCCGTCTGCGGACGGGGCTTTTTTTTTTACTCCACTTCCAGCCAGGCTTTGCGCCCTTCAAGATGCAGCGCTTTCAGCATGGCGATCACGTCTTCTGCTGAACGTCCGCCATAGTTGAGACGGGTCTGCTCCCCTTCAAACTCCACCACGATAATGGTGTCCAGCGTCACCGACAGCAGCTCGCGGAGATCACGTAGCGTCTGCCCTGTACTGCGTGAATGCATGCACTGGGTTATCCGGTTGGCCGCCTCCTGGCACAATCCCTCTACGGCCTCGCGATATGCCAGACGCTGATCGAGGTTGCCCTCGATGTCGCTGATCAGTTTAACCACCGCCGTTTTGACGGTTTTGATTTCAGGAAATTTCGTTTTTGGGGAGCCTGACTGCTCCAGCGGGGATACGCTGGTCGCCGGTGCAGCTTTAGGGGCGGTTGTCGGGGTGTGCAGGTTCATCGTCATGGTCGTTTCTCCGTCAGTGTGAATTTCGTCTTCGTATCGCCTGACGGTTCGGCCTGCCCGGAGTCGTTCTGGTCA
>NZ_JBMKHV010000024.1:0-23230 GCF_049238585.1 Enterobacter cloacae complex sp. IR5428 | reverse complement strand
GTAACGGCTGCCGCCTGAAAAAGGGTTCATTTTTTTTGAATCTGTCCTGTTTTTTTTCCCGTGCCGGCATCAGCTGCAGGACGTCCTGCAGCTGATGCCGGCCGCGTTACAGAATTATAAAAAACAGTGACTTATATAATTCCCTCCCTGATTCTCTCTCTTTCAAAAATTCTGAAGCCCTGCACCGCAGGGCTCCAGCTGTCAGCAGTCCATCAGCCAGCGGTGCGCTTTTGAGGCCGCTGCCGCCGCTTTAAAGATGTAGCGCTTGTCTCCCTTCAGGGCTTTCAGCCAGGACGCGATATAGCTTTCATGCTGCACCTCTCCCGTAATTCCCAAATCCGCCATCAGAAACGCGCTGCCCAGCTCGGCGATCAGTTCCTCAAACGCATACGCCTCAGAGCCAAACTTATTGCCTTTTTCACGATTGAGGCGGGACGCTGCCCCCGTCCAGTGAACCAGCTCATGCAGGCCGGTGGCGTAGAAGTTCGCCGCGTCCGCGAAGCGGAACCGCTCTGGCAGGACGATTTCATCGGTGGCCGGACGATAGAACGCCTTTACGCCCTGCTCGGTGATTTTTGCCCCGCTCCGGGTCATGAGTGCTTCCGCCTGCGGCAGCGGATCGAAACCGGCAACCGGCTGCGGCACGCTCTCGATGCTCAGGCCGTCGATTTGCTCCACGTTAAACACGGTAAAGGCTTTCAGCATCGGGATTTTTTCGATTTCCCCGTCCTCGTCCTCTTTCTCCAGAGTCTTGTAAAAGATGGCCGTCGTGCCGTGTTCACCTTTACGAACCTGGCCGCCCAGCTCCTGCGCCTGTTTGTAGGTCAGCCAGCGCTCGTCCTGAAAACCCTGTTTTGCCGCACTACACCACAGCAGCATGATATTAATTCCGCTGTATGCCGTGCCGGTGCTGAAGTTGGCCGGTAATCCCGCCGCTGCGCCGTTGCGAACCCACGGGCACACCCACGGTTTAACGCCGCTTTCCAGGGCTGCAATGATGCTGTCCGTTACGGTCTGGTAAAGGTCTGTTTTGACTGCGCCAGCACGGGCTTTGCTTTTGCCCCTGGAAAATTTCGTTTTTGAGGAGCCTGACTGCTCCAGCGGGGATACGCTGGTCGCCTGTGAAGCTTTAGGGGCGGTTGTCTGAGTGTGCAGGTTCATCGTCATGGCTGTTTCTCCGTCAGTGTGAATTTCGTCTTCGTATCGCCTGACGGTTCGGCCTGCCCGGAGTCGTTCTGGTCTGCAAGGGCGCGCAGCGTGCCATTTACCCTTGCTGACCAGGTTGTGACGGGGGACGATTACCGGAAGCTGATACGCAGGAGAAAGGCATCACAGGAGAAAATGACGATGTGCACACCCGGACTTACCGCCCCTTTAGCTGCACGGGTGAAATCGCCCTTCAGCGTCCGGAGGACAGGTAAAAAAAGCACTGACGACGTCAGTGCTGCCTTTGTGGTGTGCGGTGTTACACTGCCGCAGCCGGTCAGTTCGCCCTTCCTGAATCCGGGGGCGGTTTGTTTTCGGGGACGTTCTGACCGGCACTCCCCCATCACTTGCAGAAATTTCACCGCCCTTTATGTCGCGGTAGGGATACCCGTTACCGGATACCCCCCGCACAGATCCCGGCGTGCGCGATTTACGCACCGGGCTCCTGCCTCGGGTGTCTGGCGGTGAACCGCTCCACAGGCCATGGATGAAGAACCCGAACCCTTGGTAGCCATGCGGCTGCCAGTTTGTTTGCTTTCGTCCAGGTCGTATCATCCTTCTGGCTCCTGCGCCTGAGCGCCCGGCGCCAGAGGTTTGTTACGTGTGTCCTGAACTTCTGCATGGTGGGGAAGTTGCCCGGTACCGAGTGATAGTTCAGGTATCCCTGAACCACTCTCCTGAGCCATTTTCCCTGTTCGGGGATTGAGTAATGCCAGCGCCTTCGCAGACCGTCTTTGATGGCTTTCAGAGTTGCCGTCATCCGATCCCGGCGGGTCTTTCGTATCAGCATGAACCTGCCGTTGCGATCTTTCCCGCTGATGTGCGTGAACCCGAGGAAGTTGAACGTTTCTGGTTTGCCTTTTCCCCTGATGGCACGGTTTTCGGCAGCGAAGCGGCCGAACTCCATCAGACGGGTTTTCTCCGGGTGAACCGTGAGTCCGAACTCCCTCAGTCTGCGCTGCATGGCTATACGGAAGCGCCGGGCATCGTATCGTTTGTCGAACCCGATGACGATGTCATCGGCGTATCTGACCATTACCACATTGCCTGTGGCATAGCGACGTCGCCACTGATGCGCCCACAGATCGAAGACGTAGTGGAGGTATATGTTTGCCAGCAGCGGTGAGATGACCGCACCCTGTGGGGTGCCTTCCTCCGTTGCTCGCCATTGACCCTCCTCCGACGTCCCGGCTGTGAGCCACTTACGTATGAGCCTGATTACCCTCCGGTCGCCGATCCGATGCTCTGTGAACCTGATCAGCCATTCGTGGCTCACCCTGTCAAAGAACTGACTGATGTCGGCATCCAGTACCCAGTTTACGTTAGTGCGTACCAGCCCTGTGGCCAGTGCGTCCAGTGCATCGTGCTGGCTTCGCCCGGGTCTGAACCCGTATGAGAACCCCATAAAGTCGTTTTCATAGACTGCGTTCAGGATTTTCACCAGCGCATACTGGACGATCTTGTCCTCCAGCGAGGCGATGCCGAGCGGGCGTTGTTTTCCATCCGCTTTTGGGATGTAGTGACGCCTGCCGGGCTGCGCCCTGTAGCTGCCCTGATGTAGCCTCCGGTGCAGATCTGTTATGTTGTTCTTCATGTTTCCGGCGTAGTCCATCCACCTGATGCCATCCACTCCGGCGGCCGCTTTCCTGCTCAGGGAGAGGAATGCGGCTTCCAGTGCTTCGACTGTCAGCAGGTGGAACAATGCTGTAAACCGTTCTTTCTTCCGCTGCTTCGCAGCTTCCCGCACGCGTGACAGCCTCTGTGACATGCTTTCCCGGCTCTGTGTCCGGCGCATGTGTGGCTGTTCCGCGTTCCCCTTGGCCCCGCTCCTTCGCTCCACTGACTCCGCTCCTTTCGGGTTGTTCGCCTGCTTCGCCGCTACTATGAGCGAGTCCGACTTCTCCTCTCCGTACATCACCGGCTATGACTCCTCGTCTTCCCGGTGCGGGCCATCTCCGACACTGGCAGATGGTCAGAGGGGAGATCTCCCGGTTCCCGCGTAGAGATCGTATTGACATGCCAGGGTCTCAGACCCCGCCGGGTCCATGTGGCACTCGCAGTATCGCACCCTATGATGTTGCCTTCCGTTAACAGTACAACGTCGGCACCCGGTAATTTAATATACATTTCGTGGCTCAATGGCTGGCCTGTCAACACCCCTGTCAACGCTTCGCCCCATACCTCGCGGTATGCAACGCATGACTCGGGGACCTTGTGGATTGCTGGTCCTTCAATGGTCGGGGACTTTCACCCCTTGATCTCTACCGGTCTCCCGGCGCACACTGTATGTATAACCAGTAAAATTAGAGTGTCAGGAGGAAAGATGAAACTACAACTTTTCAGCACCGGGAAAGAACTCCCGCCACAGGCCCATCCATTGTTTGCCGATCTGGCCAGCTGCGGTTTTCCCAGCCCTGCTGCTGACTATGTCGAGTCCGATCTGGATCTCCATGATTACTGCATACGGCATCCGAGCGCGACGTACTACCTGCGTGCCAGCGGAGACAGCATGGCCGACGGCAGTCTGTACAATGGCGATCTGCTGGTTGTGGACAGTGCTGAAAAGCCGCGGCACGGCGATATCGTTGTCGCCAGCATGCAGGGGGAGTTTACGGTGAAACGGCTTCTGCTGACGCCGCGACTGACGCTGCAGCCCATGAATGCCTCCTGGTCGCCGATTTATCCTGATCCCGACGAGCTGGATATCTTTGGCGTCGTCACGCATATCATCCACCGCCCGAGGGAGATGTACTGATGTTTGCCCTGGCCGATGTGAACAGCTTCTATGCCAGCTGTGAACGTGTTTTCCGCCCGGATTTGAAAGGAAAGCCGATAGTCGTCCTGAGCAACAACGACGGGAATGTAATCGCTCGCAGTGCCGAGGCGAAGCCCTGGATCAAAATGGGAACTCCGTGGTTTCAGATAAAAAACGAAAGATACCCGGAAAAAATATATGCGTTTTCAAGTAATTATGAACTTTACGCCTCGATATCGGCGCGCGTGATGAACTGCCTGGAGGAACTGGCCCCCAGGGTGGAACAGTATTCAATTGATGAGATGTTCCTCGACCTGACCGGCGTGGAGCACTGTATGGGGCTTGAGGACTTCGCCCGGCAGCTGCGTCAGCAGGTGTATGACTGTACCCGCCTGACCATTGGCGTGGGCGCCGGACCAACGAAAACCCTCGCAAAATCAGCCCAGTGGGCCTCAAAAGAGTGGAAACAGTTTCATGGCGTACTCGCTCTGACCAGGGGAAATCCGCAAAGGACGCGGAAACTGCTTTCACTGCAGCCGGTTGAAGAAATCTGGGGGGTGGGTAACCGTATTGCACGCAAGCTAAATGTGCTGGGCATAAAAACCGCGCTCGATCTGGCTCTGACGAACCCGGCCTTCATCCGCAAAAATTTTTCTGTCGTCCTTGAGCGAACGGTACGGGAACTGAACGGGGAAAGCTGCCTTTCGCTTGAGGAAGCCCCTCCGACGAAACAGCAAATTGTCTGCAGCCGCAGTTTTGGCGTGAAGATCACGGAGTACGAGTCACTCCGTCAGGCTATCTGTCAGCACGCAGAGCGGGCCTCTGAAAAACTGCGTAAAGAGCACCAGTATTGCCGGCATATTTCCGTTTTCATCAAAACGTCTCCGTTCGCCATTAAAGAGCCTTACTACGGCAACGTGGCTACGGAAAAACTTCTTACACCCACTCAGGACACCAGGGACATCATTGCAGCCGCTACAACGGCTCTGGAGCGTATCTGGAGGGATGGGCACCGGTATGCCAAAGCCGGAGTTATGCTGAATGACTTCACCGGCTCCGGAGTTTCGCAGCTGCAACTGTTCGACGAACGCCCGCCACGCCCTCACAGTGCTGAGCTGATGAGGGTTCTGGACGGGATCAACAACTCAGGGCTGGGTAAAGTATGGTTTGCGGGGCGGGGTATGGCCCCGGAATGGCAGATGAAACGGGAGATGCTTTCTCCTGCTTATACGACACGATGGTCAGATATTCCTGCAGCGAAACTGGCGTGAAACCATGGCGATTTCACCGTGAAATTCTCAACCTAAACTGCCTAATTACAATAAGTTAGATGTGAAATCGCCATGGCGAAATTATTGACTCAAATTTCTGTCAAGGACTTCGTTGATAGCCTTGTCCAGTTCATCCTGAATCACTTTTGACATACGGCTAAACTCATAAGTCAGCGTGCGCCCTTTCACACGCTTACGCGCGAACTTGTCCTTTTCTTCAAAAGACCAGAGTGGGGAAACCACTGACTTTTCCTTGGGAGATGGATCTATCAATGCCTGAGATGCCTGAGAAATCAGCTTCAGAATACTGGCTTTCTGTTCGTCTTCTGGTCGCTCGCCATCACTCAAAATTGCATCGAGCTGAGCTGATACAGACTGAATGAGTTCTTCAGGCGTTAATCCCTTTTCACCGAGTTTTTCATTAACTTCTAAAAGAAGTTTATAATCACTAAACGATAGCTCCGACTGAACCGGGAACAGAGAAATTAAGTCTTGCGGTACGGCCGCCGCCTGCAGCGCCCTGGTAACTTTAGCCTGAGATAATCCCTCCAGTTCAGCAATTTCCTTTTGATTAAATCCGGACTCTTTAAGAGCGATCAATCTCAGACCAATCTCCCGAAGATTATGTTCTTTAGCTGTCTGGATATCTTTAGCCAGTTGGCGAGCTTCATCAGCTGATAAATGTTCTTCGGTAACCATTACATCAAGGCCTGTACGGACAAAAATTGCTGAGGCTCGCCGTCTTGAACCATCCAGTATCTCAATCCTTTCACTTTGCTTAATACCAATACAGGGAAAGAACTGCTGAAACTTAATCGTCTGGATAATGGATTTCAGAGACTCCCTGGTCAGTGCAAGTTGATCTCTTCCATTGTTTTCCTGGTTTACGAAGGTCTTACTTTCAACTTCAGATGCAGGCACCCGAACAAACCTGAACGTTACCTTCCTGCCGGTTTTTAAGGTAAATACCTGACTTCTACCGGTGTCAGCCATTTCGAGCATTGACGCCTGAGTATTTAACTGTCTGCCGATGGTTTTTCTTTTCTCATTCGACATCACATACCTCCGTTAGTACGAATGAACTCGATGCGATCAAAGACTGCCTTCGCAAAGTCTTCCGCTGCTGATTTTGCGCTTTTTAGTGCCTCTGTACTTCCATCATAGGTTGCTGGATTTGCTGAAATAACTGTGTCAAAAGTCTCCCCACAACGTTCGAAACCATCCAGTCTTGGCAGAACCATGTCTAGCATATCGGCACCGAAAACCTCTTTGGCCTGACTATGGCAAATTTTGTGATCAGACTTGTTCAGGATCTTGGACATGAAGCCGACATTACCGATGAGATTGCAGGTGTGCCCATCCATTTCGATGGAATCTATGAGGGCAGGGAGGCTGGCCACAAACTTCAGGGAAGAATGAAAATCAACCGTCGCCGGTGGAAGAGGGGTCAACATCAGGTCTGCCGCCCCAATGCAGTTTTTCAGGAACGCATCAAGGTGAGGACCACTATCAAGGAAAATAAAGTCGTAGTCATGCTGGAGCTTGTCGATAATGTTCTCTTTAAGCACCGCATGAATATTTTTCCCTGGCAGATGTTCTTCACACAATCCCTTCCAGCCTTCAGCAAGGAATGCATCGTCAATGGAAGCGGGGATTACATCAACACCAGGGATAATAGACGGTACTATAAAATCGGAAAGTAATTCTTCACGAGACACGTTCTGGAGCATGGCCTGAGCAGCCGTATTTTCAACCAAGCCCACTGAATTCTCATGGCTCAGGAACATTGTCAGAGATGCCTGCGGATCGAAATCGATGGCCAGAATACGCAGGTCTTCGAACAGAAGCTGAGGATGAGCTCGAAAAGCATGTGATAATGAAGCGGTAGAAACTGTCTTGGAACCACCACCTTTAAGATTACATACAAAAATCGTAAAGGCTTTATCGAAGCGATCCCTGTACTTCGGTACTTTACGATGGTTATACAGATCGATGACATTCTGAATCGTCATCGCGTATTTCATCGTATTACCAGAAGGTTTCTTTTTAAAAATGTAGCCACCGGCTTCCATTTCGGACACAGCATACTCAACACTGCCTTTACTGAGCTTAGGCAGCTTATACAGAGCGGCTTTGCTGTATTCCTGATAGAACTCGGTAAGCTTCAATTCCTCTTTTTGCTGTCGGATACTTTCGCTCAAAGATGTCAGAAGCTTACCTGCACGTGTAGCGACTTTCCGTAACTGCTCAATATTGTCCATTTATCACCTCATGACGTTTTTTGTCATTTTGAACAAAAAGTGTCATGTTGCAAGAAAAAAATCATATTGTTTTGATTTCGCTCTCAACAGAAGGGGGATGAAGCTCGACGGGCGTGCTACTAAATCACACTGCAGCAACACGCAGACGCACTTTTGACCATCAACAGCAACTCATACAAAAGGGCTTTGAGAAAGGTATTCAACTTGCAAGACAGGAGAGTCATTCAGAAGGATTCTGATTTTAGTTACGACCAGTGCAATGCTGAGCCTTATGTATCAGCGCTCGCCGCAGCCATGTAACCGAGCGTAGCGAGCGAACTGGCGAGGAAGCGAAGAGGAACCGTTCCGGCAGATAGCTCTTACGCTCAGCACAAGAAGAGTTTTCCATCCTCTGTGGGAAACAGGTCAACTTTAATGGACGCTCCGGACTATGGGAAACAGGTCAACTTCGCGGACGGCCCGGACTATGGGAAACAGGTCAACTTCACGGGCGGCCGGGAGTGTGGGGAACAGGTCAACTTCGCGGACGGCCCGGATTATGGGAAACAGGTCAACTTCGCGGGCGGCCGGGACTGTGGGAAACAGGTCAACTTTGCAGACGGCCCGGACTGTGGGAAACAGGTCAACTTCGCGGGCGGCCGGGAGTGTGGGGAACAGGTCAACTTCGCGGACGGCCCGGACTAAGGGAAACAGGTCAGCTTCTCGGACGGCCCGGACTATGGGAAACAGGTCAACTTCTCGGACGGTCGGGAGTGTGGGAAACAGGTCAACTCCGCGTACGGCCCGGACTGTGGGAAACAGGTCAACTTTGCAGACGACCGGGACTGTGGGAAACAGGTCAACTTTGCAGACGACCGGGACTGTGGGAAACAGGTCAACTCCGCAGACGGCCCGGACTGTGGGAAACAGGTCAACTACGCAGACAGCCGCGATTGCGGGAAACAGGTCAAGTTAGGCAAGCACTATGGGAAACACAGCAAGTTCAGTATCCCCCCATATGTCAGCAACAAACTAAGGGGGGAGGAAATAAAAATTACAGACTATTGTTTTTTATCAAGAAAATTAAACAGCAAGCGACCATCTTCTTCAGTGGTATATGTTACCTTTAATGGCGTCTTCTCATTAATTTTCTTCAGAGCAGGTTCCAGGAAGGTACGCTTCATTTCAGCAATATTGTTTTTCTGCGAGGCAGGGAGCATAAACCTTTCACATAACCAGTCATGTGTGGTGATCCAGACACCAGTGCTCCGGAACTGACACAGGCTTTCATAAAGCCGGATGACACGAACACTATTAAGCTGGCCACAGTCATAGAGAGAATAGGTAGTGAACTGGGAGGTTAAGCCGACCAGGAATGGCATGACCTTGTAGTTAAATTCAATCTGCCAGGAACCCCGGCCTCGCTTCATTCCTGCTTCAGCCAGCCACGGACGTTTAACTTCTTCAAACTCACCTTCTTTTGGATAAAAGGTAACCGTTGATTCGCCCAGAGCATTTACCCCAGCCTTCACATCACGACTGGCGACAGACGTAGCGACATTGAAGTATTTGACGTAATCGGAAACGCTGATTTTGAAGAGCGGCAATACGTCAGAGTCATCTTCCTGGCTGTCATTAAAATAGGCCTGCATGAGGCATAACCACAGCACACGTTTTGCCTGAAGAGGCAGGTAATATGCAGCTTCGGTCAATTCGTTAGATTGCTTTATACTGGCGCGTTTTTTAAACGTTTTAGTAGCTGGCAAGAGTGCTTGAGTATCCATTTCAATGCCTATGGGTAAATTTTTACCCACCCATAATGACAGTGAAAACAGAAATTGCAAGCTATCGCGATACTTATCCACCGGAAAAATCTGCACTTTATCCACAAGTGGATAATTGAGAACTGAACTTGACCTCTTTCCCATAGCTTGTTGATGCGTATCCCATAGCTTGTTGACACAAAACCCACTGATACGTGATTAATTTCCCATATTATGTTTACCAGTTGCCCATACAGGCCCCCTCTCAGGCCGCACTGTACGCGGCTTTCAGGCTCCCTAAAAGATGTAAAATAAAGAAAAAGAATAAAAAAGTACTTTATAAAAATATGCCCGTGGATAAGTGGATAACCCCGAGGAGAGGTGATTTTTCAGGCATTGAGCGTAAGCAGAATTTATAAGTTTTGTTCCCTGGTGCTTCCTCGCTCACTCGGGGCTTCGCCCTGTCGCTCGACTGCGGCGAGCACTGCTGGCTCGATCATATCCGTGGCCGGAAGATACTACTCCTCCCCCGAGTCGCTCTCCAGAGCCGGCTACAGCGAGACAACCCGCACGAAGATTTCTATCGTCCCTGCAGACATATTCGAATCGTTTTTATTAACCCTGGCTTCCGTCGTGACAGAACACTACGTCCTGTAAAAGGGGGACTAAGGCCCCTGAATCACACACCTGAAATTAATAATGCGGAGTTTTACGATAATGTCATTGCTGGAAACTTTCCTGACCGCTTCTCAGGGGGCAACAATCCTGTTCCTTGCCATGCTGATCTACTGGCAAAAGCGATAAATCCAAGCGGGCTGGCCTTTGGCCAGCTTCGCTGTATAAGGGGAAAAATGCGGCATATCCAGACATTTCACTAGGCAATTTGAATTCAGATATCTATGCTTGGGATCCGGTCAACAGGAGGTAACAAGATGAAACTTGAAACTATACAGATAGATAATACCGTAAGGAGTGGTCTTAATTCTTTCACTGACGGGGTGATTATTCGTGATACAAAGGTATTGATCACGCTCAATCTCCCGGATGGACAGAAAACCACTATTGAGGGGGAATGGCGGCATATGTCGGACGCCAACAGGTTGTCAGAACGTATTACGATGCTTCAGCATGCGATCTATGAGCAGTATGAGGAATACAGAGCAGATATTCCCGTCAGCTGGTCCAGATAACGTCTGACAGACCTCCCCGGCGAGCAGGACGTTCGCCAGCATCATTCTCCTAAGTACTTAAATATTCCCTTTCAGCATGGCTACCGCATCCGCTTCGGGCATCTGAAACTGAACTCGATGCCGCGCAGCAACATCAAGTGCGAACACCTTCGTATAGACTTCCGTCGAGCTAATCGATTTGTGGCCCATCAGGCTCTGCAAAACCTTCAGTGGTATGCCGGCATACAGCATATGCATCGCGTAGGAGTGGCGGAACGTATGCGGGGTGACCGGCACCGAGAATGTCACCCCGTCGACGGCGGCCGCTTCAACCGCTTCGCCAATCCAGGTCCGTACTGTCCGGTCGGTGATGTCCCAGATGCGGGCTTTCTCTGTTCTGCCGGTACGCTTGTTGCGTCTTTCCAGCGGAATTTTCAGGGTGGCCACCATCATCTGCAGCTGGCTGACGTAGTGGTGATCGGAAAGCGGAACCAGACGATGAGCCTGGCTACCGGCGGGAGCTCGGCCGGCTGTCCTGGCCGCTTTTTCGGTGCGCTGCTTAAGCGTGGCCAGCTGCACGAACGGATACGGTGGCACCAGCGAAAAATCCCCCCGGGTCAGCGCCAGCGCCTCGTTGATACGTGCGCCGGTGTTCCAGAGGGTTGCCAGCAGCATCTTGCGGTGCAAATCGGGCACATAATGGAGCAGGGCGCTGACTTCCGGTGCCAGCAGGTATTTCGGTAGTTCATCTTGAACGAGCGCCATCTGGCGCAGGGCCAGCGCGGCGGGATAGTCAATGGCCACCGGCATTTGCGCCGGCTGCTGCGGGTGAGAATATGATAAGAGGCCGCTCATTGGTTTGACATTCCATCAGGTATCACTAATTGATTCCACTCCCTGTTGCGGGTAGCTTCAGCAGCGCGCAGGGCTCTTTCGCGCCTCCAGACTTTACGAAACACGGAAACTGCAGACCATTCATCATGACCTGTAAGACGTGTTTCGGGCATCCCGGTTGCCTTGCGCAGACGGACGGCAAGAATGACAGCGTTGATGCCCAAGCGCGTGAACTGATACTGCCGTTCCCTGAAATAGTCCTTATGCCAAGGAGGGTCGGAGTATTCGGCGGCATATGCAATTGCCCTGTGGGCCTCATCCTGGAGCACCGGCAGTTCACGGATGCGATACATAAGACGTGGCTCTAAAGTCCGCCAGTCACCGGAGACATCGATCAGATTCAGTTCAGGGTAATTCGTGACAGCTTTTCTCTCAGGCTGGGGGGCATCATCATCCTGGCCGTCATCCGTCACAACCCGGAAACAACCCTCAGCATACCGTTCAAGCATGAATACCAACTCGGTGGCAATGTAATGCAGTTCCTTTTTCATTTTATCTTCTGACGCCTGTCTCTCACGCTTAAGCGTGAAATAATGTGTCAGCCAGATGCCAGTGAGTGTTATACCCCCAGTAAGCAGGCCAGTGATAAGCCCGGTTGCCACGTTTCCCCAGATCCCCGCCCCTTGATTAATCAGCTGTACGGAAACCGGATGGGATGTCGCAGCAACTATACTCTCAGTTGCGGCCTGTATATCAGTCATTGATCATTTACCCCTTTATATTCCTGAGAAATCCCGCCCTCTGTCCGTAGTCAGCGGCCGGCAGCCAGCTCTTCAGCCAGTTTCACAAACCTTTTGTGCTCAGTCTGCAGGTAATGGCTGTAAATCCGGGCATCACGTTCTGTCAGTCCGGATGGATTGCCGGTGAAGTAACGTTGCAGCACCGCAATACAGTGATTGTAGGTATCGAGATCATATTCCCAGTTTCCCAGCTCACCGGCCGCATCCAGTTCCTGGCGAAACTGCTCGTATTTACGGAGCAGAATGCCAAGACCTAATTCTGTTGCAGCATAAAGATTATTTTCTCCTGGCGCGGAAATCGCATTACGGATTTTTTCAAAAGCATAACTGAAATCATTTCTCTCATTGAATGCAGTAAACATGTCCTTTCCTCAGTTGAATAGTTAGCCGTGCAATTTTACCACACCTCAATCATCGTCAGATGAGTGCCACTCTGTCGCGACAGTGACTTTCACGAGAGTGATTTTCACATACTAAAATAATAAGCAGCCATATAACAACGTAATTAAATTACCTGACGGCCGCTCTGGCCGGATCCGACTTTTATGTTATTCCACAGTTTCCGGAAGTGTACCACGCACACGGAATAACCACAGCGCCCTTTCAGGGTGGTGAGCGGCCGGTCACGGGGGAGGGGAGGGACACAACATATAGGGTCACTGACAGCTGGAAACACCTCTACATCTTGTGTTGCCTGGCCGCTGCGCGCCGGCGGGGCTGAAGCAGATCCGGAACTTGGAGTTTTCGGATCTCAAGAAAAGAAAGGAGTGAGGGATAAAAACTGACATTATTAAAAATATAAAAGCAATGCTTAAAAAGCATAAAAGCACTTTTTGTAATTACTGCTAGTACTACAAGAAGAATCTTTAGTTTGAGGCGGCGTTTATGAAGGTGACCGAGCCGGACGCGATTCCAGCATTAGCTGATCTGCTCACACTGAACGGGGAGACAGGCTGCCGTTCTGCTCAGAGAAGCGGCAGCCGTGGCTAAAGCATTAGGTCTTCAAAATTCAGCGTATGGCTGTGCGGCTTTTTGCGGAAAGACAGCTCGTTTATACGAAGCTTAAGTGGCATAGGGCAGATCACGCCACTGAATATGCAGGTGCCGGTTGCAAGCGTTGGAATAGATTCTTCAGTCATGCGGTCTATGTAGGAAACGGATTTTTCAATAGCATACAGATCGTTCTGATTTATCAACCGGTGAATGAAATAGTTATGTGCCTGAGAAATGATAGTCGGGGAGATATCATTTGGTCGCTGACTGGATATCGTCACAAAGACGCCAAATTTTCTGCCCTCCTTAATTATCTCTTCAAACGTTTCGAGCCGATAATCCTTCCAGCTTTCTGATTCCCTGAACGAGGTGTTCGAAAGGATATTGTGTGCTTCGTCTATGATGAGATGGAGAGTGGACGGTACCTTATCCATTTTTTTTGCTGAATAGGCCCATTTGGCCATTAAAAGTGGTAGCGTTTTTTTCATGGTCAGATTGACCATATTAAGGTTCAGGACAACAAAGTTCGTTTCTGCCCAGATGGTTCCGCCGGATGCAGTATTGAAAATTTTACGAATATCTTTTTTCAGTCCGCTCATTCGGTTGATGACAGGAGAAAGATGTTCAGGATTTGAGCGACTTGAAAGATATTCAATAATTAGCTGAACATACATATAGTCCAGCAACTCTTCCATTATATCTTCGGGAAATTCATAATTCTGAGCCCTCTGGTACATATTGCACTGATGAGTATTTTCTTCATTAGAAAAGTAAACACCTGTCTTAGTTCGCCATACGCCGCCGTTGTTATAAAAAAATTCAATATCTGCTATCAGGTCTTCGTCCTTAAGTACGGGACGGAATAAATCAATCAGGTCGTCACTTTTTTTCTTTTCGCAACCAAACAGAGTTTCGGTGACCCGCCGTTTCAGAATTTCACGAAAATATGACTGAGGGTTCAGCTTCGACTCCACTCGCTTTTTGAATTCAAGTACTCGCTTCAGGAAAGGTTTCTGCGTTTTGTCGGTGGCATCCGTCAGGACAGAGAGAATCTCATGCTCAAGCAGTATCTCAGCAGGCATCGGAATGCGATCACCCTCTTCATCATGCGTGCTAAGATTGTAAACAACCTTGTCGCGCGTAATGCAACTTCTCCCACCATATTCACCATTGAAATCAAATAAAAGAAACCGTGACCGACTTCTGAATCCTTCGCCTAGTAGGTTTTTCAGGGCCTCATAGCCATGCTGGTAAAGCGCGGCCAGAGTATTGGACTTGCCGCTGCCAGTATTACCGAAGATGGCGATGTGTGAGTTGAGAAGGCCGCTTATCGGGAGAGTGATATCAATATCTTCGAGATCGGTGCGCGAAAAATTCAGCCCAGACTCGCCCGCTGGCGCGATCGAGTGGATAAGATGAAGTTGTTCCTCAGACATCAGAAAAACTTCATTGCCGATAAGGGGTAACTCGCGTGTTCCGCCAGTAAAGCGCCCGTTCCGGTCAATGTAGCCTGCCAGTGAGGCTGTAAGATAGCGTCGGAAGCGAAGCGAATCGCTTCCGCTACCAACAGGTGATTTTTCCTCGACAATCTTCTCGGTTTCTACCTTTGCAATCAGACTCATGAAGCCTTTTTTGACTTCGATGAAACTACCTACTGAAACATTTTTGAGCACCTTACCGTGATAGAAAAGGTCACTCAGATTTTTATTTTTATCGACAAGCACGCTGAGTGTTCTGCCCGATACTTCACGAACCTCACCGATCCTTAATACTGCTTCTTCGTTAACAAAAGCGGAGGTCATTTCATACCTCCAAGAAAGCTGGTTATAATTTCATTCATCTTTTTGAAGTCCAACGGAGCTCCAGGAGTAAAAACCACATCAACGTTGGAATAATCTCGGAATTTACCAAGAAATAGGTCTTTAGCCGCCTCGTTGTAAGCGAATATAACAATTTTGAGCGTGGCGTTTCGTAGCGCTTTTTTGGTAAGGGTTTCAATATGCTCATCCGCAAAAGAAAATCCGAAAACTATAAGCAAAGAGCCTTCTTTATCCAGCTCATTTGAATAAGTCCGTAGTAGATCGTAATACACGTTTTCAAGTAAGGTTTCACGAAATTTATCCTTTCGCGGCAGAACCAGTTGATGTGACATAACCCAGTCCTGCTTCTCCTTTGGTGTATTGAACGCAACTGGCTTCATATCCTTAATGGAATAATAGATTTCCTTATCATAGCTATGCCAGGAAAGGGAACCATGCAGCTTGATGAGATTCACCGTAGGTAGTTCCACGCTGTAATTATAAAGGTTTCCGGTTGCGTGTATGGTCTGATAAAAACATTTGGCATCGAATACTGTCCGGTTGTAAATATCAGCGCGCTGACGGAATCCATCATTCAGAATGACGTTGTTATTTTTAACCGCCGCATCCTCAATGAACAAATCATAGTTAGTCGTAAAAAGGTTGATGCGCCGCGGTAGCAATCCAGTCCGCCGCCTCGTTAGAAGCATTTCTAATGCCCGCATGAGCTTCGCGTAGTTGTTTTGTGTCGATACGACATCATCTATTAAAGTAGGAAGGATTACCTCTGCGGGCCTGCTTCGCTTCAGGAGGACGTTGTTTGCCTTCCATACATTGTCCAGAAAAGACTCAGATTTACTGAAGTATTCATCATCATTTCCGGCGCGGACCAGAGCCTCAAGCTCGCTTTCAATATCACCTAACACGCTGATTGCAGGCAGTGATGCTCCTGAGCCAATGATGAAATTGATGTTTGCTGACTGAAATATGCGTTCAAAGTATTCACGATCTCTGTCCTGCCCGTAGTAAGCCCGATAAGTCGCCACGCTGTGCCTTTCCTTAAATATCGTAGATAAGATTTATCTTACATGTTTCAACAAGTGATGCATCCTGTTTAAATTTCATTCTCTGACTCATATACGAACGTAGCTAAACGAATCAGGTAGGCAGTTTCGGTGATGCTGCCAACTTACTGATTAAGCGTATGATGGTGTTTTTGAGGTGCTCCAGTGGCTTCTGTTTTTATCAGCTGTCCCTCCTGTTCAGCTACTGACGAGGTGGTGCGAACGGCAAAAGCACTGCCGAACATCAGCGCTATTTCTGCTCTCACTGCCGTAAAACATGGCAGCTACAGTTTACTTACACCGCCTCTCAACCCGGTACGCACCAGAAAATCATTGATATGGCCATGAATGGCGTTGGATGCCGGGCAACCGCCCGCATTATGGGCGTTGGCTTCAACACGATTTTACGGCACTTAAAAAACTCAGGCCGTAGTCGGTATTCTCGCGCATACAGCCGGGCAGTGACGTCATCGTCTGCGCGGAAATGGACGAACAGTGGGGCTACGTCGGGGCTAAATCGCGGCAGCGCTGGCTGTTTTACGCGTATGACAGGCTCCGGAAGACGGTTGTTGTGCACGTATTTGGTGAACGCACTATAGCGACGCTGGAGCGTCTTATGAGCCTGCTGTCACCCTTTGGGTGATATGGATGACGGATGGCTGGCCACTGTATGAATCCCGCCTGAAGGGAAAACTGCACGTTATCAGCAAGCGATATACGCAGCGAAATGAGCGGCATAACCTGAATCTGAGGCAGCATCTGGCAAGGCTGGGACGGAAGTCGCTGTCGTTCTCAAAATCGGTGGAGTTGCATGACAAAGTCATCGGGCATTATCTGAACATAAAACACTATCAATAATTTGGAGTCATTACCTACGATGAGATGTGCCTGCGGGGTAAACCTAAAATGGTGGCCATTGGCGCGCTGATGCGGAAACTGGTGCACTGGTGTTATGGCGTCCTGAAGACCGGAACCGTTTTTAATGACGAAGGTCTGAAACAAGTACTGTCAACCTGACTATACCTGGCTGGCATTAAACTCAATGTAACGCTCACAGCAGTAAGTGAGCGCAGTCCGCTATGAGCGATCTACGGACATTGCTAGCAGCATTAGGTGTGAGTCAACAGGGAGCTTGTCAGCTCACGCTACCGGAGGATATGATAAATGGGGAATTGAGAAATTTAAATTTCAATATAAACAAACAATTATCTTCTTAGCGTACGTTTCCGTTCCATTACCCTCAAACCCAAATAAGATAATTCTGCCAGAAGCAAAACAATCAGGATGTGAGATAGAAAATGTATAAGATTGATCGGCAAAACAATAGCCTCAAGTCGCTCATGGAAGTCTCTTTTAGCAGTCTTGGTTTTCGCGAACGCGATCATTTGCAAGAGTGGCTGGCAAACAATCCTCAAGCGTTGACTAAGAAAGATGATAAAGAGGACGAACTTTTAATTATTCAGAAAGAGTTTGCTGGTTTTGATGAGACTAACGAACGTCTCGATCTGCTGGCTATCGACAAAAAAGGCAACTTGGTCATTATCGAGAATAAACTTGATGATTCAGGGCGTGACGTGGTCTGGCAGGCGCTGAAGTATGCGGGTTACTGCGCCAACCTTCGTCAGGAAAGCGTTGTCGAAATTTTTCAGCTTTATATTACACAACATGAACCCTCGGAAATCCGCCCTGCGGCAGAAGTTATTGCAGAATTTATGGGCTGGGAAAGTTTGAAAGAAGGTGTGCTCAATCGAAAAGGGACACAGCGCGTTATCATGGTAGCGGCGAATTTCCGCAAAGAAGTTACCAATACTGCACTATGGCTAATGCAGTTTGGCATCCGAGTGCAATGCTTCAAAGCGACGCCGTACCTCTTTGCCGAGGATGTTTTTGTCGATATACGGCAGGTCATTCCGACTCCTGAAGCGGAATCCTACATGATTGGAATGGCGCAGAAAGAGGCAGAAGAGCAGTCCACCTCAAGCAGTAGCGAACTGCAACAACGACATTATTTACGCCGTGAGTTCTGGTCGTTAGCACTGGAAAAATTCCGTACCAGCACATGTTCATTATTTAACAACCGAGCACCTACGACAGACCATTGGCTGGCAGCGGGTTCGGGGGTTAGTGGCGTGCCTTTTGAAGTGATCTTCTCGCAAAAAGATGCTCGCATTCAGCTCAATATTTCACGTTCAGATGCGGTAGAAAATACATGGCTGTTTGAGCGTCTGTCAGAGCGCAAAACGCATATTGAGTCGCAGTTTGGTGGGATGCTCAATTGGCGACTACTGCCTGAGAGAAAAAGCTGCCAGGTTGTTTGTGCAAAAGCATTTGACGGCGGAAACAAAGAACTTTGGCCTGACATCATTAGCTGGATGATTGATGGTATGACCCGTCTGGAAAAAGCAATTCGCCCGAGCTTACAGGAGCTGGCGGTTGAGCTGAAAAAGTCAGGTCTGATCACCGAAGGTGGGGACGAGTAGTATTAAGTAGAGTGACCCTGACCCGTGATCCACGCAAACTGTAATTAACAACTTCCGCTCCTGGCACAAAGCAGACGTTAAAGTCTACACTTCCTGATGCCGCGTCAGCGGCATGGAGGCGCCAGATGAGGTTACATGTGTCTGTGGAGTCAAATGGCGCCGAAAGCCCGGCGTAGCCGGTTGCCGGGCTATAAATTCTGCCACCCTACCCCCTGCCCTGATTAGCCTTAACCCGCTAACAGCAATGAAGAAGTCAAAGTAATCCCTTTTAACCCCGGTGAGCGGGCTTTACGGCGTTTACGACGTAAAGGGCGTGATTTCCGGGGCCTTAGCGGCGGCAGCTTGCTGCTGACGCTTAGGGGGATGTTCATCAACTATCTCAGCGACACCAGGGAACTTAACGCGGTAGCTGCAAAGCTATACCCGCTAAAAACGTCTCAGATGCCTCTGTACGCGGTCGGAGTGGCGACAGCCGCAGCCGGGGCGTATCTCCGCGTTAGCGGGCCGGAGGGCCGCTTACGAGCGTGTACCAAAGAACTGCCCGCAGCTCCACCGACAGCGATGAAGAAGAGTAGTTACAACACCCATCATTAAAAGCGACACTACTCCCGGCCTTCGGCCGGGGCGGCGGCGCTTTTCAGTGGTGGGGAGGGGCACCTGGCCGGCAAACCGGCGCCGGTTTTATGATGGATTTCCTTTTGAATGCTGTAACTAATTTGCTTCTCCGGCCGGGGCCCGTCGCGTAGCGAAGGGAGCTCTCACTGACGTTGCCGAACCGGCGCGACCGTCTGGTCGCTGCAAGGGCGGGCATTCTCCCGAGCCGGTCCACAATGCAGGCGATGAACAGGTTATGGATTTACAGAATTTATTAAAGGATCTTTAAAAGAGATACAGAGCTGGTGTTTAAAAGGAACCACGCGCCCTGAAAGTCCGACGGCAGGCTCAGAAGATGCTCCAGCGTGGCCATAGTACGTTCACCGAAGACGTGTGCAACAACCGTCCTCCGTATCCTGTCATACGCGTAAAACAACCAGCGCTGGCGTGATTTAGCGCCGACGTAACCACACTGTTCATCCATTTCAGAGCAGACAATCACATCACTGCCCGGTTGTATGCGTGAGTTTACCGACTGCGGCCTGAGTTTTTTAAGTGTCGTAAAATCGTGTTGAGGCCAACGCCCATAATGCGTGCACTGGCGCGACATCCGACGCCATTCATGGCCATATCAATAATTTTCTGGTGTGTACCGGGCTGAGAGGCGGTGTAAGTGAACTGTAGCTGCCATGTTTTACGGCAGTGAGAGCAGAGATAGCGCTGATGTCCGGCAGTACTTTTACCGTTACGCACCACGCCTTCAGTAGCTGAGCAGGAGGGACAAGTGATGGAGATGGAAGCCACGGGAGCACCTCAAAAACACCATCATACACTAAATCAGTAAGTTGGCACCATTACCCGGGAAGAGGGAGAAAATCTAGTGTGACAAACTACCCTCAGGATAGAGTGACAAATTGCCCTCAATTCTGGCTCCACTACCGGTTACAGCCAAAAAAACTATGAGTAAGCGCAGGATGCCAGGGAGGGAACAGCAAAACTGTGACAAATCACCCTCAACTTTCCAGATCAAATGTGACGAACCACCCTTAAATCTGTGACAGATAGCCCTCAACTATTCAATCGTCATGGAGGTTATATCACGGAAGGAAAATACGATATGCGTCGTCTGGCGGCCTTTCTTTTTCTCGATGTAAGAAAGGCGCATTGGTGTCCGGCTGTTGATCTCGTCAACACTTGCCTGCAGGAAACGGCGGCGAAAGTCCGGCATACGCTGGTAACTTTGAGGTAGCTGGTAGCGTTCCATGATCCAGTCGATTTTCAGGGACACGACACCTGAGCCATCAGGTTTACGGTACTGGCACAGAGATTCGTATAAACGCATGGCGTACGGATTGGTAATCTCTTTTGTTTCACTGAGCCGGAACTGCGTAAACCGGTTCTGTAACCCGATGAAGAAGGGAATCAGATATGGGTTGATATGTACGCTGTAAAGCCCTCTGGATGGGCTGTGCGCACGTTTAATAAACCAGGGAAAGGATTCATACCCTTTTTCATCGCCGGCATCCTCTTCAGGGCGATAGAAAACCACTTCCTTACCCGCAAAACCTTTTAAAGCCTGTCGTATATCCTTACTGGCTTCAGCGGAGGTCAGCCCGAATGTTTCAGCGTATTTAGCAACGTGAATTTCGCAGATGCCGTCATGTTCCTGCAGGGAGCCGTCGGATTTTCTGATCTGGTCAACGAACAGATACAGCATACGCTTTTGATCCCTGGAGAGACTATATGCCGCCTCAGTCAGCTCGTTAGACTGGACAATCCGCGGGCTATTTTTACGTTTTTTATGGTTTATAACCGCTATTTCCGCCATGACAGGTCCATGCGAAGTGTGACAGACTTTAAGATTGTCACACTTCATAAAACAGAGTCAACAGGGATGGATAACTTTGTGAAAAGCAACGCTTCCTGAGGGCAATTTGTCACAGGGTTAAGGGCAACTTGTCACAGAAATGGCGGCTATTTGAGGGTGATTTGTCACACTGAAAGGGCGTTTTGTCACAGATCCCTCTCTGGAACCCGCATGGATAAAGGCCTGTGGGCATTCTAAAAATAAAAATCTAACAACTATTTAAAAAGATCTTATAAAAATATCCCCGTGGATAAGTGGATAACCCCTATGGGAGGTGATTTTGCAGGCATTGAGCGTATGCAGAATTTATGAGTACTGTTCCATGGTGCTTCCTCGCTCACTCGGGGCTTCGCCCTGTCGCTCGGCTGCGGCGAGCACTGCTGGCTGCCAGAAGTTAGACATACAGCCTATTCTGTCCAGTTCTGGGTAATGCTACCAACTTGCTGATTTAGTGTATGATGGTGGTTTTGAGGTGCTCCAGTGGCTTCCATCTCCATCACTTGTCCCTCCTGCTCAGCTACTGAAGGCGTGGTGCGTAACGGTAAAAGTACTGCCGGACATCAGCGCTATCTCTGCTCTCACTGCCGTAAAACATGGCAGCTACAGTTCACTTACACCGCCTCTCAGGCCGCAGTCGGTAAACTCACGCATACAACCGGGCAGTGACGTCATTGTTTGCGCGGAAATAGACGAACAGTGGGGTTCGTCGGCGCTAAATCACGCCAGCGCTGGTTGTTTTACGCGTATGACAGGATACGGAGGACGGTTGTGGCGCACGTCTTCGGTGAACGCACTCTGGCCACGCTGGAGCGTCTTCCGGGCCTGCTGTCGGCCTTTGAGGTCGTGGTATGGATGACGGATGACTGGCCGCTTTATGAATCACGCCTGAAGGGAGAACTGCATGACAAAGTCATTGGACATTATCTGAACATAAAACACTACCAGTAAGTTGGAGTCATTACCCCTCAATCAAACGTGAGAAGTCGTCACCTTTAAAACTGGTCACATTTTCAATACCCAGATCGGAAGCAGACTGGTTGATAGTCTCTACCGCATAGAACTTTGCACCAGTCAGCCGCGGGGCTAACAGGTAAGATGAAATTAAGGTTTTACGAACACTGCCACTGTAATTAATTACCGCTACTTTCATAAATCACCTCAGAATTTTTTGTTGAACTTCTTAGGGTCGAAATTCTCACCGATTTTATTGAAGAATTCTTTATCAATAATGCCGGGACTCTCTGCTTTTTCACTTTCCTGCGCTTCAGGCTCAGACGGTTGTGTATTGTGCAATACACTTTCCGCTGCACCCTTCGCGCTACTCTTATCATGTGTATTGTGCAATACATTTTTTCGGTTTTGCCGCGTTCTATACAGTGCCATCTCAAGCCCTTTGGCTGTTACCGAAAAGCTGTATTCGCTGTCGAGGATTTCAGCAATTTCATGCCGCGTTAGCCCTCTGTCCAGCCAGTTCTCGATTTCATTTAGGCGCAATCTGACAGCAGCCGATAAGTTGCGGGGTTTCAGATCTGCTGGTTTATTCATAACCCCCTCCGTTGTATGAAAATGACTCTACAACACTCGTAAGAAGGGGTCAATCGAGTTTTGTAGTTTATCTGTAGTTTTCTTGTAGTCTATTTGTAGTCTGTCACGTTTTTTGTAGTTTCTTTGTAGTTTTATTGTAGTCTATTTGTAGTCTTCCAACACTAAGGCAAAACGTTTTTTGTAGTTTATCTGTAGTTTATCTGTAGTTTTTGGTTGCTCAGATGGTCATGCAAGCATGACCATCAAAGAATAGGACGCTTTTTAGCCAAATGACCCTTAACCTACGGAGATCGCCCTACCAAAAAAAGATGATTTTTTATCCCTTAACCTGCTATACACCTAACGCAGCGTGATAAATCACGCTATCTCACTGATTTAAAAGAAAAAAAACCAAATTTAACCATGCTGCGGTATTACCCAGGTATTACAAATCTAATCTAACTTACTGATTTAAAACATTTTTTATTTATTACTTTGGTAATACTATGATTTCACCGTATTAGACACCCTTTTTTCGTTTAAAAAATGCACAAAGTGAGGACTGAATGCCAACAATAACCGCAAAAGTATCAGATGAACTTTTGGCCTATATAGACCTGGTTTCAGGTGGTAATCGGTCAGAGTATCTGCGGCGCTGCCTTGAAGCTGGCCCAGGTGATCTGGAGTCCGGGTTGAAAATAGTTACCAACCAGCTGAGCGGGCACTGTTGCAAAGTTAGCGATGAGGCAGCGTTTTGTCTTATTCAAAGGCCTTACATTTCAAAAACTCTGCTTACCAGGCGCATTTCGCCCAGGGGATCACCATAATAAAATGCTGAGGCCTGGCCTTTGCGTAGTGCACGCATCACCTC
>NZ_JBMKHV010000023.1:0-40283 GCF_049238585.1 Enterobacter cloacae complex sp. IR5428 | reverse complement strand
GTAAGCCGGTGCATTAATCCGGTGGTTACAGAAGTATTCGGTGGAGCGGTAGTTCAGTCGGTTAGAATACCTGCCTGTCACGCAGGGGGTCGCGGGTTCGAGTCCCGTCCGTTCCGCCACTTATTAAAAGCCCTGAGCTAACGCTCAGGGCTTTTTTCATATCTGTCGTTTTACTATTGCGAAATTAGCAAAAATCCTCTGCATTTTACGATCTTTTTCGATATAACAACCACAGCGATAATCCTCCTCAGTTTACGAACATAACGATTGAGGAATGATATGACTATCCCTGCACTGGGTCTGGGCACTTTTCGCCTGAAGGACGACGTTGTTATCGCATCTGTTAAAACCGCACTCGAGTTGGGCTATCGCGCTATTGATACGGCGCAGATTTATGACAACGAAGCTGCCGTAGGTCAGGCTATCGAGGAGAGCGGCGTACCGCGCCATGAGCTTTTCATCACCACCAAAATCTGGATTGAGAACCTCAGCAAAGACAAACTGATCCTAAGCCTGAAGGAAAGTCTGAAAAAGCTGCGTACTGACTATGTTGATCTGACGCTGATCCACTGGCCATCACCTGGCGATGCCGTCTCTGTAGAGGAGTTCATGCAGGCGCTGCTGGAAGCAAAAGAGCAGGGCTTGACGCGTGAAATTGGTATCTCGAATTTCACTATCCCATTGATGGAAAAAGCCATTGCCGCAGTGGGTAAAGAGAATATTGCTACTAACCAGATTGAACTCTCTCCTTACCTGCAAAACCGCAAAGTTGTGGACTGGGCGAAACAGCATGGCATTCACATCACCTCGTACATGACGCTGGCATATGGTAAGGCCCTGAAAGATGAAGTGATTGCACGCATCGCTGAAAAACACAATGCAACAGCTGCACAGGTGATCCTGGCATGGGCGATAGGTGAAGGATATGCCGTGATCCCGTCTTCAACCAAACGTGAAAACCTGGCAAGTAACCTGTTAGCGTGGGATCTCCAGCTCGATGATGAAGATAAAAAAGCGATCGCTGCACTGGAATGCAACGATCGTCTGGTCAGTCCCGAAGGGTTAGCACCTAACTGGGATTAGTAAAAACCCTCCCTCTGTGCCTTTAAACCCTCATACAGCTCCTCCGGGAGCTGTTTTTATATGCTCACTAAGGAAGTCGATAAATGCGCGTATGCGCGTACTTACCGCTCTGTCACTGTAATACACCGCGCTAAAAGGCATCTCTACAGGTAAGCGTTTGTCAGCCATTAGCTCAACTAGCTGGCCCGCGGCAATTTCCTTATCAATCATATAGTCTGATAAACAGGCGATCCCGTTTCCTTCAAGACATAGCTGTTTCAGCGTTTCCCCGCTATTAGACGAAAGTCCGCAGGTGATCTCATGAAGTTGTCCGTCATGACAGGCCACGGGCCAGGTGTTCAGCGAGACAGGTTCCGTAAAGCCCAGGCACAGGTGCTGCTTCAGCTCCTCAACGGTCTCAGGTTTGCCATGCTCTGCAATATATTGCGGTGACGCGATAATTTTGCGGTAGCTGGTGAACAGAGGGCGAGCGCGTAAACTTGAATCCGTCAGGGTTCCCGCGCGGATCGCCACATCAACTTTACGCTCAATCAGGTTAATAAACGTCTCAGAAGAGACCAGAGACAGGGTCATCTCCGGGTAGCGTTCGCGGAAGGGTTTAATCAACGGCATCAGGAAATGCAGCACGACCGGCGTCGCCGCATCTATGCGCAGCAGCCCACGCGGCGTGCTGCGAGATTCCATGATTTCCGTTTCTGCTGCCGCCATCTCCTGCAAAACGGACTGCACGCGTCGAAAATAACGTTCACCTTCTTCCGTCAGGCTGAGCTGCCGCGTTGTTCTGTTGAGCAGACTCACCCCGAGCTTCATCTCCAGCTTTTTCACCGAGCGGCTGATGGCGGAGTTCGCCTGTCCGAGCTGTTCGGCAGCACGGCTGAAGCTGCCGCTTTCAACAACGGCAACGAAGACAGTCAGTTCTTCCGATGTGGCTTTCATTATTGCATCACCTGCAAAATTCTATTGAGATTCTAACCATTTTTGTTATTTAAACACTGGCGCATACTGCCTGTCATCTTAATCCTGAAGAGACGGAGTATTTTATGCCACTGGCGCTTCTTGCCCTGACGATCAGTGCCTTCGCAATTGGCACGACCGAATTTGTTATTGTAGGACTTGTTCCTACCATTGCTGAACAACTCGCTATCTCGCTGCCTTCTGCCGGGCTGCTGGTATCTATTTACGCGTTAGGCGTCGCTGTTGGGGCGCCTGTGCTGACCGCACTGACTGGACGCTTTCCACGTAAACAACTGTTAGTTGCCCTGATGGTGCTCTTCACCGCTGGCAATATTCTGGCGTGGCAGTCACCGGATTACTCCACGCTGGTCATTGCCCGCCTGCTGACAGGCCTCGCGCACGGTGTCTTCTTCTCCATCGGTTCCACGATTGCAACCAGCCTGGTGCCAAAAGAGAAAGCGGCGTCAGCCATTGCGATTATGTTTGGTGGCTTAACCGTCGCGCTGGTCACCGGCGTGCCGTTAGGAACGTTTATCGGACAACATTTTGGCTGGCGTGAAACCTTCCTCGCGGTATCGCTGTTGGGCGTGATTGCTCTGGTAGCCAGCCTGCTGCTGGTGCCCTCCAGTATTCCGGGACGCGCGAGCGCCAGCCTGAGCGATCAGGTTAAAGTTCTGACACACCCGCGCCTGCTGCTGATCTATGCCGTTACGGCCCTGGGTTATGGAGGTGTGTTCACTGCGTTCACCTTCCTTGCACCGATGATGCAGGAACTGGCTGGTTTTTCTCCGGGCGCGGTGAGCTGGATTTTACTGGGCTACGGTATCTCCGTCGCAATCGGCAATATCTGGGGCGGCAAGCTTGCGGATAAGCATGGTGCGGTACCGGCGCTGAAATTCATCTTCGCCGCCCTGGTTGCCCTGCTGATGATTTTCCAGTTCACCGCATCGATGCAATACGCCGCGCTGGTAACGGTGTTGGTTATGGGGATATTCGCTTTTGGTAACGTGCCGGGATTGCAGGTATATGTTGTGCAGAAAGCCGAACGTTATACGCCTAATGCGGTGGATGTCGCATCTGGGCTGAATATCGCCGCATTTAATATCGGTATCGCACTCGGTTCGGTTATCGGTGGGCAGGTGGTTGAACATGTTGGATTAACCCAAACGCCATGGATTGGTGCGGTAATTGTGCTTATCGCTTTCCTCCTTATTGGTCTCAGTGGACGGCTTGATAAACCCGCTCGCGTTGCACTTGGATAAGTATCAGTAAGTGCTTGCTTACAAAACTGGAAAGCGGTTTCTCAGTAATTGCGTTGAAAGTGTGACCTAAAATCCCTATAACATTAGAACCAGTCCGTTTTCCGGGCTGGTTCATGTTACAGAGGCCGTTTCCAAAAGTGCGAAAAAATACCTATGCCATGCGTTATGTTGCCGGAATGCCTGCGGAGAGGATCTTGCCTCCGGGGTCGTTTGCGAGCCTTAGCCAGGCATTACCAGCGGGCACTCCATTAAGCAGTGACGAAAAAATTCGCGTACTGGTGTGGAACATCTTTAAGCAACAGCGTGCGGAGTGGTTATCCGTACTTCAAAATTTTGGTAAAGATGCGCATCTGGTTCTGTTACAGGAGGCGCAAACCACGCCTGAACTGGTCAGGTTTGCAACGACGAACTATCTTGCAGCCGATCAGGTGCCTGCCTTTGTTCTGCCACAGCATCCTTCCGGGGTGATGACCCTTTCAGCCGCACATCCGGTCTATTGCTGCCCGCTGCGTGAACGTGAGCCGATCCTGCGTCTGGCAAAATCAGCGCTGGTCACGGTCTATCCGTTGCCCGACACCCGCCTGCTGATGGTGGTAAACATTCATGCGGTGAACTTCAGCCTGGGTGTTGATGTGTACAGTAAGCAGTTACTTCCCATCGGCGATCAGATTGCTCATCACAGTGGGCCGATCATTATGGCCGGGGACTTCAATGCCTGGAGCCGTCCGCGTATGAACGCGTTGTACCGCTTCGCGCGTGAAATGTCGCTGCGTGAAGTTCGTTTTAACGATGACCAGCGCAAGAAAGCGTTTGGTCGTCCTCTCGATTTTGTCTTCTATCGGGGTTTAAGCGTGCACGACGCCTCCGTTCTGGTGACGCGCGCCTCCGATCATAATCCTCTACTAGTCGAATTCAGTCCCGGCAAACCTGATAAATAATGGTGCGTCAGGTCTGCCGTGGGGCAGGCCTGTGCGGGTGCTGCCCTTTATTTTTTAACCCATAAAAGGACAGCAACATGACAACAACACACTCCCATCATGACAACGTCGAAAAACAGTTTGGTTCTCAGGCAAGTGCCTACCTGAGCAGTGCCGTACATGCCTCTGGCCGCGATCTGGTACGTCTCGGCGAACGGCTCGCCGCGTTTCCTGACGCGCACGTGCTGGACTTAGGCTGCGGAGCGGGGCACGCCAGTTTTACCGCCGCACAGCAGGTTGCTCAGGTGACGGCGTATGACTTATCGAGCCAGATGCTGGATGTGGTTGCTGAAGCGGCGAAAGCGAAAGGGCTGAATAACGTCACGACGCGACAGGGCTACGCTGAATCTTTACCCTTTGAGGATGCATCCTTTGAGGCTGTGATTAGCCGTTACTCTGCACACCACTGGCATGATGTGGGGCAGGCATTACGGGAAGTGAAACGCGTGCTCAAACCGGGCGGAATATTCATCATCATGGACGTGATGTCTCCCGGGCATCCGGTACGGAATATCTGGCTCCAGACGGTTGAAGCGCTGCGTGATACCTCGCACGTGCAAAACTACTCCAGTGGAGAGTGGCTTACGTTTATCACCGAAGCTGGCTTGATTTCACGCTCATTGATAACCGACCGTTTGTCGCTGGAGTTCACGTCATGGATTGCACGGATGCGCACACCGGAGGCATTAACTCAGGCGATCCGATTGTATCAGGAGAGTGCCTCTGCTGACGTCAAGGCGTACTTTGAATTGCATGACGATGGTTCGTTTACCAGCGACACCATTATGGCTGAAGCGCAAAAAGCGGGATAAACAAAAAAGGCACCGAGGGGAATCGGTGCCTTTTTAATAAGCGATCGTACTATCAGGAATCTGGCGTAGCGCTGTTTTTCACAAACAACGTCAGCTGGTCGCCAGGTTGCAGGTTGTCAGTATCGTTGTTCCAGCGCATCACATCTTTGATGTTTACGCCGTGACGCTTAGCAATACTGGACAGCGAGTCGCCTTTACGTACGCGATAGGTAATGCTATCGCTGTTTTTAGCGAGACGCTGTGCGCTGCTACCTGCACCTACGGTCAGCGTTTGACCCACTTTCAGACCGGATCCGCGCAGATTATTCCACTGCTGGAGATCTTTCGTATTCACGCCAAGACGTGATGCAATACCTGAAAGCGTATCACCTGAACGCACCTTATAGCTGCGGCTGCTTACAGGCGACGTATCAGCAATCAGCGTAGACTGAACGGCTGCAATTTCACCCGAAGCTAAAGACTCACGTAACTGCTCCGCGTGTTTCTGCGGAACCATCACATAGCGCGGGCCGCTTGCACCCAGCGTGGAGCCTTTAACACCTGCATTAAAGGTTTTAAGCTTACTTACCGACATACCCGTCATATCGGCAACCTGTTGAATATCAACAGGGCTGCTGAGGCGAACACGCGCCAGTGCACGACTTTCGTCTGGTGTTGGCAGTTGTACACCGTAACGTTTGCTGTTCTTGAGAATGTCACTCAGTGCCAGCATTTTCGGTACGTAAATCTTTGTTTCCTGTGGCAGTGAGAGCGACCAGAAGTCTGTGGATTTTCCACGCGCTTTATTCGCTTTCATTGCCTTCAGTACACGACCTTCACCACTGTTATACGCCGCGACAGTCAATAACCAGTCGCCGTCAAACATCTTGTTCAGACGTTGCATCATGTCGAGAGCGGCTGTCGTTGAAGCGACAACATCACGACGCGCATCGTAGTTGCGGGTCTGCTTTAAACCATAATTTCGCCCTGTGCTCGGAATGATCTGCCAGATGCCTGCTGCATTGGCGCCAGACGTCGCGTGCGGGTCAAAAGCGCTCTCCACTATGGGTAGTAGTACCAGTTCCATAGGCATGTTACGTTTCTTAACTTGCCCTGCTATCCAGTACATATACGGCTCTGCCCGTAATGTTACATCGTGGAGATAGCTCTTATTTCTCAAATACTTCTGTTTCTGTTCGCGAATCCGGCTGTTTTCCGGAATTCCCATCTTTAGCTCGTCGCCAATAGAGGCCCACAAGTCTTGTTCCTGCGCGAAGGATGTCCCATCGTCCAACCATCGCGCCTGACTCGTAAACTTCCCTGCTTCCCCTTGACCAGCCGCAGAAAGGCTCTGTGCGTGCTGTTGTACGTTGCTGCCGTTTTGTGACTGGCAACCTACAAGCAGGACAGAGGCGAGTAATATCGCTTTTGCCTTCATGTGTGTGTCAATAGTTGCTTAAAAGACGAGCGATGATAACGGCGAAATTTTGAAAAGGCAACCCGCAATTATCTGAAGTTATCTTTCTTTGACCTTAACCATGCAAATCGCGCTTCAGGTTGTAACAAATTTGTTTCTTGATTAATTTTATTAATTAAATCAACGTCATTCGTTCTTAAAAATAAATTTATTTGTCGCTCATTTTTCAGAATTACGGGGAGTGTTTTTTGGTTTTTTGCACGTAACTCCTTCACTTTCTGGTAATAATCCTGAATCGCCCGATCCTCTGGTAGTACGCTTGCAGCAAACTTCATATTCCCTAATGTATACTCATGTGCGCAACAAATTACGGTGTCGGCTGGCAGCGCATTAATTTTTTGTAAAGATTGATACATCTGTTCTGGCGTGCCTTCAAACAGCCTTCCACAGCCGCCGGAAAACAGCGTGTCGCCACAAAAAAGATAAGGTTTGCTGTAGAAACAGAGATGACCGGAAGTGTGACCTGGCGTAGCAAATACGGAAAACTCGCACCCGAGGATGAAGATACTTTCGCCTTCTTCGACAACTTGCGTCGTACCCTTATCCTGTGTCTCTGCTGGTCCGTAGACGGGAATATGGGGATAGCGCGCAAGGAGATCGGGAACACCGCCGACATGATCGTGATGGTGATGGGTAAGGAGGATCGCTTCAGGCTGCCAGTCGTTTTCTTCTATCGCGTGCAGGATCGGTACGGATTCGCCGGGATCAACAATGATGCATCTGCGATCGTCATCGACTAAAACCCAGATGTAATTGTCCTGAAAGGCGGAAATACTGATAAGATTCATGCATTACCTCTTATAGCGTGGCGGGTGTTTTGATGAAACCGGCAAGGATACCTCAGACTGTCGCACCACCGGAACGTTGGGCAGAGTTGCCCTGGGGTGAATATTATCGCGAGGCCTTAGAACTTCAGCTTAAACCCTGGCTCGCGAAAATGTATGGTTTTCACCTGCTTAAGATTGGCAATCTGAGCGCAGAAATCAATACCGAAAGCTGCGCTATCTCGCATCAGGTTAGCGTATCGCTTAATGGCTCCCCGGTTCAGGTGAAGGCTGATCCGCTGCATTTGCCTTTTGCGGAAAAATCCATTGATGCCTGTCTGCTCGCCCATACGCTGCCCTGGTGCAGCGATCCCCATCGTCTGCTGCGGGAAGCCGACCGCGTTTTGATTGATGACGGCTGGCTGATCCTGAGCGGTTTTAATCCGCTGAGTCTGATCGGGCTACGTAAACTGACGCCCGTTCTGCGCCGCACGCCGCCATATAACAGCAGGATGTTTACCATGATGCGCCAGCTGGACTGGCTTTCACTGTTAAATTTCGAAGTGCTGAGCTACGGGGGTTTTCAGGTCATCCCCTGGACGCGTAAAGGCGGGGTCTTATTAAGCACCCATTTACCCGCGCTGGGCTGCATGCAATTTATTGTCGCGCGTAAGAGGACGATCCCACTTACGCTCAACCCAATGAAGCAAAGCAAATCAAAAACGCGGATCCGCCAGACCGTGGGTGCCACGCGGCAGTACAAAAAACCGTGATCAGGATTCAGGTTGATAACCTGCATCCTCATGGGTTGGGTTTGATGCCGCCGCGCGAGCCAGCTCGTCACAGCGTTCGTTTTCAGGGTGACCGGCGTGCCCCTTTACCCACTCCCATTTGATTTCGTGCTGACCGAGGGCGGCATCAAGACGCTTCCAGAGATCGACATTCTTGACGGGTTTTTTCTCTGCCGTTTTCCAGCCGCGCTTTTTCCAGTTGTGGATCCATTGGGTAATGCCCTGACGAACATACTGGCTGTCGGTACTCAGCACCACGTCACAATGTTCTTTTAAGGCTTCCAGCGCCACGATGGCCGCCATCAACTCCATGCGGTTGTTGGTGGTCAGGAAATAGCCTTCACTAAATGTTTTTTCATGCTGGCGATAGCGCATAATGGCACCATAGCCGCCGGGCCCTGGGTTACCGAGACAAGATCCATCGGTGAAAATTTCTACCTGTTTACGCATCTCTGGTAGACTTCCTGTATTTGAAACGTTCAGTAAAACGATAAGTCTGACATAAATGACCGCTATGAGCACTGCAATTACTCGCCAGATTGTTCTTGATACCGAAACCACCGGTATGAACCAGATTGGCGCCCACTACGAAGGGCACAAAATCATTGAGATTGGTGCCGTTGAAGTGGTGAACCGTCGTCTTACGGGCAACAACTTCCACGTTTACCTCAAACCCGATCGGCTGGTGGATCCGGAAGCGTTCGGCGTTCACGGGATTGCCGATGAGTTTTTGCTGGATAAGCCCACCTTCGCCGATGTCGCGGATGAATTTCTCGACTACATCAGAGGTGCAGAACTTGTCATTCATAACGCGTCGTTCGATATCGGCTTTATGGACTATGAGTTCAGCAAGCTCAACCGCGATATTCCAAAGACCAATACGTTCTGTAAAGTCACGGATAGCCTGGCGCTGGCAAGGAAGATGTTCCCCGGCAAGCGTAACAGCCTTGATGCCCTGTGCTCTCGCTATGAGATAGACAACACCAAGCGTACCCTGCACGGCGCATTGCTCGATGCCCAGATCCTGGCCGATGTATACCTGACCATGACCGGCGGGCAAACGTCGATAAAATTCAGTATGGAAAATGAATCCCAGCAGACGCGGGATGAAGGCGGCATTCAGCGTGTCGTGCGCCAGGCTAATCGCCTGCGGGTTGTTTTAGCCAGTGATGAAGAGCTAATGAACCACGAATCTCGCCTCGATTTAGTGCAGAAGAAGGGCGGAAGCTGTCTGTGGCGTGGATGAAAAAAGGCGGAAACGTTTGTTAAATCGCCGTTTGGGTGGTTTTTGCAGCAAACGATTCAAAACCTGAGAAAAAGCGTTGACGAGTTCAGAGGCAAACCGTAATATTCGCCTCGTTCCCCAAACGGGAACAGTGGAGCGGTAGTTCAGTCGGTTAGAATACCTGCCTGTCACGCAGGGGGTCGCGGGTTCGAGTCCCGTCCGTTCCGCCACTATTCAGAAAGCCTGAATCAGAAATGATTCAGGCTTTCGTCGTTTTATACCCCCTAAAAACTCACCTATTCTCATTCTATTTTCATTAACAAGAATTTAATAAACAAAGTGCAATTTATTAACAAATGCACATTATTGGTGCGAAATTCGCACTGTTATTGTGCATTATGTCTCCATCTCACCTTCTGCCCTCATGTTGATATGTAATAATTATGTAAAAATAATTCATAAGAAATCATTCAGTTACCTGTCATTCTTCAGAAAACTCATGAACCAATGCGTTATTGGTTCGCTTATTGCTTAATCATTAGCACGATAAGTAGTCCGTCATATCAATAACTTATCGTTAATAAAAATAAAGTCATGATGAAAGCGAGCGAACCAATATGGAAAAACCTTCACGGGTTTTAGCAAATTCCAGCACCGCGCTTGACCAGTTGCGCGGGCTTATCAACCAGCACGAGTCAACACCAGGCACTCCGCTGCCCACTGAACGTGAGCTATCGGAAACACTCGGCGTAGGACGACGCGAAGTGCGTCGCGCGCTGGACGTGCTGGAAGAAGAAGGGCGGATCTGGCGCAAGCAGGGCAAAGGTACCTTCATTGGTCCGGCTGCCCCTGTTGAGCCGTTGGCGCTTCAGGGATTGGTTCAGCAAACCAACCTGCTGGAAGTCATGGAAGCTCGACTACAGCTCGAACCCGGCTTAGCCCGACTTGCGGCACTGCGTGCCACCAGGGAAAACCTCGCGCTCATGCAGCGCATGCTGGAACGCATTGACAAGGTCAGCCCGGATGACCGCGATCTTAACGAACTGTGGGATAGCGCCTTTCACCGCGCCATTGCGGAAGCAGCCGGCAACCGCCTGATGCTAGGGCTTTTCGATGCGATAGATGCCGTCCGCCGGGAGCCCGGCTGGCAGTATTTACGCGAGCTTGCCCGCACCCCCGAACGTGTCGAGAACTACAACGACCACCATCACAAAATCATGTCAGCGATTATTCATCGCCAGCCTAATGAAGCTGCGGCCGCCATGCGCGAACACCTGCTCAGCCTGCAAACCGCCTTGATTCAGGCCATCCACCTTGAGGACGATTCCACGCTATGACGACGATACCCTTTAAGGATTCCACTCCCGTACTGCGGCTGCAAAACCTCAACGTTAAATTCGCGGGCTCGCCGGTGAGTGTGCTCGAAGATATCTCGCTGATGGTAAGGGCGGGCGAAACGCTGGCGCTGGTGGGCGAGTCCGGCTGTGGTAAAAGCATCACTTCCCTGGCGCTGATGGGGTTATTGCCTGCCAGCGCCCGGATCGTCAGCGGGGAGATGCACTTCCGCCGCCACGATCTGCGCAAGCTCTCGCCGCGCGAGTATGCCAATCTGCGCGGCAGCGAGCTGGCGATGATATTCCAGGAGCCCATGACCTCGCTCAACCCGGTTTTCACGCTTGGCGATCAGCTCAGTGAAGCGGTGATGCGCCATCAAACGATCTCCCGGGCTGAGGCGATGACGGTTGCGCTACAGATCCTGGAGAAGGTGCAGATCCCGGCCGCAGAGATGCGCCTCAAGGCTTACCCGCATCAGCTTTCCGGCGGTATGCGCCAGCGCGTGATGATTGCGATGGCCCTGATAAACCATCCCAAATTACTGATCGCTGACGAACCCACTACCGCTCTGGACGTGACCATTCAGGCGCAAATTCTCGCTCTGCTCAATACCTTAAAAGAAGAAACGGGCACGGCGGTGCTGATGATCACCCACGATTTAGGCGTGGTGGCCGAAGTGGCGCAGCAGGTGGCGGTGATGTATGCCGGCCAGGTAGTAGAGCAGGGAAGCGTCGAGGCGATATTTGCCGACCCGCAGCACCCGTACACAATTGGCCTGATGGGCTCGATCCCCTCCCTTGGCGTACGCAAGGGCCAGCTTTCCACCATTCCCGGATCGGTCCCGCTGCCGGAATCTATGCCTCAGGGCTGCCGCTTCGCCACCCGGTGTCCCTTCGCGCAGACGCGCTGTCATGCTGAAAAACCACCGCTCACTATGCTCGGCACGGGTCATCAGGTTGCCTGCTTCCGCGTGCCGCTGGAACAACACATTGCCCTGGGAGAAATTGCATGACCACGCCCATTCTTGAAGCCCGGGATCTGAGCAAGCTTTTCCCCGGCCCGAAAAAACTGTTTACGCCGGCCCGCTTTGTCACGGCTGTTGACCGCGTTTCACTGTCGGTGCTGCCAGGCGAAACGCTGGCTATTGTCGGCGAATCAGGTTCCGGGAAATCCACCCTCGGCCGTCTGCTGCTGCGCCTGCTTGGCGCCAGCGAAGGGCGCGTATTTTATCAGGGTGAGGAGATCACCCACGCCTCAGGCGCACGTCTGAACCAGCTCCGGCGTGAGCTACAGATCATCTTTCAGGATCCCTTCGCCTCGCTGAACCCGCGCATGACGGTAGAACAGATTGTCGGTGAGCCGCTGTGGCTGCACCAGAACATGAAAAAAGCGGATCGCCAGTACCACGTCGCCGAGCTGCTCAGGACGGTCGGCTTGCCCGCGGCCTGGGCCGGACGTTATCCGCACGAATTTTCCGGCGGGCAGCGTCAGCGTATCGGCATTGCGCGCGCGCTGGCGTCAGGCCCAAAGCTGCTGCTGGGCGATGAACCGGTTTCCGCACTGGATGTTTCCGTCCAGGCACAGGTGGTCAATTTACTGGAAAGCCTGAAGCACCAGTTGGGGCTAACGATGGTGATCGTCGCCCACGGTCTGGCGGTTATCCGTCATATGAGCGACCGCGTGGCGGTGATGTATCTTGGGCAAATCGTCGAGCTGGCCACCGTCGACGATATCTTCGACGCGCCGCTGCATCCTTATACCCAGGCATTAATTGCCTCTGCGCCGCAAATGCAGCCAGGCGTAGCGCGGGATGCGCCGCTGTTGCAGGGTGATTTACCGAACCCGGCTAATCCGCCCTCCGGCTGCCGTTTCCACACCCGTTGCCCCTATGTTAGCGATGAATGTCGTCAGGTTGAGCCGATTCATCAGGTAATCGACGGCGGACGTCAGGTCGCCTGCCACCGCTGGCAGGAGATTAATCGCGATCGCAGCGTTATACAGATCGCACCGCCATCCGCCGCATTTTTGCGCCGCCGCGCGCTGTTTGAACACGCGGCTACTCACTCCTCCCTTCCTTCAAGGAACTCATGATAATGACAATGCGTAATTCTCTTTTGACCGTACTGGGAAGTGTTATGTTGCTTGGTGCGGCGCTGCCCGCCCATTCTGAAAGCGTGCTGCGAATCGGCCTGGGTGCAGATCCGGACATGCTGGACCCGCATCTGGCGCGTACCTATTATGGCCGCTTCGTCTTTGCCTCCCTGTGTGACCGGCTGGTGGACGTGGACGAGCACCTCAAGGTGGTGCCGGGACTGGCGAAATCCTGGGCGTGGAGCGATGACGGCAAAACGCTGACCCTGGATCTCCGTGAAGGCGTGGCCTTCCACGACGGTGAAAAATTCGATGCCGCCGCCGCGAAATACAACCTCGACCGGGCCCTGACGCTAAAAGGCTCTCTGCGTAAAAGTGAACTCTCTTCCGTTGAGTCGGTGGAGGTCACCGGCCCGATGCAGATAGCCCTGCACCTGAAAACGCCGGATGCCGCACTTCTGATGCAGCTCACCGATCGCGCAGGCGCAATGATGGCGCCGGAAGCCGCGAAAAAAGCCGATTTTGCCGCCCATCCGGTCTGTTCCGGCCCCTATAAATTCGACAGCCGCGTGTCGCAGGACCGCATTGTGCTGACCCGCTTCGACAACTACTGGAACAAAGACGCCTACCACTTCGATAAAATTATCTATCTGCCGATCCCGGATGCCTCCGTGCGCCTGGCGAACCTGCGCGCGGGCGATCTCGACCTGACCGAAGGCATTGCCGCCAGCGACGTCAAAACCGTCGAAGCCGACAGCAAGCTGGCGCTGGCGAAGGTGACGGGCCTCGGATACCAGGGCATCACCTTCAATATTAACAATGGCAAAGTCCCGGCGAACGATCCCTTCAAAGATGCCCGCGTGCGTGAAGCATTTTCCCAGGCCATCGATCGCGATGCTTTAAACCAGGTAGTGTTCGAAGGGCTTTACACTCCGGCAAACCAGGCGTTTTCGCCGGTAAGCCCGTATCACGTCAATCTTCCGGTTCCCCCGCGTGACGTCGACAAAGCCAAAGCGCTGCTGAAAGCCGCAGGCGTCACCGCGCCGCTGACCGTCAATCTACTGGTGCCGAACAACCCAACCTCGCAGCAGGTGGGCCAGGTATTGCAGGCGATGGTGGCAGAGGCGGGCTTTAACCTGAACCTGCAAATGACCGAGTTCGCCACGCTGCTGGATCGCCAGCAGAGCGGTGACTACCAGTTGAGCTTCTCCGGCTGGTCGGGTCGCCCGGATCCAGATGGCAGCATCTACGGCTTTATCAACAGCAAAGGCACCCTCAACGACGGCCGCTACAGCAATGCTCAGATGGATGAATGGCTGACGCAGGCGCGCCAGAGCACCGATCAGGCCGCTCGCCAGCCGCTGTATGACAAGGTTGTGAAGCAGCTTCAGACCGATATGCCGATTGCATACCTTTACTTCGAACCGCGCATTTTTGGCCTGAACAAGCGCGTGCAGGGCTTTAAAGCGTACCCGGACGGCATTGTGCGTCTGGCTGGCTTAACGCTGGCGAAATAAACCTCCTGAGGAGAACCCATGCTGGAACTGATTTGCAAACGTCTGCTGCTGGCTATACCCACTCTGCTGTTGGTGAGCATGATGGTGTTTGGCCTGCAAAAGCTGCTGCCTGGCGATCCGCTGATTGCCATGGCCGGGGAGGAGCGCGATCCGGCGGTGATCGCCCAGCTGCGTGCTGAGCTGAATCTGGACGCGCCGATCCCCGTGCAGTATTTCAACTGGCTGACGCGGGCGCTGCAAGGCGATCTGGGTGTCTCCTTACGCACTCATGAGCCGGTCACGCAACTGATTGCCAGCAAGCTGCCGGTCACGCTGGAACTGTCGCTGCTGGCGATGATTATCGCGCTGGTGTTTGGTATCAGCATGGGGATCCTCGCGGCGGTGAACAAAAACAGCTGGGTCGATCACGGGGCGAACTTTGTGGCGATCTCGGGGATCTCAATACCGCACTTCTGGCTGGGGATCCTGCTGATTCTGGTCTTTTCAGTAAACCTGCAATGGTTGCCTGCGTCCGGTTATGTGCCGTTCAGTGAAGATCCGATCCAGAACCTGCGGACATTGCTGCTGCCCGCGTCCGTGCTCGGAACCGGCCTGGCGGCGACGCTGATGCGCCATACCCGCGCGTCGATGATTGCGGTGCTGAAAGCGGATTACATCCGCACCGCGCGCGCTAAGGGGCTGCTGCCGAAAGCGGTGATCCTGAAGCACGCCTTTCGCAATGCGCTGGTGCCGGTGATCACCCTCACCACGCTGCTGTTCGGCGAGCTGCTGGGCGGGGCGGTGCTGACCGAGCAGGTGTTCACCATTCCGGGCTTCGGCAAAATGATCGTCGACTCGGTGTTCAACCGCGACTACGCGGTGGTGCAGGGCGTAGTGCTGATCGTGGCGATCGGTTTCCTGATGCTCAACCTGCTGGCTGACGTGCTCTACGTCCTTATCAACCCGAAAATGCGAGGTTAACCATGGCGGAACTGACGACGCAAACCGTGGCGCCCGCGCTGCCGCGCGCGCAAAACCGGGTGCTGAAAAAATTCCTCGCCAATAAAAGTGCGGTGATTGGCGCGATTGTGGTGGGCTTTTTTGTGCTGGTAGCGCTGCTGGCGCCGTGGATCGCGCCATTTGACCCGGTCAAAGCTAACTTCCTCGCGGTGCGCAAAGCGCCATCGGCGATGTACTGGTTCGGCACCGACGAGCTGGGGCGCGATATCTTGTCCCGCATTATCTGGGGGGCGAGAACCTCGCTGATGGCGGGCTGTATGTCGGTGGCGATCGCGGTTGTCATCGGCGTGCCGCTGGGGCTGGTGGCGGGTTATTTCCAGAAGATGTGGGACGGGGTGATCTCCCGCTTTATTGAGGCACTGCTGGCCTGTCCATTCCTGATCATGGCGATCGCGCTGGGGGCATTCTTAGGCCCAAGCCTGACGAATGCCATGATCGCTATTGGACTCTCGGCAATGCCGATCTTCGCCCGCCTGACGCGCGGCCAGGTGATCGCCATTCGCAACGAAGAGTACATCGACGGCGCGCGGGCGATTGGCCTGCCGGACCGCTGGATCATCATTAAATACGTTCTGCCCAACGTGATGTCACCTATCCTGGTGCAGGCCACGCTGGCCATTGCCTCGGCGATTATCGCCGAAGCCAGCCTTTCGTTTTTAGGGTTAGGCCAACAGCCGCCGAACCCATCCTGGGGCTCCATGCTCAACACCGCAAAAGGGTTTCTCGAACAGGCGCCGTGGATGTCGGTTTTCCCCGGCGTGGCGATTTTCCTTGCCGTTCAGGGCTTTAATTTACTCGGCGACGGGCTGCGCGATGCGCTCGATCCGCGCCACGACTAAGGAGTCATGATGACCAAAGCGCTCGATTTTACAACCGGTTACGATTCACGACGCCCGCCGATGATGGGCCACAACGCCGTTGCCACCTCGCAGCCGCTGGCGGCACAAGCGGGAATGAAAATGCTACAGCTGGGCGGAAATGCCGTTGATGCGGCGATTGCGACCGCCATGGCGCTGACCGTTGTCGAGCCGACCGGCAACGGCATCGGCAGCGATGCTTTTGCCATTGTCTGGGACGGTGAAAAACTTCACGGTCTGAATGCGTCCGGTCGTTCGCCAGCCAGCTGGCATGCGGATCTGTTTGCCGGAAAAACCGCCGTACCGGAAATCGGCTGGGACGCGGTGACCGTGCCGGGTGCGGTGTCGGGCTGGGTGGCGCTGGCTGAACGTTTTGGCACGCTGCCGCTGACCACGCTCGCGCAGCCAGCCATTGATTACGCGCGTAACGGTTTCCCGGTCTCGCCGCTGATCGGCCATCTCTGGCAGCGCGGCTACAACAAGCTGAAAGATCAGCCCGGGTTTAGTGCATGCTTTGCGCCAGAAGGCCGCGCGCCGCGCGTGGGGGAGATCTTCCGTAACCCGGCGCAGGCGAACTCACTGGAGCTGATCGCCAAAACCAACGGCGACGCGTTTTACCGTGGCGAACTGGCGCAGAAAATTGCCGCCTTCGCCAAAGCACATGGTGCACACCTGACCGAAGCAGACCTGGCGAATCACCGTGTGGACTGGGTGGAACTGCTATCGCGCGACTTCGCGGGCGGTTCGGTGCAGGAATTGCCACCAAACGGTCAGGGGATCGCCACCCTGATTGCGCTCGGCATTCTGGAGCAGTGCGGCATCGAGAAACATCACCCGGATTCCGTGCAGGGGCTGCACCTCTCTATAGAGGCAATGAAGCTGGCGCTGGCGGATCTCGATCGCTACGTTGCGGATGAAGAGCATATGGAGTTTGCCGCCAAAGCGCTGCTGAGCGACCATTATCTGAAGTCGCGCGCCGCGCTTATCAATCACGATAAAGCCTCTGATTTTGTGTACGGATCGCCGACGCAGAGTGGGACGGTTTACCTCAGCGCAGCGGATTCCAGCGGGATGATGATCTCCTTTATTCAGTCCAATTTTATGGGCTTCGGTTCAGGGATCGTGGTGCCGGAGACGGGGATCAGCCTGCAAAACCGCGGCTGCGGCTTTGTGCTCGATCCCAAACACCCGAACGCGCTGGCGGGAAGCAAGCGTCCTTTCCACACCATCATTCCGGGCTTTGCGATGGACGGTAACGGCAAACCGCTGATGTCCTTCGGCGTGATGGGCGGCCCGATGCAGGCGCAGGGGCACATGCAGATGGCGCTGCGCATTATGCTGCACGGGCAAAACCCGCAAGCGGCGATTGACGCCCCGCGCTGGCGCGTGGTGCAGGGCAGGGAAGTGGTTGTTGAATCGACCTTCGATCGCAATACCATCGCGGCGCTGCGCGAGCGCGGACACCAGATCGTGGTGGAAGATCCGCTTCAGGATTACAATTTTGGCGGCGCGCAGGTGATTTACCGTATGCCGGAAGGGCACTACGTGGCTGCGACGGAGAGCCGCAAAGACGGGCAGGCGTTGGTGAGCTGATTTGTAGGCCGGGTAAGGCGCAGCCGCCACCCGGCTTTTTCTTATCCAATGCTAAATGGATCTGCATCCTGCCAGGCCGGAAACTTCTCCCGATACTCCTTTAACGCCGTTAACGAGATCTCAGCGTCAATTCGTGTCGCCTGATGCGGCTCGGCGGTGGCAATAATCTCACCCTGCGGACTGATCACCCGGCTGTCACCGCGATAGTGATGCCCGTTGCCGTCCGTTCCTACGCGGTTACAGCCAACGACATAAGCCTGATTTTCAATCGCGCGCGCGGTCAGTAAAGCCTGCCAGTGCAGGGAGCGTGGGGCGGGCCAGTTGGCGACGTACAACGCCAGGTCATAATCGTTGCGGTTGCGCGACCACACCGGGAAGCGCAGGTCATAGCAGACCAGCGGCAGAATACGCCAGCCGCGCCATTCAAATACCACGCGTTCGTTTCCGGCTTCATAATGTTGATGTTCATCCGCCATGCGGAACAGATGGCGCTTATCGTAGAAATGGACGTTTCCTTCCGGCTCGACCAGCAGGAAGCGATTGACCGGTCCGCGCCCGGTCTGGAGCGCGACGCTGCCGGCAATCAGCGCGTTTGTTTCCTGCGCCCTGGCGTGCATCCAGGCCACCACCTCGTCCTGCGGCATGGACTGTTTTGCTGCCTCCATCGCGAAACCTGTGGTGAACATCTCCGGCAGGACAATCACATCGCGTCCGGTAATCTCTTCCAGCTGGCGATCAAAATGGCGAAGGTTGGCGGGACCGTCCATCCACACTAAAGGTTGCTGCAAAACAGAAATCTTTAAACCAGGCACGATACAGGCTCCTTAATAAACACTTTTTGACACTGTAGCACGTCATTACCAGAAAATGTGGCAATAAAAAACCCCGCGCGGGGCGGGGTTTGTGGGAGCAAAATACCTTATGCCGCTTCAGGTTTGCGGTGCTTCTCTGGCAGCTTTACCGGCTGAGTCGCCAGCTCTTCTGGTTCGAAATCATCCACGTTAATACTGCGCAGACGGCTCTCTTCGGCTTTCACCAGAATCGCAGCTTCGCTGTTGTCGATGATGCCACCCGCCAGCGCCTGTTTTGCCAGCTCATCCAGTCGTGTAAACGGCAGGTTTTTGCCCAGCTGTTTGCAGATCTTCTGGTGAATCGGGTCGGCGGCCATCACGTCAAGCAGCGCTTCTTCCAGCAAACCTACCGGGTTATGCGGGGTAGGTTCCAGGTATTGACCACGGCCAATACGGGAACGGGTTGCGCTTGGTACCTGGAGGATCTTCGCCACTTTATGATCCAGCTTGTCAGACGGTGCCAGATGGTGACGACCGGTCGGGAAGATCACCGCGCGCAGGGCGCCCGCCACGAAGCGGTTCGGGAAGTTTGCCAGCAGGTCGTCAATCGCCTGTTCCGCCTGATACATCGCATCCTGCACGCCCCAGTGCACCAGCGGCAGATCCGCTTCCTGACGGCCTTCATCGTCGTAGCGTTTCAGCACCGCAGAGGCCAGGAAGATCTGGCTCAGCACATCACCCAGACGGGCGGAGATGCGTTCGCGACGCTTCAGGCTTCCGCCCAGAACGGCCATGGAGACGTCAGACAGCAGCGCCAGGTTAGCGCTCAGACGGTTCAGGTGTTGGTAATAACGTTTGGTTGCATCGCGGGTCGGCGTCGCGCTGGTCAGCCCCCGCGTCAGGCCGAGCCAGAAGCTGCGAACTTCATTGCTGCCAACATGGCCGATATGTTTGAACAGCAGCTTGTCGAAGGCATCCACGTCGTTATTCTGCGCGGCGGCCATCTCTTCCAGCACGTACGGATGGCAACGAATCGCCCCCTGGCCGAAGATCATCATGCTACGGGTCAGGATGTTTGCCCCTTCCACGGTGATGGCAATCGGTGCGCCCTGATAGCCGCGCGCCAGGAAGTTGCCTTCGCCAAGCATAATGCCTTTACCGCCTGCGATATCCATTGCATCAATAATTGACTGCTGTGCGCGGTGGGTACAGTGGTACTTCACAATCGCCGACAGCACGGCAGGTTTTTCGCCCAGCATAATACCGTAGGTAATCAGCGAGGCTGCGGCGTCCATCACGTAGGCATTGCCCGCAATGCGCGCCAGCGGCTCTTCGATACCTTCCATCTTGCCGATGGAGATTTTGAACTGACGGCGGATATGCGCGTAAGCCCCAATCCCCATCGCCACCGATTTCAGACCGCCGGTAGAGTTCGACGGCAGGGTAATGCCGCGGCCCACCGACAGACATTCCACCAGCATACGCCAGCCCTGACCGGCCATTTTCGGTCCACCGATGATGTAGTCAATCGGCACAAAGATATCCTGACCGCGAGTCGGGCCGTTCTGGAACGGTACGTTCAGCGGGAAATGACGACGACCAATTTCAACCCCCGGGGTCGAGGTTGGGATCAGCGCACAGGTAATGCCCAGATCTTCATCACCGCCCAGCAGGTTTTCCGGGTCAGAAAGTTTGAACGCCAGACCGAGTACGGTGGCGATAGGCGCCAGGGTGATATAACGTTTGTTCCAGGTCAGGCGCATGCCCAGCACCTGTTCGCCCTGCCATTCGCCCATGCAGACCACGCCAGTATCCGGGATCGCACCGGCATCAGAACCGGCTTCCGGGCTGGTCAGCGCGAAGCACGGAATTTCCTGACCACGCGCCAGACGCGGCAGATAGTGATCTTTCTGCTCTTCCGTACCGTAATGCTGTAACAGCTCGCCCGGGCCTAAGGAGTTTGGCACGCCAACGGTGATCGCCAGGATCCCGGAAACACCCGCCAGTTTTTGCAGGACGCGAGCCTGAGCGTAAGCGGAGAATTCCAGACCGCCGTACTCTTTCTTAATGATCATCGCGAAGAAGCGATGCTCTTTCAGATATGCCCACAGCTCAGGCGGCAGGTCGGCCATTTCGTGAGTGATGGCAAAATCGTTCGCCATGCGGCAGGCTTCTTCCACCGGGCCGTCAATAAAGGCTTGTTCTTCGGCGGTCAGACGCGGCTGCGGGTAGTTGTGCAGCTTTTTCCAGTCCGGGTTGCCCTGGAACAGATCGCCTTCCCACCAGGTCGTGCCCGCATCAATCGCCTCTTTCTCCGTGCGCGACATCGGCGGCATCACTTTACGGAATCCCTTGAACACCGGCGCGGAGATCATCGACTTACGCATCGGCGTCAGGTTAAACGGCAGCAAAATGATTGCCAGGGGAACAAGTACCCAGATATTCCACAGGCCAGCGACGCCAAGTGCAGCCGTCCAGGCCAGAAGAATCAGGCTACTCAGGAATAAACTGACACGGTGATAGAACAACACCCCGAGCAGCACAACGGTTGCGAAAATGCTCAAAATCATCATAAAGAAAAGCTCCCTTGCTTGTAGGAGGTCTGACCACTTGTGATGATATGGTTGTAGTTGATGTCATTTCCTTTAGCAATGTGTTTACAAAATAATTACAACCTGGTTCACATTGTTCGCGTTTTAGCCGGCACAAAAAATCAAAACGCCGGACGATTCGCATGGCTTTAGCTTCTCGCTTTTACTGCTATCCGGTACACTCCACTGTGTTATTTCATCAATACTGAAGGATTATCCTCATGTACCAGGATCTTATTCGTAACGAACTGAACGAAGCGGCGGAAACGCTGGCGAATTTTCTGAAAGATGATGCCAATATTCACGCTATTCAGCGCGCGGCGGTCCTGCTTGCCGACAGTTTCAAAGCCGGCGGTAAAGTGCTCTCCTGCGGTAACGGCGGTTCCCACTGTGACGCCATGCACTTCGCCGAAGAGCTGACCGGACGCTATCGCGAAAACCGTCCGGGCTACCCGGCGATTGCGATTTCCGACGTGAGCCACATCTCCTGTGTAGGCAACGACTTCGGTTACGACCATATCTTTTCCCGCTACGTTGAAGCCGTAGGCCGTGAAGGCGACGTGCTGCTGGGGATCTCCACGTCCGGTAACTCCGCTAACGTGATCAAAGCGATCGCCGCCGCGCGTGAGAAGGGCATGAAAGTGATCACCCTGACCGGGAAAGATGGCGGTAAGATGGACGGTACAGCGGACATTGAAATCCGTGTACCACACTTCGGTTATGCGGATCGCGTTCAGGAAATTCACATCAAAGTGATCCACATCCTGATCCAACTGATCGAAAAAGAGATGGTTAAGTAAGACTTCGCTGGGGGGCGCCGGTGCCCCCCGCTGTTGTGGAGGTGTTCTATGTGCGAACTGCTCGGGATGAGCGCCAATGTGCCAACCGATATCTGCTTTAGTTTCACCGGGCTGGTTCAGCGCGGTGGAGGAACCGGGCCGCATAAAGACGGCTGGGGCATTACCTTCTACGAAGGCAAAGGATGTCGCACGTTTAAAGATCCACAGCCCAGCTTTAACTCACCCATTGCCAGACTGGTGCAGGACTATCCTATTAAATCCTGTTCGGTGATCGCCCATATCCGCCAGGCCAATCGCGGCGAAGTGGCGCTGGAAAATACCCATCCGTTTACCCGTGAACTGTGGGGACGTAACTGGACCTATGCGCACAACGGGCAGCTCTCGGGCTATAAATCACTGGAAACCGGCAATTTTCGTCCTGTCGGTGAAACGGACAGCGAAAAAGCATTTTGCTGGCTGCTGCACAAGCTGACCGAGCGCTACCCCCGTACCCCCGGCAACATGACCGCAGTATTTAAGTACATAGCGTCACTGGCGTCTGAGTTACGCGAGAAGGGCGTGTTTAATATGCTGCTGTCTGACGGACGCTACGTGATGGCATTCTGCTCGACGAATCTGTTCTGGATCACCCGACGTGCGCCGTTTGGCGTCGCCACGCTGCTCGATCAGGATGTGGAAATTGATTTTCAGAAGGAGACCACACCGAACGATGTGGTCACTGTCATTGCAACGCAGCCGCTGACGGGCAACGAAACCTGGCAAAAGATCATGCCAGGCGAGTGGGCGCTATTTTGTCTCGGGGACCGCGTAATTTGACGCCAGCTGAGGCTGAACCACTTCATGGCTGAGCGGTTTACTCACCACGTAACGGCCATTGACGATGGACACCACCGGCGGCTTATGGGTCTGCTCGAAGTAGTCATAACCCGGTTTTAGCTGTTTCCAGAAATCTGTGTAAACAGAGTACTTATGGCGCGCCATGTTGGCATCCGTCATACGGAACGGATAGATGCTGACCTGAACATTCGGCTGGCCGAAGACCAGTGCGCCCGTGACAAACTGGAAGATTTCATCAATGCCGGAATCCGTCATCGCATAACAGCCGACAGACACGCAGGCGCCGTGGATCATCAGGTATTTCCCTTCGTAACCGTGCGCACGGTCGAAGGCATTGGGGAAACCGATGTTAATCGCTTTATAGAAGCGGCTGTCCGGTTTTAGCTGGTTACGCTGAACGTTGTAAAACCCTTCCGGACTTTTGAAGTCACCCTGGCGCTGTTTCGGCCCCAGTCCGCCAGAATAGTTACAGATTTTGTAGCTATCGAGCAGTTGATACGTCTCGCCCATTTTGACAAACAGATCGAGTGTGCGCTCTTCCTTGAAGATTTGAATATAAACAGGGGATCCCATCAACTGCTGTTTATACTCTTTGCTGACCGGCGTCGTTGAACTATTACTGCCAAGCAGCCCGGCAAACGACATGCACGGTATCAGAAGCATCGCAATGAACAATGCGATTTTACGCATACTACTGGTTCCTTGATAAAACAATGACCAACTTGCCAGAACGGCAAAAGACACCCGAAATCAGACTAATCTGGACAGGAGCGCTCACATTAGCACCGATGGAGATTTTCGCAAGAGCCAACCTTTGCGTTTACAAATTAGTTTTACTTTATAACCCATTCATATTGTCCTGACTCCAGGAACTTTGCGCAATAGCTCGCATTTCGGCGCGCCAGACGGCGGATTTACTGCCCTTGGCAGGGCCGAAAATGGTACACTCCGGCCTCTCTGGATTGTTGTTCATGGATACCTGCTAACCACATGTTTAGAATCAGAAAAGGACTCGATCTGCCAATCTCTGGCGTGCCTGAACAGCACGTAACGACCGGCGCCAGTATTCATCATGTCGCTATTGTGGGTGATGATTACGTGGGCATGCGCCCCGCGATGCTTGTACAGGAAGGCGATCGTGTAATAAAAGGCCAGGCACTCTTCGAGGATAAAAAAAATCCTGGCGTTATGTTTACAGCCCCTGCCAGCGGTACCGTCGTCGCCATCCATCGTGGTGAGCGTCGCGTCCTGCAGTCGGTTGTCATTCAAATTGAAGGTGACGAAAAACGCGAGTTTGCGCGTTTTGACGCCGCCGATCTCGCTACCCTCAGCCACGACGCGGTGCAGACGCAACTGCTGGAGTCAGGACTGTGGACGGCGCTTCGCACGCGTCCCTATAGCAAAACGCCCGTACCTGGCACTGTGCCAGCCGCTATCTTCGTTACGGCCATCGACACCAACCCGCTCAGCGCGGATCCGCAGCCTCTTATCCTGGCGGAACGCAAAGCTTTCGATGCCGGCCTCACCGTGTTAACGCGCCTGACGCCGGGCAAAGTGCATGTCTGCCAGGCCAGCGGCGGTAAGCTGGGCGGGCATCCGCAAGGGCAGGTCGCCTTTAATGAATTTGCCGGCCCGCATCCGGCCGGGCTGGTGGGAACGCATATTCATTTCCTGGAGCCGGTAAGCCTGACGAAACAGGTCTGGCATCTTAATTATCAGGACGTGATCGCTATCGGTAAGCTCTTCACCACGGGTGAGCTGTGCGCAGAACGCATTATTGCCATCGGCGGCCCTCAGGCAACCCAACCGCGTCTGGTTCGCACGCTGCTTGGGGCAGACCTGACGGCGCTGTTGGCTGGCGAAACGAAAGAAGGTGAAAACCGCATTATTTCCGGTTCGGTGCTGAGCGGCAGACACGCGACAGGCCCGATGGCCTGGCTGGGTCGTTTCCATCTTCAGGTGAGCGTGGTGCTTGAAGGGCGCGAGAAAGAGCTGTTCGGCTGGGTGCTGCCTGGCGCGGAAAAATACTCGGTAACCCGTACCACGCTCGGCCACTTTTTGCGTCGTAAGCTGTTTAACTTCTCCACCAGCACCAACGGCGGTGAGCGCGCCATGGTCCCGATTGGCAACTACGAACGCGTGATGCCGCTGGATATTCTGCCCACTGTGCTGCTGCGCGATCTGCTGGCCGGCGATACCGACGGTGCCCAGGCGCTGGGCTGTCTGGAGCTGGACGAAGAAGATCTGGCGCTGTGTACCTATGTGTGTCCAGGTAAATACGAATATGGACCCGTATTGCGCGAGGTGTTAACCCGCATTGAGCAGGAAGGATAACCATGGGCTTAAAACACCTCTTTGAAAAAATAGAGCCGCACTTTACCGAAGGGAAGCTCAAAAAGTACTACCCGCTGTATGAAGCGACAACGACCATTTTCTACACCCCGGGTCTGGTGACGAAAGGCGCGGCGCACGTTCGCGACGCCATCGACCTCAAGCGAATGATGATTCTGGTCTGGTTTGCGGTCTTCCCGGCCATGTTCTGGGGGATGTATAACGTTGGGTTGCAGACTATTCCGGCGCTGCACCATATGTACGATGCAGAGCAGCTGGCGCAGGTGATTCAGTCTGACTGGCACTATCGTCTGGCGCAGTCGCTGGGGGTGAGCTTTGCGGCAGATGCAGGCTGGATCAGCATGATGACGCTGGGCGCTGTCTTCTTCCTCCCCATCTATATGACTGTCTTTATTGTGGGCGGTTTCTGGGAGGTTCTGTTCGCTATTATTCGCAAACATGAGATAAACGAAGGCTTCTTTGTTACCTCTATTCTGTTTGCGCTGATTGTTCCGCCAACGCTGCCGCTCTGGCAGGCGGCGATGGGGATCAGCTTTGGCGTGGTGATTGCCAAGGAGATCTTCGGCGGGACCGGACGCAACTTCCTCAACCCGGCACTGGCAGGGCGCGCGTTCCTGTTCTTTGCTTATCCGGCGCAAATCTCGGGCGACCTGGTGTGGACGGCAGCAGACGGATTCTCCGGCGCGACGCCACTTTCACAGTGGGCGGCAGGTGGCGGCGAAACGCTGGTTAACAATGCAACCGGACAGCCTGTCACCTGGTTTGATGCGTTTATTGGCAATATTCCAGGCTCCATCGGTGAAGTGTCTACCCTGATGATTTTGATCGGCGGAGCCATCATCCTCTTTGGCCGCGTGGCGTCCTGGCGCATTGTCGCTGGCGTCATGCTTGGAATGGTCCTCACCGCCACGCTTTTCAATTTCATTGGTTCAGACACTAACCCGATGTTCTCCATGCCGTGGTACTGGCACCTCGTGCTGGGAGGCTTTGCGTTTGGCATGATGTTCATGGCCACCGATCCGGTCTCGGCTTCGTTTACCGACAGAGGAAAATGGTGCTACGGCGCGCTCATTGGGGTGATGTGTGTACTGATTCGCGTGGTCAACCCGGCCTATCCGGAAGGGATGATGTTGGCTATTCTGTTTGCCAATCTGTTTGCGCCGCTGTTCGACTACCTGGTCGTGCGCGCCAACATTAAGCGGAGGAAGGCGCGTGGCTGAGATCAAAAATAACGACAGTATCAGCAAAACGCTGCTGGTGGTGCTGGTACTGTGTCTGGTCTGTTCCATTGTCGTGGCCGGTTCTGCCGTTGGGTTGAAACCGCTACAGCAGGAGCAACGTGCGCTGGATAAACAGCGTAACATCCTTGCCGTTGCCGGGCTGATGCAGGAAGGCATGACGAAGGATGACGTCGCAGCAGTGTTTGCCGAACGCATTACCGCACGGCTGGTGGATTTAAAAACCGGGGAGTTAATGGATAAAGACCCGGCGAAATATAACCAGGCGCTGGCGCTAAAAGATCCGCAGATGAGCACCATGCTTGACGCCTCGCAGGATCCGGCAGGCATTAAGCGCCGCAGCAATGTCGCGGAGATTTACCTCGTCCGCGACGAGCAAAAGCGCATCCAGGAAATCGTGTTGCCCATCTATGGCAACGGTTTATGGTCAATGATGTACGCCTTTGTGGCGCTGGATACCGATGGCCGTACGGTCAAAGGCATTACATATTACGATCAGGGCGAAACACCAGGGCTGGGGGGCGAAGTTGAGAACCCTAACTGGCGGGCACAGTTTGTCGGTAAAAAAGTGCTCGATGACAACGGCCAGCCTGCGCTGAAGGTGGTGAAAGGAGGAGCGCGTCCCGGTGATGAATTTGCCGTTGATGGCCTTTCCGGCGCTACGCTCACCTCTAATGGGGTGCAGCACAGCTTTGATTTCTGGATGGGTGAACTGGGCTTTGGTCCCTTCCTGAAGAATGTACGTGAAGGAGCGCTGAACAATGGCTGATACGGGTGAACTGAAAGAAGTTAAAAAGGTGCTGATTGGCCCACTTTTAGCCAATAACCCGATAACGCTTCAGGTGCTGGGCGTATGCTCGGCTCTGGCGGTAACCACTAAGCTGGAAACGGCGGTGGTTATGACGCTGGCGGTAACGCTGGTGACAGCGTTTTCCAGCATGTTTATCTCAATGATCCGCCACCACATACCCAACAGCGTGAGGATCATTGTCCAGATGGCGATCATCGCCTCGCTGGTGATCGTGGTTGATCAGCTTCTGCGCGCCTTCGCTTATGAAACCTCGAAGCAGCTTTCGGTGTTTGTCGGCCTGATTATCACCAACTGTATCGTGATGGGGCGCGCTGAAGCCTATGCGATGAAAATGCCGCCACTGGCGAGCTTTATGGACGGTATCGGCAACGGGCTGGGTTATGGCGTGATCCTGTTGACGGTTGGTTTCCTGCGCGAACTTATTGGCAGCGGCAAACTGTTTGGCATTCCGGTGCTGGATACGGTACAGAACGGCGGCTGGTATCTGCCGAACGGTTTGTTCCTGCTGGCACCAAGCGCATTTTTCATTATCGGTTTGCTGATCTGGCTGATTCGTACGCTGAAGCCTGAACAGCAGGAAAAGGAGTAACCGACGATGGCTCATTACCTGAGTTTATTTGTGCGCGCGGTGTTTGTTGAAAACATGGCGCTCGCTTTCTTCCTGGGCATGTGTACGTTCCTTGCTGTTTCTAAGAAGGTATCGACGGCATTCGGTCTGGGTGTGGCGGTCACTGTTGTGCTGGGGCTTTCCGTTCCGATTAACAACCTGGTGTTCAACTTCGTGCTTCGCGATGGCGCGCTGGTGGAGGGCGTTGATCTTAGCTTCCTGAACTTCATCACCTTTATCGGGGTGATTGCGGCGCTTGTTCAGATCCTGGAGATGATCCTCGATAAATACTTCCCGTCGCTGTACAACGCACTGGGGATCTTCCTGCCGCTAATCGCGGTGAACTGCGCCATTTTCGGCGGCGTCTCATTTATGGTTCAGCGCGATTACAACTTCAGTGAATCGGTTGTGTATGGTTTCGGTTCCGGTATCGGCTGGATGCTGGCGATTGTCACCATGGCGGGGATCCGTGAAAAAATGAAATATGCCAACGTACCTGCGGGGCTTCGTGGCTTAGGGATCACCTTTATCACCACCGGCCTGATGGCGTTGGGCTTTATGTCCTTCTCCGGTGTGCAGCTATAAGGGCTAAAAGATGGAAATTATTCTTGGCGTGGTGATGTTCACGCTGATAGTACTGGTGCTGTCAGGGCTGATCCTGGCAGCGCGTGCGAAGCTGGTGAATTCCGGGGATGTGATCATTGATATCAATGACGATCCGCAGAATCAGATCCGTACCCCGGCAGGGGATAAGCTGCTTAATACGCTCTCCGGCAACGGGATTTTTGTCTCGTCTGCCTGTGGCGGCGGTGGCTCCTGTGGACAGTGCCGTGTGACGGTGAAAGAGGGAGGCGGTGATATTCTGCCAACAGAACTGTCGCATATCACGAAGCGTGAAGCGAAAGAGGGCTGCCGTCTGGCGTGTCAGGTCGCTGTGCGCCAGAACATGAAGATTGAGCTGCCGGAGGAGATCTTCGGCGTGAAAAAATGGGAGTGCGAAGTTATCTCTAACGATAATAAAGCCACGTTCATTAAAGAGCTCAAGCTGCGCGTTCCTGAAGGGGAGAGCGTCCCGTTCCGTGCGGGTGGGTATATTCAGATTGATTGTCCGGCACACACCGTGGCGTATGCTGACTTCGACGTGCCCGAGGAGTACCGGGCCGACTGGGATAAATTTAACCTCTTCCGCTTTGTTTCCGAAGTAAAAGAGCCCGCGCTTCGCGCTTATTCCATGGCTAACTATCCGGAAGAGAAGGGCATTATTATGCTCAACGTGCGTATCGCCACGCCGCCGCCGAATGTGCCTGATGCACCCCCTGGCGTCATGTCGTCCTATATCTGGTCCCTCAAGCCTGGTGACAAAGTGACGATTTCCGGCCCGTTCGGCGAATTCTTTGCCAAAGACACCGACGCGGAAATGGTCTTTATCGGCGGCGGTGCGGGTATGGCGCCGATGCGTTCACATATCTTTGACCAGCTCAAACGCCTTGGCAGCAAGCGCAAGATTAGCTTCTGGTACGGGGCGCGTTCACTGCGCGAAATGTTCTATGACGATGAGTTTGAACAACTGGCACGTGATAACCCTAACTTTACCTTCCATGTGGCGTTATCCGATCCGCAGCCGGAAGATAACTGGACAGGTTATACGGGCTTCATCCACAACGTGCTGTATGAAAATTACCTCAAACAGCACCCGGCACCGGAAGATTGCGAGTTTTATATGTGTGGCCCGCCAATGATGAACGCTGCCGTGATTAAGATGCTAAAAGATCTTGGCGTGGAAGATGAGAACATCATGCTCGATGATTTCGGAGGCTGATTATGCTGACCTTTCTGGCGACCTTTGCGGTGTTTGTACTGGTGATATTCGGGATGTCCTTAGGCTGGATCATCAAGCGTAAAAGCATCCAGGGCAGCTGTGGAGGTATATCTTCCATCGGAATGGAAAAAGTGTGCGATTGTCCGGAACCGTGCGATGCGCGAAAAAAACGGATGGCTCGCGAGCAGCAACGCATTATTTAGTTTTGTATGTCGGGTAAGGCAACGCCGCCACCCGACAATTCCCACGCATACTTCTCAACCCTCATTTGTTTACTGTATACTTATCCAGTAATGAGTGAGGGCTTACTATGCGCAAAATAATCCATGTCGATATGGACTGCTTTTTTGCCGCAGTGGAGATGCGTGACAACCCGGCGCTGCGGGATATTCCCATCGCCATTGGCGGCCGCCGGGTTCAGCGCGGTGTCATCAGCACCGCCAACTATCCTGCTCGCAAATACGGTGTGCGCAGCGCCATGCCGACAGCGATGGCGCTAAAACTGTGCCCGCATCTCACTCTTTTGCCCGGACGTTTTGATGCCTATAAAGAAGCATCGAACCACATTCGGGAGATCTTCTCCCGCTACACCTCTCTGATTGAACCGTTATCGCTGGATGAAGCCTATCTGGATGTCACCCACAGCGTGCACTGCCACGGCTCCGCCACCCTGATGGCGCAGGAGATCCGCCAGACTATTTTTAACGAGCTGAACCTGACGGCATCGGCAGGCGTCGCGCCGATAAAATTTCTCGCCAAAATCGCCTCCGATTTAAATAAGCCCAACGGCCAGTACGTCATCACCCCGGAAGAGGTTCCGGCGTTTTTAAAGACGCTGCCGCTCAGCAAAATCCCCGGCGTGGGCAAAGTCTCCGCCGCGAAGCTGGAAAGTATGGGGCTACGCACCTGTGAAGACGTTCAGCGCAGCGATCTGGCGCTGCTGCTTAAGCGTTTTGGTAAGTTTGGCCGCGTACTGTGGGAACGCAGTCAGGGCATTGATGATCGGGATGTGAACAACGAACGGCTGCGTAAATCGGTCGGCGTTGAACGCACGCTGAGCGAAGATATCCATGACTGGACAGAGTGTGAAACCATTATTACGGAACAACTCTATCCTGAGCTTGAACGACGCTTACTGAAGGTCAAACCAGATCTGCTTATTGCCCGGCAGGGCATCAAACTGAAATTTAACGATTTTCAGCAGACGACGCAGGAGCACGTCTGGCCACGCCTCAACAAAGAGGATCTTATTGCGACGGCAAAAAAGGCATGGGAAGAGCGGCGGGGCGGACGAGGGGTAAGGCTGGTGGGGCTGCACGTCACCTTGCTGGATCCGCAGCTGGAGCGTCAGCTGGTGCTGGGACTGTAGATTAGGCTAATCGTATGCCCGGTAAGCGAAGCGCCACCGGGCATCAAACGGCTTATTACTTAACAGGGATTGCTTTCAGCAGCTCAGTCAGCAGCGTCCAGTAGTGACCGACGCTTTCAATGTGAACCTGCTCATCCGGGGAGTGTGGCCCCGTGATGGTCGGCCCGATGGAGACCATGTCCATATCCGGATACGGTTTCTTGAACAGACCACATTCCAGACCCGCATGAATAACCTGAATGTTCGGGGTGCTGTTGAACAGTCTCTGATAAGTTTCACGCACCAGTGCCATAACCGGAGAACTTGCATCCGGCTGCCAGCCAGGGTAGCTGCCTTTTGCAGACGTTTTCGCGCCCGCCAGGGTACCCAGAGATTCCAGCATGCTCACAACGTACTCTTTACCGCTGTCGATCAGGGAACGGATCAGGCAAATGATCTCTGCGCTGTCGTCGCCCATGGTCACTACGCCCACGTTCAGGGAGGTTTCAACCACGCCTTTTGCGACGTCAGAATTGCGGATCACGCCGTTTGGCGTTGCGTTCAGCAACTGGACGAACGTGTCACGAGACTGAGTGGTCAGTGCGGCTTTATCCGTTGTAACGGACTCCAGTACCACCGTCAGGTTTTTCTCTTTCTCAGACAGCTCGTTTTTCAGGATATCCAGATACAGGCTGGAGAGGTTTTTCAGCTCATCCGCTTTCGCCGCAGGCACCGCCACGGTCGCGAAGGCTTCGCGAGGGATCGCGTTACGCAGAGTGCCGCCGTTGAAGTCCACCAGACGCAGATCCAGTTCAGCGGCATGGCCCGCCAGGAAACGCGCCAGCAGTTTGTTGGCGTTGCCCAGGCCCAGGTGGATATCGCCGCCGGAGTGACCGCCTTTCAGCCCTTTCAGCGTCAGCTTAAAGGTCTCGAAACCGGCAGGAATCGCTTCGCGGGACAGCGGCAGGGTAGAGATGAAATCGATCCCGCCCGCGCAGCCCATGTAGATCTCACCTTCTTCTTCGGAGTCGGTGTTGATCAGAATGTCCGCTTGCAGCCAGTTTGCCTGGAGACCGAACGCGCCATCCATGCCCGCTTCTTCAGTCATGGTCAGCAGCACTTCCAGCGGACCGTGTTCAACGCTGTCGTCAGCCAGCACGGCCAGCGCGGAAGCCATACCAATACCGTTATCTGCGCCCAGGGTCGTGCCGCGCGCCTTCACCCACTCACCGTCGATGTACGGCTGAATCGGGTCTTTTGTGAAGTCGTGAACGGTGTCGTTGTTTTTCTGCGGAACCATGTCCAGGTGCGCCTGCAATACCACTGGCTTACGGTTTTCCATACCTGCGGTGGCAGGTTTGCGGATGAGAATATTGCCAACCTGGTCGCGCTCAGCGTGCAGACCTTTTTCCTTTGCCCAGCCCATAATATGTTCGGCAAGCTGTTCTTCGTGATAGGAAGGGTGCGGAATGGAGCAGATTTTGGCAAAAATATCCCACAGCGGCTGTGGAGATAATTGAGACAGTTCAGACACGATAGGTCTCCTTGTCGTTGCGCTGCAAAACAATGTTGCAGGTCACAGGGTTAGCAGGTTAATCGTTACCACAAGACGGGCTTGCGAGATGCATCTGAGAATACCACTTTCTCCCGTGGCTGGTAGCATTAAGCATGTAAAAACTCAGGCTCATGGCGCGTAACACTGGTTTTTAGTGCGTCAGATCTCTATAATCTCGCGCAACCTGGTTCACCCTCATTTTTTTAAGCCGTATATAAACAGGCTGGGACACTTCACATGAGCGAAAAATACGTCGTCACCTGGGACATGTTGCAGATTCACGCACGCAAACTGGCTGCGCGTCTGATGCCTTCCGAACAGTGGAAAGGCATTATTGCCGTCAGCCGTGGCGGTCTGGTACCGGGGGCGCTGCTGGCACGTGAGCTGGGTATTCGTCATGTCGATACCGTATGTATCTCCAGCTATGACCACGATAACCAGCGTGAGCTGAAAGTGCTGAAGCGCGCGGAAGGCGACGGTGAAGGCTTTATCGTTATCGACGATCTGGTGGACACCGGCGGTACCGCTGTGGCTATCCGCGAAATGTATCCAAAAGCGCACTTCGTCACTATCTTCGCGAAACCAGCGGGTCGTCCCCTGGTTGATGATTACGTCATTGATATCCCGCAGGATACCTGGATTGAACAGCCATGGGATATGGGCGTGGTCTTCGTACCGCCTATCTCTGGCCGTTAATTTCAGTACGTAACTTTACACGCCCGGTTATGCCGGGCGTTGTTCTTTTTGGCCTGTCACGCGTTACAATGGTCTCCAAGTGATGTATCCATGGAGGCAACGCAATGGCGCAGGCGAATCTCACCGAAACTCTTTTCAAACCCCGTTTCAAGCATCCTGAAACCTCGACGCTGGTGCGTCGGTTTAATCCGGGGACCATGCCTGCTGTACAGTCAGCGCTAGATGGTAAAAACGTGCCCCACTGGTACCGCATGATTAATCGCCTGATGTGGATCTGGCGCGGTATCGATCCACGTGAAATCCTCGACGTGCAGGCGCGTATCGTGATGAGCGAGTCTGAGCGCACCGACAGCGATCTCTACGACACGGTGGTGGGCTACCGTGGCGGGAACTGGATCTACGAATGGTCAAAGCAGGCCATGCTCTGGCAGCAAAAAGCGAGCCAGGAAGAAGATGCCACTCTCAGCGGCAAACACTGGCTGCATGCGGCAAACCTTTACAGCATCGCTGCATACCCGCATCTGAAAGGAGACGAACTGGCGGAGCAGGCCCAGGCGCTGGCAAACCGGGCTTATGAAGAGGCCGCCCAGCGGCTGCCTGGCCGGATGCGTGAAATTGAGTTCGCCATTCCCGGCGGTAGCCCGGTGAGTGGATTCCTGCATATGCCGGAGGGGGAAGGCCCGTTCCCGACGGTTCTGATGTGCGGCGGCCTGGATTCGTTACAAATTGATTATTACAGCCTGTATGAGCGCTACTTTGCCCCAAACGGGATCGCCATGCTGACGCTCGATATGCCATCAATTGGTTTTTCATCCAAATGGAAACTTACGCAAGATTCCAGCCTGCTGCACCAGCATGCATTAAAAGCGCTGGAGAATATCCCCTGGGTTGACCATACCCGGGTAGGTGCGTTTGGCTTCCGCTTTGGCGCTAACGTCGCGGTACGGCTGGCCTACCTTGAATCTTCCCGCCTGAAGGCCGTCGCCTGTCTTGGCCCGGTAGTGCATGCACTGTTAAGCGAGCCTGCGCGTCAGGGTAGCGTTCCTGAAATGTATCTGGACGTGCTGGCGAGCCGACTTGGCATGCATGATGCTTCAGATGAAGCGTTGCGCATTGAACTTAATCGGTATTCATTAAAAACGCAGGGCTTGCTGGGCCGCCGTTGCCCAACCCCGATGATGTCCGGTTTCTGGAAGAACGATCCATTTAGCCCGGAAGAGGAGTCACGCTTAATCACCTCGTCATCTTCGGATGGCAAATTGCTGGAGGTACCCTTCAGCCCGGTGTACCAGAATTTTGACAAAGCGCTTAAAGAGATCACACGCTGGATCACGCAGAGATTGTGTTAATAGTTTGCTAAATTTCGTTGGTTTGGTAAAACAGTGCTTCACAAAAGGAGATCGCAATGACGTTACCGAGTGGACACCCGAAAAGTAGACTGATTAAGAAGTTCATGGCTCTTGGCCCGTATATTCGAGAAGAGCAGTGTGAAGAGAATCGCTTTTTTTTCGACTGCCTGGCTGTTTGCGTCAACGTGAAGCCTGCACCCGAAAAACGTGAGTTCTGGGGCTGGTGGATGGAAATGGAAGCACAGGAAAACCGTTTTACCTATAGCTATCAGTTTGGCCTGTTTAATAAAGACGGGCACTGGCAGGCGACGAGCATCAAAGATCAGGAAGTGATCGATCGCCTGGAGCATACGCTAAAAGAATTTCACGGCAGAGCTCGCGACCTGCTGGCAACGCTGGATCTGAAGCTGGAGCCTGCGGACGATTTTTCCAGCGAAGCGGTGAAACTGAGAGCCTGATGATGTCACAGCGCCGGGTGGCGGCTACGCCTTACCCGGCCTAAAAACGTATTACTCCCCAGGTCCGGTAAGCACAGCGTCACCGGGCACAAAAAAACCGGCTCAGCGCCGGTTTTTTTATTACCACAACATCAGAACTGGTAGGTCATGCCCAGCGCAACGATATCATCGCTGCTTACGCCCAGTTTATTATCGTCATCGATCTGGTTGATTTTATAATCAACAAACGCAGACATGTTCTTGTTGAAATAATAGGTTGCACCTACATCGATGTATTTCACGATATCTTCATCGCCAATGCCTTCGATATCTTTGCCTTTAGACTGGACGTAACCCAGAGATGGGCGCAGACCAAAGTCAAACTGATATTGCGCAACCACTTCGAAGTTTTGCGCTTTATTTGCAAAGCCACCGGAAATAGGGGCCATATTGCGGGTTTCAGAATAGAGAGTGGCCAGATATATATCGTTGGCATCATATTTCAGACCGGTCGCCCAGCCTTCTGCTTTTTTACCTTCGCCGCGTGCCTGAAGGTTTTGCTCATTGGTACGATCGGAGTTGGCATACGCACCAATCACAGAGAAATCGCTGCCGCCAAAGTCATAGCTCAGGGAGGTACCGAAGCCGTCGCCGTTTTGCTTCTTCACGTCGCGGTTTTCATTTTTACCCTGGTATTGCAGGGTCATATTAAGACCGTCAACCATGCCAAAGAAATCGGTATTACGGTATGTAGCCAGACCGGAAGCGCGTTTCGTCATGAAGTTATCGGTCTGCGCCAGGCCGTCACCGCCGAACTCCGGGAACATATCGGTGTATGCGGCGACGTCATACAGCGCACCCAGGTTACGACCGTAATCAAAAGAACCAAAATCTTTCAGTTTAATACCCGCAAATGCCAGGCGCGTTTTTTGAGAAGAATCGCTTTCTGCTTTGTTACCCGCGAACTCTGCTTCCCAACGTCCGTAGCCCGTCAGCTGATCGTTAATCTGCGTTTCACCCTTAAAGCCAAAACGAACGTAAGTCTGGTCACCATCCTTCGCGTCATCATCACTGAGGTAGTGCATTGCTTTTACTTTGCCGTACACGTCCAGTTTATTACCGTTTTTATTATAAACTTCCGCTGCGTGAACAGATGTGGATGCAACTACGCCCATTACCACTAATGCCAGAGTGCTCTTTTTCATTTTCAATCCTGATTTTATAAAAACGCGCTAATATTCGCTGAGCAATAAGATTCAACTTATTACCCCGTGAAAAACAGGAAGGGTTTTATCGTTAGTGGGTGAACGTTTTATGACAAAGTAAGAATATGTCTAAAAAAGTATGTTTTAATTTTTCGGTAATAAAATTGTCAAAATCTGCCGCTACGCTTCCTGATCCCGCGCAACAAAGTGACGGGTGATGTGCTAAGGCAGTTGGCAACGGGGCTGACACCTGTTAAAACGTCTGACTGACATCATTTTCCCTTATTGTTGAACGGCAGAGAATCATGAGTGACAGCCAGACGCTGGTGGTAAAACTCGGTACCAGTGTGTTAACAGGCGGATCGCGCCGCCTTAATCGTGCCCATATCGTTGAGCTTGTACGTCAGTGCGCTCAGTTGCATGCCGCAGGGCATCGTATTGTGATTGTGACCTCCGGGGCGATTGCCGCCGGGCGTGAACACCTGGGCTACCCCGAACTCCCCGCGACGATCGCCTCCAAACAGCTGCTGGCCGCCGTAGGACAAAGCCGACTCATACAGCTCTGGGAACAACTGTTCTCCATTTATGGCATTCACGTCGGGCAGATGCTGCTGACGCGTGCGGATATGGAAGACAGAGAACGTTTCCTGAACGCCCGCGATACGCTGCGCGCGCTGCTGGATAACCATATCGTTCCGGTCATCAACGAAAACGACGCTGTTGCCACCGCTGAAATCAAAGTAGGCGACAACGATAACCTCTCTGCGCTGGCGGCGATCCTGGCAGGGGCCGATAAGCTGCTGCTTCTGACCGATCAGCAGGGGCTGTTTACCGCTGACCCGCGTTCCAATCCACAGGCAGAACTGATCAAAGACGTTCACGGCATTGACGATGCGCTGCGTGCCATTGCGGGAGACAGCGTTTCTGGCCTTGGGACAGGTGGTATGGGCACCAAGCTCCAGGCTGCGGACGTGGCGTGCCGGGCCGGTATCGACACCATCATTGCCGCGGGCAGCCGTCCGGGCGTGATAGGTGATGTGATGGAAGGCATCTCTGTGGGCACACGCTTCCACGCCCAGGCGTCCCCGCTGGAAAACCGCAAACGCTGGATCTTTGGCGCGCCCCCGGCTGGTGAATTGACCGTGGATGAAGGCGCGACCGCCGCTATTCTGGAAAGAGGAAGCTCGTTGCTTCCAAAAGGAATTAAAAGCGTGACAGGCAACTTCTCGCGTGGTGAAGTGATCCGAATCCGTAACCTTGAAGGTCGCGACATCGCTCATGGCGTAAGCCGTTATAACAGCGACGCGCTGCGTCGGATTGCTGGCCACCATTCCCAGCAGATCGACGCCATCCTGGGCTATGAATATGGCCCGGTTGCCGTGCATCGCGACGACATGATTATTCGTTAAGGAGCCAGAACATGCTGGAACAAATGGGCGCAGCCGCGAAAGCCGCCTCGTATAAACTGGCGCTCCTTTCCAGCCGCGAGAAAAACCGCGTGCTGGAAAAAATCGCTGATTATCTGGAATCCCAGTCGCAGGAAATTTTGCTCGCCAACGAGCAGGATCTGCTGGAAGCGCGTCGCAACGGCTTGAGCGAAGCGATGCTCGACCGTCTGGCATTGACCCCGGCGCGTTTGAAAGGTATCGCCGACGACGTCCGTCAGGTGTGCAACCTCGCCGACCCGGTAGGGCAGGTGATTGACGGTGGGGTGCTCGACAGCGGGTTACGCCTTGAGCGTCGTCGTGTGCCACTCGGCGTCATCGGTGTGATTTACGAAGCGCGTCCAAACGTGACGGTGGATGTCGCCTCCCTGTGCCTGAAAACCGGTAACGCCGCTATCCTGCGTGGCGGGAAAGAGACCTGGCGCACCAACGCCGCGACGGTGAACGTCATTCAGCAGGCGCTGGAAGAGTGCGGCTTACCGGCGGCTGCCGTGCAGGCGATTGAAAGCCCTGACCGCGCGCTGGTCAACGAGATGCTGCGCATGGACAAACACATCGACATGCTCATCCCACGAGGCGGCGCGGGCCTGCACAAGCTGTGCCGTGAGCATTCCACCATTCCGGTCATTACCGGCGGTATCGGCGTATGCCATATCGTGGTGGATGACACCGCGGAGATCGAACCTGCACTGAAGATTATCGTCAACGCTAAAACTCAGCGTCCAAGCACCTGCAATACGGTGGAAACGCTGCTGGTGCATCAGGGCATCGCCAGTACCTTCCTGCCAGCGCTGAGCAAGCAGATGGCGGAAAGTGGCGTTACGCTGCATGCGGACGAGAAGGCTCTCGCCCTGCTGAAAGACGGTCCGGCGAAGGTCGTTCCGGTTAACGCGGAGCAGTACGACGATGAGTATTTGTCGCTGGATCTGAACGTGAAGGTGGTTGCGGATCTCGATGACGCTATTGCGCACATTCGTGAACACGGAACCCAGCATTCTGACGCGATCCTGACGCGCACCCTGCGCAATGCCAATCGGTTTGTGAATGAAGTGGATTCGTCTGCGGTTTACGTGAATGCCTCGACGCGCTTCACCGATGGCGGCCAGTTTGGTCTGGGTGCAGAGGTGGCTGTGAGCACTCAGAAGCTGCATGCCCGCGGTCCGATGGGGCTGGAAGCACTGACCACCTACAAGTGGATCGGCTTCGGTGATGATACCATTCGTGCGTAAATAATCTCGGGTGATGCAAAAATAGCCGTTTGATTCAAAAGGGCATTGACGCATCACCCGGTTAGATCTACTCTTTTGCCCCGTGGTTACGCTCGTAACCGGTCTCTCAGGGCCGATATAGCTCAGTTGGTAGAGCAGCGCATTCGTAATGCGAAGGTCGTAGGTTCGACTCCTATTATCGGCACCATCTTTATCAATGACTTACCGAACATTTAAATAAACCACGTTCTCCTCCTGTGCCGTATTTGTGACATTGCGACCAATAATCGCGTCAATTTTGCTCGCGTGCTCGGTTAGGTGTCCGGCTGAAAGGTGGGCATATCGCTGAACCATTTCTAGCGTCTCCCATCCACCCATTTCCTTCAGCGCCAGAAGTGAAACACCAGACTGTACCAGCCAACTTGCCCACGTATGCCTGAGGTCATGGAAGCGGAAGTTGCTAATGCCTGCGCGCTTTAGTGCTCCCTTCCATGCCTTATTACTATCTGTCCGCATTTTTCTGACAGCTGCCGTTTTGGTTCCGTCGCTTCTGTACCCGGGAGTCGTGTGAACGAACACCCAGCGCTTATGCAGACCTTGCTGCTTCCTCAGTATCCCTAACGCTGTTTCGTTCAGTGGAACGCCGATGGCGTTGCCGGCTTTAGTTTCGTCAGGGTGCATCCATGCCATCCGCTTATCGAGGTCGACCTGTGACCATTCCAGATCGGTAACGTTCGATCGACGAAGGCCGGTGGTGACCGCAAACATAACGACCGGGAAGAAATGAGGGGCTATCTCTGCAAAAAGACGCTTTGACTCTTCTTCCGTCAGCCAGCGGATGCGGCCATTCTTCACCCGGGGCGTGGATATCTTCGGCGCTTTATCCAGCCACCCCCACTGCACCGCCATATTCAGAATGGCCCTGAGTATAGCCAGATGCCTCGTCCTTGTTCCCTTCGTTGCGAGCTTTGGAATATAATCTGGTACTGGTTTAGAGAGTCTCAAACACCTGTCTCTGGTCATTTCCCAGTTCAGGCGATGGCGGCGGTTTTCCATTCCGTCTACCGCCTCCATTATTTTGTCTGTTGTGATGTCAGCGAGAACGGTCTCTCTGAAATGCAGTAACCAGAACTTAATGATGCTTTTGTCATCATCCAGGCTCTTCTTATCCTCTTTCTCCCTGAGCCATCTTATGCAGGCCTCCTTGAATAGCTTCTTAGGCGACTCACCAAGTTGTTTAACCCGCCACGCTTCCGACTTCAGACGATCGTGAAGTTCCTGCGCTTCTCTCTTGTCTGAGGTTTCAAGAGAGCGTCTAACTCGTGATCCATCTGGCGCGACGAAGTCACAGTGAATCGCCACGGATAATCTAGACACTTCTGAGCCGTTGATAATATAGGTTTTCATATTCAGCCGGTGGCATCTGCTCGCTCGAACCATGCCGACGCTTACTGTTATAAAACATTTCGATATAATCA
>NZ_JBMKHV010000022.1:0-41264 GCF_049238585.1 Enterobacter cloacae complex sp. IR5428 | reverse complement strand
AATGGCGAAGAAACGGTCTAAATAGGCTGATTCAAGGCATTTACGGGAGAAAAAATCGGCTCAAACATGAAGAAATGAAATGACTGAGTCAGCCGAGAAGAATTTCCCCGCTTATTCGCACCTTCCCTAATGGTGTAAGCCAATCTAACGCCTTTCTAGGACGAGTATTCAGTGACATGGCAACTTGATTTAAATAATGCTGATCTGCCTGATTTAAATCAATCCCTTTAGGTAAATATTGCCTAATTAAACCATTCATATTTTCGCATGTGCCTTTTTGCCAGGGTGAATGTGGGTCACAGAAATATACATCTATGCCTAAATCTTCTTCGAGTATTTTATGTTCTGACATCTCACGTCCACGGTCATAGGTCAACGTTTTACGCAGTTCTGCAGGTAAATATTTCAGAGCTTCAGTTAAAGCCTTGCGCACTGATTCTGCCTTTGCATCAGGTAATGTTGCCAAGATACAGAGCCGTGTATTTCGTTCAATAAGTGTTGCTATCGAACTTTTATTGTCTTTACCTTTAATTAAATCAGCTTCCCAATGACCCGGTATTTTTCTTTCTTGAACTTCGGCTGGGCGCTCATGAATAGTTTTAATATCCTGTAATATAGAATCTTTTTTAGGTTCACCGTTAGCTTTTCGCTTTTTATTTTCATGACGTAGACAGGATAATAAGTCTTTTTTCAACTCACCCTTTGGTAATGCTCGTATCGTTGAATAAATCGTTGTATGGCTTACATTCATTGTTTGATCCAAATCAGGAAATGTCTTTAAACGCTTTGCTATTTGCTGAGGAGACCATAAACAACGGATCGCTTCAACAATAAATTTCCAGAGGATTGAATCGATTTTGAGTTTTCTGTGACCACGTCTACGTCTAGCGAAGGTGTTATCAGAAGCATATCGAGCTTGATAAACGTCATTGATGCTATTTCTTTTAAGCTCACGATAGATCGTACTAGGATGTCTTTTAATGAGTTCAGCAAATTTTCTGGCTGAAAAGCCTTCTTTTCTTGACTCAAGCATTAATGCAGTACGATCTTCAAAGTTAAGATGATGGTATGACAATTTTATATACTCCATAAACCCTTTAAATTAATTAGGTGGTTTATGTCGCACTTCAAGTTTTACTCTGCCAACTTTAAATCAGTGGCTCCACTAACACTCTTCACTTATTTATTTAAAATTTAGCGACGTTAAAAGACAATTAAGTATTTTTAGATAATGGGGTTCTAGGGATTTTCCGTCCAAAAACGACAAAGTGCTCTGGAGGCCGCGCCGTCCGTGGCCTCCAGAGGGGTATTACTTTTCGCTGACGGGTAAATATCCCTCGATTGAGCGCATAAGCTCCTCCAGATCTGGCAATTTTTCGCTCAATTCGAAGTGGTAAGTCCCCTTGAGGTTAATGTTGTGCCAGGCCACAGGGGATGCCTGTTTGACGATATCTATTCTCTTGGTATCTCCTTGGTATTCGAAGCTGGTCAACAGCTGGCTGAGTATCCTGGAGTTGAAGTAAACGATGGCATTGGTGACCAGGCGAGCGCACTCATTCCATAGCTGGATTTCTTCGTCTGAACTGCCCCGGAACTGATCCCCATTGACGCTGCTCACGGCCCGACGCAGTTGGTGATAGGCCTCTCCCCGGTTCAGCGCGCGCTGAACATAGTTTCTTAAACTGGCATCATCGATGTAGCACAGTAGATAATTCGCTTTCACCAGGCGATTGTATTCCGTCAGGGCTTCCAGCAGCGGGTGATTGCGCTTGTACTCCGAGAGCTTTCTCACCAAGGTGGCTTGCGTTGTTTTCCGCTGCTTAAGTGATACTGCAATCCGTTGGATGGTATCCCAGTGCTGCGCAATACGATGGGTATTGATTGGCTTTTTTAAGCACAGCTGAATTCGGTGTTCTTTGTCTTCCTTGACATCAAACATGTCATTGATCACTTTGCCAACCTGGGCATAGCGTGGGGCAAACTGGTATCCGAACAGATCCAGTAACGCGAAGTTCACATGGTTCACCCCATGGGTATCGGTTGAGAGCACATCCGGAATGATGTCTGACGTATTGCTCATCAACAAATCAAAGATGTAGTGCGATTCATGTTCGTTGGCGCCGATCACTCTGGCGTTGATCGCAGCGTGATTGGCGATCAAGGTCATGGCAGAAACACCTTTTTGAGTGCCAAAGTACTTCGACGAATAACGGGTTTTGAAGGTCTCGCGCCGGGCTTCGAACTTTTGACCATCGGCACTGGCGTGGATCACATCTTCCTGGATGTTGTAGTACCGGAAGATGGGTAGCTTGGCTGTCGCGTTATTGATGTTGTCGTTAGCAGCATTCAATGTTTCCAGGCGAAGATAGTTCGCCTGGATAGTGCTGAGCTGATCATAGGTACGATCAGAGATCTGTGCCATGCCGTAAATGCCTTGATTGGTTGCATTGCCGACCAGAATTGCCAACAGGTCATATTCATGGGAACGGCTTCTGGATTGGGAACCCAGCACATGAGCGAAGCAGTCAATGAAACCGGTGTCACGATCAACCATGCGCAGTACATCCGCAATCCCCGTTGTGGGAATTTGCTGGAAGAAGGGATTGTTGACCAGATGATGTTTGCTGGCCGAAGGCAGGCGCCAGAAGCGTTTACCCTGCGGATTACGCAAGATGATATTCCGGTTGTCTTCCTGTTCAAGATATTCGCCGACTTCGTACAAACGGGTATCCAATTCCATGGCCATCTGTTTGATCAGCTTTTCAGGCTCCTCCGCTAATTTTGTAAAATGGCTCTGTTGAAGCAGCGTATATTTGTTTTTTCGCCAATGTTCCCCGTCGATCAGGTCGGCGTCGAGTGCCCGGTATTTAGTGATATCAGGCAGCGTCAGCTGGCCATTCAGGCGATCAGGAATCTGTTGATAGAGGAACCACTCATAACGATCGATCAGGATATTCCCTTCACCATCCAGCAGGAATTCACGTGATTTTTTGGAAAGGAGTCTGGTGTCGGCAGTTTGCAACTGAGCGTCCTGGCCGTTGAGTTCGTTTTGTGTTTTCGCCAAGGCGGCCGCTAAGTGCTGGGTGCCGTCGCAGCCTTCGAAGCGCAGACATAGGAACAACTCTCGCAGCAAACCTTTCCGCAGACTTTCTTTCTCGTCGCAGTACTGCCACATGGCTTCATCGACCGATCGTCGCTGCTCGTTCAGGAAGAGACATACAGATTCCAGATCCCTTTTGGTCAGCAGGCTCAGTGCTTGCTGTCTTACTGTTGCAAACGGTAGTTGCAGATCAATGCTGTCATCAATGAACAGGTGCAGTACTTCAGCTGCCTTGCTGACATTTTTAGCTGCTTTTTGCCAATCCTTAAACACCGCTTCCTGCGCATAATCCTTTGCCTTCTGTTTGGTCTGTCTGACATGATGCACAAAGCCATCGGCAATACGTTCCAGCGCTTGCTGCCATCGCGTTTGAAGATAGCACAATAAATACAGCCATTGGCTGCCTACGGTTTGACGTTTCAGTTTGGCACCGTAGTAGTCGACTTTCTCTGCCAGGTGTTGCAGATTTTTCTGCGACAGTGATAGCGTGCTCAACAGCAGATCCACTTCCGGCATCCAATGCTGGATATGGCGATAGACAATCAGTTCTTTCTCCAACTCGGTTCCGGTGAAGTTACGAGCCGATTGTCGCAACTGTCGGAACGGCAGTGGACCTGTGCCGTTCACGAGCTCCGCCAGTGCTTGCTTAAGACCGCGTGACATTGCACGCTCAAGGTGCGCGGCCATGTGTTCCTGTTCGTCTCCCACCACCTGACTGATGATCTTTTGCAGCGTGCTGTAGGCAGGGATTGCGATCTTCTGCCCCGAACAATATTCATTGGCCGCATCGAAGAGGTGCCTAGGCGCTGTCCAGGCTCTGGCTTGCTGGGATAAGTAATCTCTCAACGCCGCTCCATGGTCTTTGACATTCCAGCGCTGGTAGTTGCAGAGCTGGAAAACACGTTGGTAAATCCGTTCGTTCTCTTTTGGCGTGAGATTAAAGGGTCTACAGCCTGGGCCTGGTAGAACGGTTTGATAAACGTATTTGAGGTCCTGCTTGATCTGATGAAAGCCGGGATTCAGCACCACCGGCTTGGCTTTGAAATAGCCCAGCAGTACCACCAGCATGTAACGCTGGCCCCGATGACGGAGGCTTTTAGCGATCGCCAGTTCCTTATCGTTCAGCGAGAAAAAGAAGCGTTGGTCGGCGGAGGTGAAAGCGGGGGGTCCATATAACTCATCTTGTTCTGCCTCGGACAAGATTTGGACACGTTCTTCGAATGCCATGGATTTAGCCCAAAAAGACTAAATCTTACTCAAACAGAGCCCAAATAGGGATCTCGAAAAAAGTAATACCCCTCTGGAGGCCACAGACGGCGGGGCCTCCAGAGCACTTTGTCGTTTTTGGACGGAAAATCCCTAGAACCCCTCAGTGGGACGAAATGATCCGGACCGCTGGCTCCCTGAAGCTGGGCAAAGTACAGGTTTCAGTGCTGGTCCGTTCATTGCTGAAAAGTGAACGTCCTTCCGGACTGACTCAGGCAATCATTGAAGTGGGGCGCATCAACAAAACGCTGTATCTGCTTAATTATATTGATGATGAAGATTACCGCCGGCGCATTCTGACCCAGCTTAATCGGGGAGAAAGTCGCCATGCCGTTGCCAGAGCCATCTGTCACGGTCAAAAAGGTGAGATAAGAAAACGATATACCGACGGTCAGGAAGATCAACTGGGCACACTGGGGCTGGTCACTAACGCCGTCGTGTTATGGAACACTATTTATATGCAGGCAGCCCTGGATCATCTCCGGGCGCAGGGTGAAACACTGAATGATGAAGATATCGCACGCCTCTCCCCGCTTTGCCACGGACATATCAATATGCTCGGCCATTATTCCTTCACGCTGGCAGAACTGGTGACCAAAGGACATCTGAGACCATTAAAAGAGGCGTCAGAGGCAGAAAACGTTGCTTAACGTGAGTTTTCGTTCCACTGAGCGTCAGACCCCTGTTACCGATGCAAGAACAGGGGAGTTTCATGAAATGCCTGTTTAGGAGTGATTAAAGGTAACTTGTGCGCAGAAGGTCAGGTGTGTGGTGGTTAGTACAGACTAGTGAATGTTGTAACTAAACTATATTTTTATTAAAGGCCGGAGGTGGTGTTCCTCCGGCCTTAATTACGTTTCCGTGTTCATTAGTCGATGAACTGGCGGATCAGTTCCAGAATGGCAATCAGCGCGTTTGCAAGCGCCGCTACCGCCCTCAGAACGATGATTAACAGGTTAATCATCCGTTTTCTCCATAAATGGAGTAAAGACACCGTGGCTTGCTCTTACACTGCCTGTCACCACGGCTTCTCTTCGTCTTGTCAGTTGTAGAGAGTCTCACTCCTGCCAGAGCACAGATAACCAGCACCACCTGTATTACCTGTCAGGACTTTGAACCTGTTCATGCCGCATTTAGCGGAATGCAGGGAGAGACTCACCACAGAGCTAACCCTCTGATTATACGTTTATCTAACGTTCAGGCAAACCGTTAACGCACAGTCACTGCCCGTCATATTGCATAATCAGGCTTCACGGATTATCATACTATTGTCAGTTGTAGAGAGTTTCCCTTCCGGGCTGAGTTACCAGCTCGCACCGGAACCGTAAAAAAGCCGACCTCACCAGTCGGTTTTTTTACGTCTGCGGTTTCCCGCTTCGTTTAAATCTATTTTAAATGAATAAATTGTTCTGCGGCAAACCCAACAACATAAGGACGTTAGGGTTGATGGTTGCCGAAATCGCGGTGCGTTACGTGAATTCTGAGGTTTTGCGAGGGGGATTGGGCGCGAGAATTTACGAGAGAGCGCCGGAACAATGCCGGGATCACAAACCATCACCCGTGAAAGAAATCTTCCGGCATTGCCCGGTCAGGTAGTATGACATTCATTGTCAACGGCCATCAATTTATAAGCTGCTTTGCACTTCATAAAAGATCACCACCAGGGCTGCTAAAACAGTACCGATAGCCAGCACGTTAAAAAGTACGTCCTTCATCTTTACGAACGACATACTGATTTGCGTCCTTTCCCTTTTGTCAGCCTTCTCTATCATCCAGCGTTGGTATGAATCACTGTTACTTTTTCTGTCCATGTTCCCCCCAATTCATCAATGAGCACCAGGCGGCCACCAGGCTTCTTGCCAACAAAGTAACGGCCTCGCGGCAGACGTTCGCCAGTCTTCAGCCGTTCGATCCAGTCCTGAAATGCAGGGCGCGGTTTATAGCTGTAGCGGCCAAAATCAGCTAAAGACTGCGTGACCATGACTGTTTGGCAGCCATGCTTTCTCATATCACGAAACGTATTTTCCAGTGCAGCCAGTGTATTCATTTGCACGTTCTCTCTGCTTTTCCCATGAAGATATTAACGACACTCAAAACTAACACCGTTGGCATGATCACGGCAGCATAGCCGACAGCAACGGCCTGATATATGGTCAATGAGTAGTCGGGCTGTTTATACAATACGACTGAAAAAATGCTCCCCAAACAAGCAAGCAGAGTTAAAAACAAGTAATCGACAAATCTGTTTTTATAGATAACCCATGCAACGATGCAGGGATATGACACCAGGCACAGGATAATCGCATTTGTGGTATGCACGTTTCGCTCCTTGTTATTTAAGGGTTGTCAGCCAGATCAAACAGATTGTTCAGGCTGGAACGGAATTGTTTTACCGATGATACCAGCTCCTGACTCCGCGCTTTTTCCTGCGCCAGTTCACGCCGTAGCTGCGCCATCTCGTCTCTGTTACGCTGAAGCTCAAGGATAGCCGTCATAAAGGTTTTGCTGGCTGATGCCTGTCCGGTCGCTTCCTGCGCCTTTTTAATGGCCTGATCTTCGTCGTCATTCGTTCTGATTGTGTAATGCCCCATGATACCCCTCTTTTGCTGTCATTTTTGCGCTGCCGGCGCGAACCCGGGAAGAAACTTTGCTGGCAAAAAACACTGGCCAACAGATGTGACCGGGAAAATTTGCTGGCAATTAATTTTCGATGAAAGCCAGCTCGCAATCGCCGCATTCAATATTCAGTCCGGCTTTGCCCCACACGGCAGCGCCACACCCGCGACACTGATATTTAACTTTATTTCGTTTTGGCTTGTCCTCAAATGCTGCAACTGACAAATCATTGTCATTGCTCCCGGCCATATCATCTGAATGGCTCCCGTTCTGCGGTGACACTGACGGCAGCAGAGCCATAGAAAGCACCGCTTCTATATCAATCCCGGCCTCAGCATTTTGATGCGCCAGAGCAAGCGTTTCGCGCCATTGCTCTATTACGGCGGTCATATCTTTTTGTTGTTCGACCTGGACAGGGAAGCGATCAAACCAGCTCAAAGCAAATTGCCCCTGGAACAGTTCCAGTGTGACGCGCTGGAAGCGGCCACCAGGGATCGGATAGTCATTAATCTTCTGGCCGACTTTCGCACCACCAGGTCTCCCGGTGGAGGAGGGCATAAGTCCGATACTTTCCATTTTTGCCGCCCACTGCGCATTGTGGTACGTCTTACGCGACGGGTTGCCGTAGTGGTACTGCCACATATGGCACTGCTCATGAACCAGCGTTTGCATGACTTCAATAAGCGGGTACACCGGGAAGTATTCAGGATTGAGGGCGATTTCATCAATCATCCTGCCGCTGCCGTCAGCAGCAACAAAGCGCCTGTAACTGAAATAGCCCATTGTGTTCTTGCCGCGCTGGAACGTAATCAGACAGTCAGGGAGTTCGCCGTCAAAAAGGCGCTGGTTATAGAAATCAAACGCCTGTTGTAGCTCGCTGTAAGCGCGTTCCGTGGCTCTTGTCATGCTGAAGTTCGCTTAGCGGCGTTCCGATATTCCTGTAACTCTGCAACAATAGCAGGGAACACATCAGCGCAACGCTGTGCCAGCTTAACCGCCTTTGAACAAACGCCCATACCATGTGCTCTTTTGAGCGCCTCCAACAAATCTACCAGTTCCTCGTCAGTGATTTTTTCAGTCATCTATTAAGCTTCTCCATTATCTGTATCGTACGATACAGATAATATAAACCACACCTTTGATAGCGGCAATCTTTTTTGCTGGCAATTTCACGCCCAGGGCGGGCATCGAGCGGGTAATATTGCTGGCAAAAATCAACGGCCAAACCGGCTGCAGGAAACTGGTTTGCTGGCAAGCGTGATTTACTGCTGGGCTTGACACCTTGCCATTGTATGACGCTTGTTTTAGTGTCAAATGAACAACCAGCGCGAGAAGAATATAGGAAGCAAAAGCAATGGATATCAAACCTAACTCAGTGATCCACCTGGAGCCAGGCGAAACATTACCCGGCTATACCAATCTGAAACCCGTACCTGATAAGTATTTCGATGAGTTAAAGGCACTCATAAATAAACTCAATACTCAATCCGGTAATATTTACCTCAAGTTAAAACAGATGTACGCCTTTTTGGATCGTTTTAACAAAGAATTTGTGAGCACGTTTACCTCCTGTCAAAAGGGGTGCTCTTCGTGCTGTAAAATGGATGTTCATTTAACCGCGCTTGAGGCAACACATATTGCACAAGCAAGTAAACTTACTGCCAGAGACAACCCGCTTACGACCGGGCATGAGTCAAAATGTCCGTTTTTGTCTGAGAAGGGAACATGCTCAATCTACAATTACCGCCCGCTGTTATGCAGGACATATCATGTACTCACTCCGCCGGAGATGTGTAATGACCTGGATGCACAAGTCATGCAGTATGGTTCTCAAAGCGCGAACATGGGAAATCACATCTACAAAACAATAGCAGAGTGGATCTATTTTCAGACGTATCACTGCACTGGTAAGTTAGAAACCAAAGATATCAGAGACTACTTCCCTTATCCCCGCGAAGATATCCAAAGATTTCTTCACCATAACCCCCCGCGCCCTTTTTGCTAAAAAAAAGCCTCTGACGCAGTGTCAGAGGCTTGTTAGATTACTGTTCGTCACCAGCAGTGCTGGAAGCATCTTTTTTGATGAGAAACTCATCAAGAGAACGGCCAGCTTTTAACGCTTCGTCGATTGGTTTTGGTGTCCGGCCACGACCAGACCAGTATTTCGTTTCGCCGTTTTCATCAAACTGATATTTAGGCGGCGCTTTTGGCAACGTCTTTTTGCGTGTTTTTTGCGCATCTTCGGACAGGCCAAGCAGTTCTTCCGGTGAAAAACCTTCTCCGGCAATCAACTGGAGCAGTTCCTGGCGCTTTCTTTCGCGCTCTGCGCGTTCTGCTGCCTCACGCTCTGCTTCTTCACGACGTTCTTCGATCACGGCGTTAAGCTTTTCCTGCATTTCCAGCAGTTGTTCAAAGCTGGTTTCTCGCGCAAAAACACGAACAGAGCGAATATTCAGGAGTAGCTTTTTTGTTGCGTCAAACGTTTCATTTTCACTCATCGAGTTAATCCTTATTTTTTACTGAACTGAAACCCAAGTTTACCCGTAGTTTTATCCTGCAAAACAATTGCAGCGTCAAACTTTTTCCCGGTTTTATTACTGGTAAAGCCTTTAATCTCTCCGGTTTTACCTTTTTTGATTAATGTCTCAACCTGATTTTGTGTCAGTTTTTTTCCTGACACTTCAGACCAGATTTTAAACTCGCACCCGGAACAGAAAAAGCCTTTAGGCCGGATAATAATTTCTTTACTGCATGAAGGGCAGGGGGCTTCGAGCCGGGACATGGAACCTTCTGATCTGGATTTTGCTTCCATATCCGGTTTGCCGTCTTTGTCCGGGAATGTTGTCTTGCATTCAGGGTAGCAGGAGCATCCCCAGAAAAAGCCATTTTGCCCCTTACGCTTACGCAGGAAACCGTTGTTACAAACCGGGCAGGGCGTGGCATTTGAAGAAATCGAAATTCCGTTCCTGTCCAGCTCGTCGATTAACCCCTGGACGTACTCATCATTTTCCTTAATAAACTCCTCAACTGTCAGCTCTCCGGCTTTGATCTGAGACTGCTTTTCAGCCCACAGAGCGGAGATATCCGGTTTAGTGATTTCAGGAGGCAGTGCAGCGCAAAACTCCTGGCCTTGTTTTGTGGTTTTCCATACCAGCTCCGAATACCCCTTTTCTTTTTCGATGGAGATAAGCCCGGTATTTGCCGCCAGTTTCTCAAGAATACCCGCGCGGGTGGCTTCCGTTCCGATACTGCCACGATCACTGCTGCCCTCGTCTTTCGCTTCCAGCGCCTTTCTGAGAGCCGGATCATCAATGAATTTTGCCGCACTCGTCATGGCGGCCAGTAACGTTGACTCTGTGAAATAGCGAGGTGGTGTAGTCTTTTTCTTGTCCACGTCTGCCGATTCACACAGGCCGCTGTCATTAAATTTCAGCAATGAAAGGTCAAAACCGTCCGTTCCGGCATCTTCGGTTTCGTCCTCGTCATCACTATCCTTACCCAGCGCTTCCCAGCCCTTTTGTACCAGAACGCTCTGTGTGGCCGTAAAGGTATCCCCCTTAATATCAAAGTGGATTTTCGTCTTGTTGCGGATCGCATCCGGGTAGAACAGCCCGATAAAGTAGACGGACACCAGGTTATAAACGTTCCGCTCTTTTTCATTAAGCTGAATACCGGCTCCGCTTTTTGTCGTCGGGATGATGGCGTGGTGCGCCTCAATCTTACTGGCATTAAAGGCTTTGTGTTTCTGGCCTTTATCCATATCTACGATCGCAGACGCCAGTTCGGGTACGGTGGCCGCTATAGCAGTGGCAATATCTCCGGCCTGGTAATAATGCTCATCTGAAAGATAGCGATTGTCAGAACGTGGATAGGTCAGAAGCTTGTGAGTTTCATACAGCCCCTGCATCACATCGAGCGTATCTTTTGCAGAATAACCAAATCGCTTTGCGCAGAGCTGCTGAAGCGTGGAAAGGTTAAGCGGAAGCGGAGGCTTGCTATTTTCCGGCTTTGTCGTCGCGATAGTAACAATAGCATCCTTACCCGTAACACGTCCGGCAATATGCGCGGCCTGAGCTTCGGAGATCAGGCGTTTTTTCTCGTCTATCTGATCGTCGTCTGTTGTCTGATATTTCGCCTTAATCTGATGCCCGTTCATCGACAGACTGGCGAATACATCGTAATAAAAGCTTTCTGTGTGATTCTGGTTCGCCAGCGTGCGCATGTTCACCAGACCAAGAACGGCACTTTGTACCCGGCCAACGTTCAGAACGCCGTCATAGCCCTTCTCACGGCCTTTTAATGTACATCCCCGCGTCATGTTATAGCCAAAACCCTGATCGCACAGGGAACGCGCCAGGGCGCTTAACGTCATACCGCGAAATTTATCGTTAGGTTGTAAATTCGACAGTGATTTTTGCACTGGCGCAAGGTTGAGGTCGGCAACAAGCAGTCGCTGGACGGGTTTCTTGTTTCCGGCATAACCCAGAATCTCATCAACCAGCAAACATCCTTCATCATCGGGGTCGCCTGAATGAACGATGCTGTCGGCTTTATCGATAAGAGACAAAATAATGCGGGTCTGTGCTTCTGATTCAGGCTTGATTTTATATTTTGGCGGATAAACCGCTTTAATGGGTAAATCACTATAACGCCAGTTGGAATATTTGTCGTCATAATCCTGTGGGTCGTAAAGCTCCAGCATATGACCATAACACCAGGTAACGACATCAGAACCGTGTTCAAAATAGCCGTTTTTCTTTTCTGTATTGGGATTTCCGCCCAGTCCTTCAAAAATAGCCTTTGCTAAAGACGGTTTTTCTGCAATAAAAAGTCTCATTAATCAATCCTCAAGGTAACTTGAATAGTCAGGCTGCGCACCATTCTTTTTAAAGATTTCTTCCCTTTCCTCTATGTCTTCTTCTGCCTCCTGCACACTAAGGTCAAGGGTTCCTTTCAAAAAGGCACGCGCATTCTTGATTACATCTACTGTTAATTCGTTTTTTGTTCCGCGAATCATGCCAATAGCAATATTTATTATCTCCTTTATTTCAGCAGGAGTCGTTCTGTCCAGCACCGCGCCAAGTTCTTTAAGGTCAATATTTATATCGTCTGGTAAGTACATTTTGGCACAAGCGGCAGCGGCTTTAGTCCGAAAAGCACCTACAGATATGATTCTGTCAATTCTGCCAGGGCGTTTTCTGATGCGCGGATCAATCCGGTTAGGATAGTTCGTTGAAAAAATAACATATGTCCCGGCAAGATTTCGCGGTGTATCAGCCCCATCAAGAAAACTTAACGTTCCGGCATCAGCCCGATAAAGTTCATCAACCTCTTCAGCTATTATGATAACGGGTATTTTCTTTTGAGCTGCGGCATAGCAAACATCTTTAAAGTAATCATCAGCATAAACAAATACATATTTATCCTGATATTTTGCCCCCAAAGCTTTTGCGATAGTCGTTTTCCCTGTGCCCGGAGGACCAGTAAAAAGCACTTTTCGCATTCCTGACTGACCATAACGGGTGTAGAAATCAATATCCGAAAAGAACTGATTAAAGTCATTCTCCAGCTCATTAAACTTTGGATGAACAGAAAAACGTAAAGCGTTTTCTATTTCTTCCTTCCTTGCCTTACCGTGATAATAAACGCCGTCGTAACACCCGATTTTCCAGATACCTTTACGGGGTAAAGAGCGGTTTAATTTAGCGCGTCCAGCTTCGCAAAGATTATGAAGCATCGACATACTTTTGGTTGTGCCAACTGCGTACTCCATTCTGACTTTAGAGTTAAGAATGAAGCGAATAATATGAACCACTTCATTTTGACCAAGATGAATCCGGTATGCTCCCGAACCATCTTTAAACATAAGCTTTTTAATCCTCCCGGCTTTAGCCATAACAGGGCTACTTCCCGTATGAACGACGGTTGAAGCAACGGGTTCGATATCAAGATTCGAATAAATTTTACGATTCTTTCTGTTTATAAAAATCTCTGCCACTTTAGGATAGTAATCACAATCCTTTACGACAGTACCAAAATTATCTTCACCGTAATATTCTTTATGGAGCCGTAAAGCCTGCTCTACCAGAGTTAATTTACCCATATGCGCACCATGTATATTAAAAACCGTGACGTTGCCTGAAGATTTTCTTCAGGCAGAGGAGGGGTTGGACAAGCGAAGCGCGTCAGTTTTGTTTATGACGCCACTCCCACGGAGGAACGGGATTACTGTCAGCCCACAGGCCGCGCTTCTGTGTCTGAGCTTCCCGTTGCAGAGCCGGTAATGAGTTATCGGTGTTGTACCTGTCATAAACCCATGCAGCCCCTTTTAGCACTTGCTGGCGGTTAGCCTCAGTGCCGTTCGCTGTCACCACTCGTCCCAGGACTCGCCCGTAGCGATCTGTTTGCGTATAAGAGACGGTAACTGATTGCCCTGCCAGCAGGGCTTTAAGTTGATTGGTTGACCAGCGACCAAAGGGTTGTTTTTTTTCCGGTGCATCGATATTTATCAATCGGACTCGAATCGGAACTTCATACACAACAATTTTCGCGGGTAGTGTTTTAACTTCGATGGTATCTCCATCGAGAACGCGAATAACTTTCCCCTGAATCTGAGCAGCACACAATGTAGCTGGCAACAGGGCAACAGCAAAGGAAAGAACATTAAAAAAATGTCTCATTGCTTTCTTCCCTCCCATATTGCTGAGAGTCTTTTAAAAATGGATAAAACGACGACTAAAGCCACTGCGATAACAGCCAACGAAGGAAGTACATAGCTGTATAACTCAACCATGAAATTAATAAACTCAATGAGCGATTGCGGCTTTAAGGAAGCATCCCACAAAACGATAACAAAACGATAAAGCCCATAGACAATTGCCGGAAACCAGACCATAAACAACAAAATTTCAGTAAAAACAGAAGCGACCGATTTGACACTATCGATAATTTCAATTCCGGCAATTCTCACACTTCTTGCATCAGGTACGTTAATAATTTTCATCCTCCCACCCCTGTAAAAAATGTTCGCAAGTTCCAGTCTCAAACCTGAAACTTGCGTATTCACATCAGAATTAAATCAAACAGAATTAAAAGTTTTTCAATCGGCCAAAGCTTGAAATAATTTTACTTACTGTACCTGCATCAGCCGCAGGACATTCATTTAGTTTTTTCTTTCTGGCATCTGCCGTGTGATCGGGTAAAAAACCATGTTTATTCTTTTTCCTGATTGACATAAAACTTTTATACATCGGGTCACATTCTGCCGGACTACTTCCGTCAAGTTTTCCGGCAAGGCATAACACCATTGCACATGGATCGTTCGGGTCGGCCTTTTCCTCAGCATGAGCAGTTCCGGCAGCGAACGCACAAAGCAGCACTGCCGTGGTTACGGTCTTTTTCATATACACCTCATGGATAACGGGCAACTAACGCCCTGCGGTTGTTCAACCCCGGCTCAATAAAATTACAAGAATTTTATTAATCCGGCGTTATCGTGATAAATAAACACTGGTAGTCCGGCAAGAAAAACAGTTCATTTTATAACGATACTGTATGACACCGTTTGCACCGTTCGCCCTCAACCAGTTTTTAGCTGTGAAAAAGTCTGTTCCGTTACTGGTTTCAACAATCACTGAATCAGAATGTGCAACAGAATAAAAAACAGCATCATCGTAAAGGCGGTTTTCAGGCCTGAAATTATGGATAACCTTAACCCACGATGAATTAACCTTGTCTGATTTAATAACTGAGTATGTCGGTTGCCAGTCCATTAATTGTGTATTCACCGTTTCAGGATTCTGTTCCCAGTCAACCTGTGGTGGTTCAGGCGGAGAGGAACAGGCAGAGAGAAAAAGGACACTGACCATTAACATTTTTTTCATAGTAAAACCTCTGACTCCAGCTCACCGACGGAGAGCATTTTTTCTTTAGAAGGATATTTAAGCCCTTTAACACCCAATACTTTTTTAGTCTTATTCAGAGAGGCGGTTAACTCGGTAAGTTTGGGGCTTACCATCATCAGCCTGTCCATAAAATACGGGTCGAGGAAGTAGAGGGCTTTCTCAGCTTTAACCGGGTTTTCACCTTTAAGAATGATAAATTCTTCTTTAAAATCCAGCGTTCCCAGCTCCTGCGGGAGCACAAGGGCGCGCTGCGCCTCACTTTCTGAACTGCTTTTCGACGTTGAGCGTCCGCTTGTCTTGCTTGAACCTGTCGATTTGGTGGTGATATAGCCCAGCTTTTCCGAAATCTTTTTAGCGTCATCTTCTTCACTGACAGCGTAGATAATCCGGCAGGGATGCGCACTCATCAGCGTTTTGGCACCTTCAACACCATAGATTTCATTAAGCTGACTGATATTCTGGTAAATCGTCAGAAGTTTGAGTTTAAACCCGGCAATATAACCCGAACCTTTTTTAATGATTGGCATGTAACCAATAGACGGAAACTCATCCAGGAACATCAGACAGTCATGTTTCAGTGTCGGGTCAAAGTCAGGGTTTTCTCGTAACGTGACTTCCACAACGAAGTTAAAGAACAGGTTGAGGAAGTCATAGGCCAGGGACATATCTTCAGCATTAACGCCAACATAAACAGTGATATCTTCCCGGCGCAACTGGCGAAGGTCGAAATCATTGCCGTCTGTACATTTGCGAACAGTCGGAAGATAAAACAGACTCATTTTCTTACGAAACGAACCATCAATACTCGAACGTTGTTCGTCTTCGGTTTCGTGATACTCCCTGATTTTGGTCAGGGCATCGCGCAGATGATACAGCGCGTTTTCATCAAGTCCTTTTGTTCCCTCCAGGTCTTCTCGCTTACTGAGTATCAGCTCCCGGTCGATGTTGCTGTACAAATCGACTACAGAACCAATTGAGAAAACAGGTTTAAGCCCGAACTCACCAAGCCAGGAGGGGTCGTAGTTAATAAAGAAATGAAGCAATTTTGCCAGCCCCGTCCAGTACTGCCCCGCGAGGTTATTAAAGTGTGCTTCCGCTCCGGTCAGACCGTAAGACGGGAACAGGATCTCAATCAGCTTCAGCAGGTCTTTAGCCCCGCTCTCTTCTTTTAAATCAATATAGAAAAGCGGGTTAAACTGATGCGTTTTACTGTTGAAAGGGTCAAGAAGATAGACCTTATTACCCAGCAGTTTTTCACGTACCTTACTGGTGATTTTCCACAGTTCCTGTTTTGGATCTAATGCAATCAGGGAATGTTTCCTGACCAGCAGGTTTGGAATACCTATTGCAGCCCCTTTACCTGCGCGGGTTCCTGCGCCAAGTGATACAAAATCTGGTGCGGTATACCACAGGTATTTACCTTTATATGCACCTACAAGAATATCAGTATCGTTTTCTTTCTCCCATTTCAGAAGTTTCGATTTTCTTAAATCATTATCACTGGCAAACTTCGCGTCACCATAAAGAGCAACATCCGTTTTATTCAGTTGCCAGATAATAAAAACAGGCACAATGAGAGACGAAACCATACCTGATAAAAGAGAGGGGATTGCGGTTAACCTGATATCTGTCCGTATATTACTCTCTGTTATTATCCGCCACAGCAGCATGGAATCAAAATTCTTCCATATATAAAGCGGCGTTTTTCCGTTCAGGAAGTAAACAGCAACTGAGCCAGTATAATACGTCACAAGACACATAACCAGACCGATAAAAGCCCACTGGCCTTTATCGGGTAGTTTCAGAGACATAATCACTCCTTCAGCTTTTCAAAGTATTCCTGAAAATGAATATCACGATAGTAAATACCCGATGCAAATCGGTTATCTTCCTCATCGATGTACTTAATACTCATAATCACATCGACGTTGCTTAACACCCTCCGCAATATAATGTTATAAGGCAAATTCTGACATTCAGGGTTCATATAGCACCGTTGAACCAGTCCAAGCACAGCATCTTCAGGGGTGCTCTCATGGACGGTTGTAAGGTTCCCTGCATGGCCGGAACTTGAGCCTTTGAGAAAATCCCAGGCTTCCGCGCCGCGAACCTCAGTCATGAGGATTCTGTCCGGGTTCATACGAAAACCAGAACGTAAAAGAGAAGCGGAACTGACAGTGCTACTTTCCCCTTCTGACGGGTAATACAATTTCACATGATTTTTGTGGAACCTGAACTTTGCTTCATCTGTATCTTCAATTGAAATACATCGTAAATGATGGGGTATGTACTGAAGACAGGCATTTGCAAAGGTGGTTTTACCCGCCCCCGTTCCGGCACAAAATACCATCGTTTTACCCTTAACCAGGCATTCAGGGACAAATTGTTCAAAACAATTATCTTTAAACATTGAAGATAATTCATCTTCTTTATCCCTGAATTTCCCCCCTTGATTTAGCCTTGAGTAAAACCCTTGTTTAACAAAGGTATCATGGTCGATAAACACACTGGACGGCTTACGGATTGTAATAGACACCGTTTCCCGTTCCGTTGCCGGGGGAATAACTATTTGTACACGCTCCCCTCCGGGGAGCGTAACAGAACGTAAGGGATATTCTGGCGTAACCGACCCACCATCATGATAATCAGAAATTGCCCCTGCAAATGACATACAATCTTTAAAATCCATTTTTAATTCATGCTGCTGCCATTTCCCACTCACTTTAACAAACAGTTCATCAGGCCGATTTACCGCGATTTCAGTTAAACCATCGACTTCATTAAGCCAGTGGTGGAAGTATTCATCTATTATTTCATAAACAATATGTCTGTTCTCTGCATCCTTCATAATTCACCTTTTCCTTTAAGATCTTCAATAAAACGCATGACTTCTTCGTAATTAAATCGATGCGTTTTGATTTGTTTCAGTGGTTTGGGGAAAGGAACGCCATTTATTGGTATGCCCTTACGAATATGATGGTATATTTCGCTTTCCCTTATTCCTAACAGCATTGAAAACTCTTTGATATCCAGCGTTATCAAATTACCTCCGGGTACCCACCATTTTTAATTTGTAGATGCTGGAGAAATCCAAATCCTGACCAACGATCAGAGTAATGATTTCCCCCTGGTTTTTATAAAGCGTTGGAGGGATATTTACGCTGTTTGCAAACGCTTCGCGTGCTATATCAGCAAAAGCCTGGCGACTGTTAGCTGTATAGTCGGTCTGATTGTCTTTATTACTTTTAGCCGCTCCACTTGCGGCCTGTGCCACATCGGGGATCATGCCAACCATCATCGCGCCCATAAAGCGATCTGCAAAATGTGTGTCAATCCAGCCTGAAGCCCCGGCCTCACCCAGCGCTCCCGCCGCCTGTGTATCAATCAGCGGAATATCAATGAAAGGTTCCTTACGTGTTCTAAGCTTCGTAGCAGCGATAAACACGGCTCCCTGACCATGATTGAACGTGCCCGTTTTATACATCAGATATGCGGCTGTTCCCTTTTCAATTAGCTTTACATTCCTGTTTGCACTGTATACGTCCTCATTAATCGTACAGACCAGCTTGCCAGCCAGATCAGAAATAAATCGTCTGTCCAGCGAGCACTTAATCGCGGTATTTTCAGGAATGAAAAGGTTAGGGTCATAAGGAACGCGCGTAATTTTAGAAAGCTGCGCGGGTTGCCCTGCATTAACAGGCTGAACCTCTGCCTGTTTGTCACTGCCGTCCCCCTCGTTCCTGGTATTGCTGGCCGTTGATGAGCTACCACCGGAATTTGAGGAAGCAGAGCTGCTCCCCCCATAGGCCACATCCAGCGCACGACTGAAGTTTTGTTGTACTTTTTCCGGTGGCGTTTCCGCTTTGCCGCTGCTTTCCTTCCGTTCTTCCGTCTTAGCCGGTTCTTCCCTGGTGTTGAATGGATCAACATCATCGCTGAGTCCTGTCGCGCGTTTTACTGAACCAGTAGATACCGCATTACTGGCAGGCTTATCATCACCGCTGGACATTGCACGAATAATCGACGGGATATAGTAGACAGACACCCCGGCGGCCAGCAGAAGGAAAGCGGCCACAATAATCACCAGCCCCTTACGCGATTTTTTAAGCTTCTCGATACCCAGGCGTTTTACTGATTTACCGTCATCTTCATCTCCCTTATCCGTTTTATCGTTTTGCTCAATTTCTTTCTGATGCCGTTCCCGTAGTGCCTGTTCAATTTCTACAGCGGTCGGGATTTTATTTTCCTGTTCGCTCACTGGATCACCTCTTTCTCAACGTTCGGGGAAACGGTATCTCCTGCCGGAAGACGGACTTTGCCAAAGCCCCGGTTTTCAACCCCAACAACCTGATTTCCCATACGCAAAACAAAGCGCTGGTCTACAGGAACACCAACAACGGTGAAACTACCGCTGTTTTTGACTACCGGGTTAGTCAGCGTTTCCTGTTCGCCGCTCATAACAAAGACGCTGGGGATTTTCTTCAGGGGGCTGAAGCCAAACCAGGTATAGCGGCCATCGTCATACGCATAATCCGGGCTGATTGACTGGCTGCCGTCAGCTACCCGCTTCCAGTAATCCCAGTTCTTGGGCGACTTCGCATTTTCAAGAGAACGGTTGATTGCCTGCTCCTCCTGCCGCTTGTTAAGAGCCTCAATCCGTTTCTTCTCGATTTCGGCTTGCTCCTTCCGGCGTTCCTGCGGGTACTGGTAATTAACAACAAACGCGATCTTATCCGGCTGCCGGAACGTTCGGGCGTTCAGCTCCATGCTGTAATTACGTTTTGTTGTGCGAACAAACAGGTTTGTTCGCCAGCGTTCCAGGTCGTTTTCAGGATCAAGGGCTACACTGACCACCTCTGAAGACTGGTTGCCATTGTCATCGGTACTGTTCTTCTGTACGGTCTGTTTGACGGGCTTCACTTCGAGATACACCAGGTTATCTTCTTTGTTCACTTCCCAGCCCTGGGGAAAGCCGGTTCTGGCACTGATGACCGTTTCATCCTCGTCAAATACCAGTGTGGTTGTATAGCCAACCGCACTGTTTATGACTGTCGTGTTTTGCGGGTTATAACTGACAATCTGATTACGGGGATCAAAACGGCTGGCTGCTGGCGTAACGGCTGCATGGCAGACGTGCGACACCAACAGAAGCGCCACAATTAGCGCTCCTTTATTCATTTTCATAGTTTTCACCCTTTCACTTCTTTATCGCGTACATAGCTCGTTACAACGAATTTAAGCGGGTTATTGTTTCGGTCACCCGATGCCATTTCGACCTGTGGTTCAATACGGTAGGTCAACCGGACGTTCCAGTATTCATAATCATCCTGGCCTGTCGCGACATTTCGAATGGTTAATTTAAACCGGATATATGCTCCCATATCCTTATCATCGCGCCGGGATGACGGACTGATAATCACGGACGGATTATCCTGAACAGATGCGGTTTTTTCCGCTTTATTATAAATAACCTTTGGTGACTGGTTGCCGTTGATTAAAGCGTTGTAATCCGTCGCCACATTCTCAGCGCTGTATAACAGAACATAATCATAATCATGCTGGAGACTGAAATAGTTATACCCTTCACGACGCTTCACATACTGAGTAATGAAGTATTTCGCCAGCGCTTCATTTTCAGAGAGGTTTTCTTTTTTAACAGAAGTCAGTCTTTCAGCAACGCCAGTGACACCATTAATAAGATAAGCTTCGACAACCGTACTCTTTAACGGTAGCGCTCCATTCAGTGCCAGCAGAGACAACACACCTACGGCAATTCCTGCAATACCACCGAATTTATAAATGCGGTTCATTTTCTCCTGCATCAATACATTTTTCTCTTCAAAAGTAGTTGAAGAGTCTGTTACTTCTTTTTTCTTGTTAAAACCGGGAAGTTTTAATCCTGAGAGTTTAAACCCCATTGCGCATTACCTCTGCTGAATTAACAGGTTCGCTTTTTCCGGATACCGGAGGTTGTTTATGTGACGCCTGGCATCCGACAAGGCAAAGCGTCACGATAGCCGTGATAAGTAGTTTCATAATGTGAGAACCTAAATAGAGGAGTGAATATTTACTGCGGAATACTCAGAGTTGACAGATTTAAATAATAAATCGGTTAACCTCCATATTTCTTTTTCGCCGCATCTATCGCAGCCTGGCGAAGCCTCTTAGCGCCAATATTAACGCCCTGCCCGGTCAGATTCCCCAACTTACCGGATACACCAGGAGACTGGTTGAACCCTCCATCCTGACGGCGAACGCCTTTCCATGCGCCAATCCCTGCATTTTTACCCATACCAAGCAGATTACGCCCCATACGGGAAGCGCCGAACACGCCAGCACCAATCCCCATTGCGGCTGCCCCTTGCATCGCGCCTTCAACACCTACCCCTGCGAGCTGGGAAGCATAGGTTTTGGCTTGCCAGATAATCCAGGCCATAAATGCACCTGCAACCCCGGCCTGAGCACCTGTTGATATCAGATTTAATTCATCTGCGTTAGCTATCGAGATTGTCAGAATGCCATTAAGGAACGTCATTCCCGCTTTAATTGCCAGTCCACAAAACAAGAATATGAAGCATGAGCTAAATATTAACTGAAGCCAGCTATTAAACATCTGCCTTAAAAAACCAAATGAAAGACAAATAATAAACAACGGCGCGGTAATAGTAAGTATCTTAATAGTAACTTCGGCGGCGAGATAAACTATTGAAGTTAGCAATAATGCAATTATCCCTCCAGCATATGTTAATAAAGATGCGATTGCCCCATCTGTTTTCACATACTTCGAAGTATCTTTGGACATAAGATATGCAGCTACCTGCTGAACTTTCTCCCAAAGCTCGTCAACCCATTTCCAAGGATCACCTCCTGCAAATGTTTCCTTCAGCCCATCAATGGCCTGAGTTGCACTATCTAACCACCCCCCCATATTTTTGACAAAAACAAGAATTAACCAGAATCGACATAGATTCCATAAAAAATCCTGCACTGCGGTTTTTTGCTTCCCAACTATTGTGGTATAAGCATACCACAATATATAAATGGAAATACCATACTTACCCAACTGAGACGCTATTGAAGAAAAGTTATCTAACTGACCAGTCAAAGACTGGTCAAGAGTTTTAACAATAACGTCATGAGCGGCCTGGAAATACCTAGAAGTTGCCATAGTGGCTCCTTTTAACTTCCATCTTTACCCAATACATTTTTGAATGCATCTTTATAGTCAACATGCTTAGGATGTAATTGCTTATACCTAAACAAACCTTCCTTAGCGTTTTTACAATTTTCGCTATCACTCCCAGACTTTTTGCATTCAGCTACTTTTTTCGTTGCATCGTCTACGTGAGACTGCCACCAGTCTACAGATTTAACCTCTTCACACCCGGTAAGAAAGAATGTAAGCCCCAACGCCGCAACTAATCCATATTTTTTCAAAATGCCCCCTCAGTTCATTTCATAACTCTGCTGCTCAAATGCTGCCTTATAATCAACAACTGGAGTTTCTTTATTAACAGCCCCTAATTGTTTCTCCTGGAAAGCAGCCTGTAACATTTTCTCCTTGTATTCTGCAAGATCGCGCTGCTTATCGCGATACATTTCATACTGAAATTTGAGCTTGTTAAATTTCAGGCTTGCCAGAGATACAGCGTTTGTCGCGTCCTGCGTGGCTTTCGTGTCCTGGGCGTTCTTCACCTGGTCGATAAGGTCGGCCATTTCCTGATTATCTTCACGCAGTTTACTTTCCAGCTTATTGCCGTACTCGATCCCCGCCAGTTGGGACAGGAACGAGGCTTCACAGCCCCGCACCAGGTCGCCCGTATATCCCAGCCCCTTACAGGTGTTTGTCACCTTATAATCGGCCAGTAGTGATCTGGCTTGCTCAGACAGGGTGGCTTCCGGGTTCTTAATGTAATCATCAATGAAGGAGTTCCCCTGGTCGTAAATATTCTCCAGCTCCTTACTGACAGATTGCGCAGACTGCACCAGTCCCTGAACATCACGAATGCCCGTTTTGGTCAGCAGCTCCTGCTTATAGGCATTAATCTGTTTCTGGTAGTGGTTCACGGTGTCCTGCCACTGTTTGAGGCGTTCTGTCCAGCGCTGCGCTTCGACAGCCCATTCAGGGTTTGCATCAATGGCAACGGGAACACCAGCCTGAGCACCAGAAATAACCGTAACAGAGGCGATAAGTGCCGCAACGATATGCTTTTTCATAGGGATTCCTTAAATCAGGTTTGCACGTTCCAGATAGGTATCAAGCCACTCTTCCGGCTTCATACCCTCTTTCCAGATTTCATCGAACAGTTCAAGCTGGGGTTTCGATGCGCTGAGAACCGGTAGGTAATACGCCGCTTTTCCCAAATCCAGTCTTGCGAAAGCCGCAAAATCATCACTTTCCCCCTTCCTCTGTGGGTTTTTGACGACCAGGAACTGACGAGATAACGGGTCAATGGCTTTAATTTTGTCAAAATAAAGTTCTCTCACTTCCAACTCGTCTACGTACTCACTACGTTTCGCTTTGGGGTTCGCCAGATAAATATGTGTTGCGCACTGCTCACGAACGGCAGCCGCGATAGGTGATTTAATTAGTTCATCCGGCGATTGTGTCGCTACGACAAGCACCATATCCAGCTTACGCGCGGTTTTGAGTTTGTTATAAACAAAATCTCTGAACGCTTCGTTGTTAATCCATTGCCAGAACTCATCCATGTAGATAAGGAGTCGGCGGCCATCAGCCAGCATGGTGACACGGTAGATGAGATAGAATGAAGCGGCGCTGGAAAGTACTTTGTTATCCAGAAACTCCGTTCCGTCTATACCGAAAACGTCCAGGTTGTCCACATCAAACGTATCGTCCGGGTTATCAAACACCCAGCCAAATTCCCCTCCCTGCACCCAGGCATTCAGGCGTGCTTTAAGCCCATGCCGCCGGGTTTCAGTATCATCAGGCTCCAGAATGAGTGGTCGCAACTTACTGATCGGATAAGAGCGGTTTGACCTCTGCATCAGGCGCTCAACGGCATCAGAAATCAGGCGGTTCTGGTAATCATCAAGCGGCTCACTGTTAAGCGTACAAAGTAGCCTCACCAGGTCTTTCATAAAGGAAATATTTCGTTTGGTTGGTGGCAAAGCCGCAGGGTTCCAGCCAGTCGGCTCTCCTTCTTTCACCCGAAAGTAAGCACCTCCCATTGAACGTATACCGGGTTCCGCTGCCCGATCTTTGTCGAAAAATACTGTAGTTAACTTCTTTAATTTCCTCTCAGGTGGAAAAGACTCCGGCGTTCCGAACTGCTGGGCGGCGAAAGCCTTAGTCATCATCACTACCGTTTTACCCACGTTTGACGTACCAAGAATTTCGGTATGCCCCAGCGTGGGGTTTTTACCGAAGTAATTTTGATGCTCGGTAGTCATGTGATAGTTCAGGTTATAAATATCATTTCCTGAGCCGCCCAGGGTGATAAGGTTGTTACCCCAGGTATTTCCTTTCTCCTTGCCCGTAAAGAAATTATGGAAGCTTTCCATTTCGGCAAAGTTCAGACTGCTGATAGAACTCAGGCGTGGCCGTAACGTGTAGTTACCAGGTAACTGAGCAAAATACGCTGCGCCAAGACTCAAGGTTGAATAGGTTACGATCAGCCCTAAATCCTCCAGGGTCGTCGTTACAATATTGGTGTCCTTCACCAGACGCTCCGGCGAATCTGCGTAAACAATCAGTGTCTGGTGACTTTTCCCGAAAGAAATATAGCCGCTGGAGACCATATCGAGACCAACTTTCAAATCAGCGAGCAAGGATTTAGCGGCATCATCGGTCATTTCGAGTTTGTCGATCTGATCATCCAGCGCCTTGATTGCAGACTGCTTGTCTATCGGAGTTAAAGAGGAAGTCTGTACATACTCAACCGGGAGATACATCAGTGCATCAAAAATTCCGGCATCCGTTTCCTGAAAGTAGTCCTTGATCTCGATGCAACGAAAGTACCGGGCATGGTCAGAGGCAGTGATTTGTCCAGCATCGTTACCAAAGAACAGGTCTTTACCACCCAGGTATGTATAAAACGGACTATTGGTGACTCTGACTTTCTGCCAGCGCCCGGATAGCAGTTTCTGGAACAGCGTAAGCTGTTCTGAATAAACTATATTATTTTCTTCATATAACCCAAGACGACGGGAATGAAACCGGGAGAGATAGGTGCTCAATCTGCCACATATTTCATTCATATCATTAATGGGTTCTTCGAAGATATTTTTATTACCCTTTTTCCTTGAAAGAAAATGCGTCACTTTATCTTCAGCGCTGAACGGTTTATAGCATACGGTTAAGTATAATTTGTTTTCAAAATACTCAGCCGCCGAAAGCGATTCGTAATAATCGTTCATCACTCTGTTGACGAATGGGATCTTGCTGTCAAATACAGGTCGCACTTCTTTTCTAACCCGAATACGATGCGTATAAAAGGTAACGGGTTTCCCATCAAAACTACGTATCAGCGTATTGAGCTGGTCAGTAAGCAAGGCTAGATCCGCTTCATCTACACATTCAAAATAAGCTCCGTCAATCTGCCAGGTCGCCAGTAGATCATGGTTTCTGGTAACAATGAGGTTATCAGTGATGTGTGATGAATACGGGATTAACTCTTCAAGAGAAGACTGGTCTTTAAGCTTCATAAAATTGTCCACTTTCGATATATCGACTGCGTCGTACGAACTCCCCGCATAATGGACGGCATTGAAGCGCTTGTTTGCCAGAGGATTACCTTTGATTTGCATTCGCAGATAAAGCAGGTCAAAAAAGCGTTCATCTATCTTCGTAACTCGCTTGATGGCATACCAGCCAGGGAGGATGAGGGCATACATAGCCTCATGAATCCAGACACCAAGCAAAACGCAGATAACGCACATTCCAAGAAAGGGGTAGAGTGGAACGCCCAGCCCCCTAATCAAAGCGGGGCGTGTCAGCCCTTTAAAAACGGTACTCATTTTTACGCCCCCTTTTATTACATATTACGCTAACCAGTCAGGCAGATATGGCGCAACAATAAAGATGATAATCCCGATAATTAAAGGCGTAATCCACGCTGCATGCTGGCGTGAGAAGATAGCGATATAACCAATTACCAGCGCAATGATGGTGATTGCTGGCTTACGGATATCCGTCAGAAAATCGATAATCTTCTGCAAGAAGCCAGTTGTTTTAGTGGATACATCATCAGCAAAGGCGGGTTCTGCTACACAAAGCATCAATGCAGCCATAAATACAGAAAGAGTTAAATAACGTTTATTGAGTTTTAACATCGTTTGTTTCCTTTTCATCTAAAACAGTGCCACGCATGGCATATTGGGGATATACGGTAACTTCTTTAGGTTTGATACTCTGTGTTACATTCTCCTTTCTGATTGCATCTTTAACTGAAGGAACCACCCAGTTTTTTTTGTTATCAGGCGGATTAAACCCTATGCGCTGTATATAACTGGTGTTATTAAAATCTGATTCAGGTTTAGTTCCTGTTTCTGGATTGCCGGAATAATAGCAACTCAGGCCACGTAAAATATCGCCACCACGTTTATAACAATCCACCAAAATTTGCTCTGAAACCTTGAGATTTTCGCAGGGGTCAAACATTTTCTCAGCGGTTGTATTGAAGTTTGCAAAATTCGTACTCGTTATTTGCATAAGACCGACTGAGTAACGATGATTTCGTGATTCAATTTGATTTACGATCTGGAGTGCAGCCTCCTTAGTTTTGGGAAAGTAGGACACTACGCCTTTGTCACCGGGCTTACGTTCAACCTTCGGTATTATCTCGGCAATAGCATATGGGTTAAAACCAGATTCAACCCTTGCAACTTCATGCGCAGTATCGGGATGAACGCTGGCCGCGCATTGCAAAGCAAGCGCCGCAAAAGCAGTAGTAGATAACATGATTTTCTCCCGGCCAGAACAGCGCGGAAAGTTTAGACTGAATGGTTAGTCATCGAAGTCGTCATCGTCTTCATCGTCTTCGTTTATCAGCTCCTCAATAGCCTGGCTGGAATATTTTTTTATGAGGTACTGGACAACACCAGAGCTTGAAATACGTCGCCCCCTGCGATAGCCAATCTCCAGAGCAATTTTATCCAGTTCCTCACGAGAAGCTGAGGGCAGGTAGAGTGTATTACGTTGGGGCTTGCGTCTCGTTGCGGTTTTTTTTCGGGTAGCAGTCATTTTTCTTCCGTTTCATTTTGTGGGTTAAGCTTCTCTCTGTGATGTAGTGGATGAAAGCCATACTTCTTTGCTGCGGATTATCCATGAGTAGAATTTCAGCAAAATCGTGTGGAATTGATTTCCTTAAAAGATTTGCCTGAGCTGTTGTATGTGATTGTCTGTACAAAAGCTCCGCCATCACATCTTCTGGTACAGGTAAAGGCTCACCGCCAAATGAGATAAAGCGTTGTACGTAAGGGATAGCAGTTATTGTAGTGGAATGAACCTCTTCAAAATCTGCCTGGATAAAAAGATAACCGGGAAAAAGCGGCAAACGTCTTTCTCGATATGAAATTATCTTATCCGGGCGACGATACCTTTCAGTCTCCATAGGACAGAAGTAAGAGAAGTTCAGGCGTTCGAGATGAGCAAAAACTGCTGCAAATCTCGTAGTGGTGAATTGCAAAACATACCATTCCATAGTTTTTCCTTTCAGGCGCTCTCTCGACTCGGATGACCCCGAATCAGAGAAAAAAAACAAAAGGACAAATTTACATCTCATAAAAACTTTATCAGCTACATGTGCTGCGTTCAACCACACAAGCAGATCTTTAGATCGCATTTACGACACATTTCATTTTGTTTGTGCTTGTATTTTATTTATATCTAGATACATATGCTATTTGATAACAAAAAAGCAGATCGATTGATCACCATGCGCTTATTTTATAGTCAAGTTAACTAAATTTTTTACCGCTAGTTACTTTTTACAAAAACTCTGCTAACAAGATAAATAAATCGATCTTAATCAATAAGTTACCGGAGAGTATGAATTATCCTAAACGAATTCCGATTTTCACTTTCTGTTCGCTTTGAATCATCGACTGTTTTATTTGCGAGAAATTTCTCATCTGGAGTTGCTGTTTCTTAATCATCTCCGCGCTGTTCAGCACCAGCTCTTTACTGGATGAAGAGATTCTGTCTATGCCCTTAACCCCCAGGTTCTCTAGCTGCCACTCATTCCTGTGTGCAGTCTTCCAGCCATGCTGTACACCGTTCTTATCAAGTGCAGGGATTTTCACCTCCTTTTGTCCTAACTTCTTCAGCTTAACAAGATCACCTTTCTTAACGTTCTCGCGAGTGGTTAACTCACCAAAATCAGCCCCCCAATATGTTTTCTCCACGCCCTTGTTCAGTGTCTTAAGCTTTATGAAATGCTGCTTTGGTTTGGTTTTATCGTTCTGATAATGGTCGTAGCCAACATCAACAACCTCATAAACGCCCTTCTGTCGTTTTGGCGCTGTTTTGTGCGCATCTTTAATAGACTGGTTAAGTCCATGCTGCTGCTTATGAGTGGCTTTAACGTCATAGCCCTTCATCTTCAGCTCTTCACAAAAACCTGTACGAATTTCCCGTAAATCTTTTTTCCTGATATCAGCTCGTTTACCGTCATTATCACGAATACGAAAAACGACATGCACGTGTGGATGTTCTTTTTTGTCGTTATGATAGCCAAGCACAAAACGATGATTTGGGTACTTCTTGTTCATCGTTTTCCTGACAGACTCAAGCAGATCTTCAGGTTTTACCTTTGCTGATACAGGCGGTGAAAACACAATATTTTGGGTTACTTTTTTATTTTCCTTACCTTTATCATCGAAAACATTTTGAGGGTCATTAGCACGATCTATCATGTGCTCTTTAGCCTCCTGAATCTCATCACCTTTCCATACCTGACCGCTTTCACTCATCACTGGCAGCTCTGACTCCCGGCTCATATAGTCAATACTGTTTCGAACTCCCTGCCGGGTAATCGCACCTCCTGAGATTTTGACAACAACCTCCTTACTGGCACCCTTGCGGTTGATACGTTCCTGAACGTTGCGTTGATAGTTTTTACCACCATTTTTAACTTTATGGGCGAAAGCAGACTTGCGGCCAGCTTCAGAGGACTTACGCTTAACCCTGAATTCCTTGTCAACATAAACGCCCATGATTACACCTCAACCTTGTTAGAAACAGTTCGCCCTTTGCATAACATAATGTAGTTTTCAAACTCACTTTTGAGACTCATTATCTCTGAACTCAACCGCTCAGCGTCCTGATAGAACCCATCTTTATCAAGTACTCTGGCATTATCATTAACGATAATATAATGAAAGTTTCGCCCTATTTTATCTATTGCATTACGGCAACGATTCATCACCAGAAGTTCCTGATCGAAAAAATCAAGTTCATTTTCAAGTGTCGTCTGGATTCGATAACGACATTCTCTGGATAAATTCCAGCCATGACGATGAGCCGCTTTCTCTATTAAAGTTCTTTGTTTCCCTGTCAAATACATTGTGGTTTTGATAAAATCATCATTGTCTTTTGACACATTAACATCTTCATTTTTAACCTTGCTTTTCAGTAAAGCATTGGCAAGCAGCTTCATTCCTTTTGCCACGGTTAAACCCGGTTCATCTGGATAAAGTGTTTTAAGACAATCAAGTAGATCATCATGTTGGCTTTCTTCAATCCTGAATTGAACTTTTTTCATAAAACTCTCCAACAAGAACCGACTGTAGGTCACCGGGCAAACGTTGCGGAATGGCGTCAGAGACGTCATTTTGCGGCGTTTGCCCTATCCTGCATCGCAGTGAACTACCTCCACACATAAATTGTGCTTCAGCGTCCATCGAAATGCAAAAAATGAAAGGCTATCGTGGCTGTGATCTGGTGCGTCTGCGACCGGAGACAACGGATTCGCGGCTAACTTGGGCGGAAATAAATTCGCTACGCGAATGGCCTGGCAGGGGGCGCGAGCGCTGTTTTACGGAATATACAAAAAAAGCACCTCCCGTAAACGGGAGGGCTTCGGCGATTCAGGAACGGGAATTTTATTCTGCCTCTGGTGTGTCGCCTTCCATGCCCTGCCGGGCATCATGGAGCCAGCGGCGGAGGTTACTCATTCTTTCCCGGTTTGCCCGGCTGGGACTTTTTCCCCTGTTACCGCTTAGTATACTCCAGACTCTTAACCCGGCCTCGTTAGTCCAGTGCAATACAATTTCCCCTTTGCTGTTAAATCCCAGCGAAAACCGGACAGCTCCCCGCCTCTGTTCTGCACTGATAAAATCTAAAAACTCCTGTTTTTTCATAGCACCTCCTGTTTTTCTATCAGTGCTTTTGTTTCTTTCTTTTCCAGGGCTTTTCTGAGTAATGCCATGTACTCAGGAAAAGCAGAGAATGGCATCAAGGGAAAAACCGGACGCCCACCCTTTTCAACAGTCTGTATTGCTGATAACATGCGTTCCGACATTTTATATTCCTCGCGAGGGAATTGAGTGTCACGGTATCAGGTTGCCTCCACAACCTGATACCACCCCTAATTGATTAACTCCGCAGTTCTCTTATCGCTTCATTTTTGGCTTCCTCCAGTTCTTTAAGGGTATATGCGAAATTCTTCCAGTTAATTACTTCGTTTATAACCTCAGATTTACTTAAACCACACTCATTAAACCAAAAGTTAATATTTTTCTTGAGGGAATTTTTCGCCGTCAGTTCCTCGGACAACAATTCACTAACAGACGTGATAACATAACCACGACCGCGATTTTTATCTTCGAAAGAATGAACGGCAAGGAAGAGAGTTTCTGAATGGACAAAAGCAGAGCAGGTGATTTTTTCTTTCTTAGTGTTTAAAGCCTGGAAAGTGATAACATACGTGTTCATTTTAGTCTCCCGCCCGTTTGGGCTACTGGATCATGGTAAGGAACTATTCCCGACCTACAAATAAATTATACCATCATATGATGGTAATGCAATTTATTTAGTCACTTTATCCTGATTTTTTTCTCTCTTAACGAGCTGGTAATCTGGATGTTCATCAGCCAGGAGCAAAAGTAATTCATACGTACCAGCGGCTAAACCACGAGACGTTTTACCGGATGTTTCTTTGGCTTGCCAGGCTGATAACGTAAAACCAAACCGTTCAGCGGCTTCCTGCTGCGTAAAGCCAGCTTTAATACGTGCTTGTTTCACCTCTTCAGGTGTTGGCTTAAAACTCATGATTTTGTACCTTCACAATAGTATCTGTATAGAATTTCAATAAAATTGGATCATCAATTTCATCTTTAACGTTCGAGAATTCTTCGTAATAAAATGATTTTTGGAAAACAATCTTTTTAGTTGTTTTTTTATCCGCTTCTTTAGAGCGTACCTTCATCAGTTTTTCAAGTTCAATAAACAAACGTGTTGCATCTTCAGACACAACAATCCTGTATGTTACATTACCTTTGTTTTTCCTGTCGCTCAGGACTTCATTCATTTTTTGCCTCATAGCTGTTTAATAAACCCCGCTACCTTTATGAGCTGATCTACACTCAGGCCACGAATTACCATTTCATATCCGTCGCCCCGTTCTGATACGTTACCATCTAACCCATTCTCAACTTTAAACCCGGTCAATGTCCCATGCCAGCTTTCAAGATGCACTAAACGAGATAGCATTCCTTTCAGGATCAGTTTTTTCTCGCGTTTTTGCTGTAACTGTTGTTCATACTCTCGCGCCATATCTACATTATCTAAAGCATCCGACAGGATTTTCTTTTCAATATCGGCGGCGATTTCTACAGGGTTACGCTCTGGCGATACTGTGCAAGTATGGTAAGGACTTCTCCAGCTGCGACTATCTACGCTTCCAATGATAACTAACCTTCCTTTCTCCATTCGAATATGTATAGAGTAATTTTTAAAATCAGGTGAGGTTAGCTTAATCCTGTACTGGCAATCATCGAGCAGATTTACACGCCAGCCGTTCCCCAGGATTCGACAAACGATTTCAAACACCGGTTTATACCGTTCAAAGAAATTTTTCTGTTCTTTCATCGATTCAGCCTTTTGAACTCAATAAAAAAGCCGTAAATCGAATTACGGCAGTTTTAAGACTATTCATCAAAGTGTCCATCATCACTTGCAGCTTCCTGGGCTTCGCATTCCTGCTGATATGCTTCTTCCTTCGCAAAAAGATGCGCCCATCCTTCTGCGTTTAAGCCACGGTGCAAGACTGAACCATTTTCATTGCATTCTTTGGCTGTAACTTCGATCTCATCCGGGCAAATGTAGGCTCCGTAACTTTCAAAAATGTTTATCAGCTCCGCTTCCGTTATGGTCTTGTTTTTCATCAACGTGTCTCCGAATCAATCTTTGCCATGTTCTAGGGGGCTTTCGCCCCCATTCCGGTTATGCGCTTGCTTCTACACGTGTCCAGCCTGACGCCTTACGTTTACCCGCTGTACCATACATTTCACGAATTTCTTCAATGCTGTGTTCTTTACGGTTCCAGCGGCTTTTGTGTTCTTCAGGACGGTAAAACCATTGTTTTTTCTTAGATGCCCACTTACAGCCCATTTCCTTTAAAATGTCTTTGTGTTCTTTAGTTTCTCCGCTAATCCAGACCCAATTACCAATAACTTCATAGACAATCCCTGTAAGGCCGGAAAGCGTATTCAGAACTTTTTCCAGATCTTCACCGTAGTTGTAACGTGCGTTTTCATCAGTGCTTTGAAACTGATTGATTTTATCAATGTTAGCCATGAGAAAATCAAACGCAGCATTTACTGCTTTCATCAGCTCGGCACCCAATGGATTGCGGTCTGGATGATATTTTAAAGCCGCTTTTTTGTATGCCGCCTTGATGTCCTTTTCAGTCAGATCACCGGATAAACCAAAAACGTTTAATGCTTCCTGAATATTCATTTTTCGCTCCCGCCCGTGTGGGCTTCTGGAATCTGGCAGGGAACCATTCCCAACCAACAAATTCATTATACCATCAAATGATGGTTATGGAATCATTTTTAATGCTTTACATTGTAAAGATTACATAAAGATGTATATTGCTTTACCGCGCATGAAGGGATTTCCGAAAGAGGCGCGAACTGTAGTTACATAATGCGCTGTCGTAACATCGCGCCGGAGACGTTCGCCAGGACTGGCGAACCAACAAGCCCGAATGAGAGCGATAACCCCCCTCACCCCTGCCAGGCCAATTTCTGACTATCAGACGATGTTTAGCCTGTCGCAGTTAGCGCGTGAGCTTGCGAACGGTACGCCGGGTCAGTGTGAAACACTGGCGCGGGGCGCTGTATCTGCGCGTTATGAGATGCGTTAGCAGCGAATTACGGGGCGGGTTGCTGAAACCGATTGATGCCTGACAGCAAAAAATGAATCCGGGCGCCAGCTGCTGCACGAAAATTGCCAGCAAAAAACACTTGGCCATCCTCGCCGGTCGTGAAATTTTGCTGGCGTAAGAAATAATCCCCCCGGTATGAGGGGCTTGTCTGAAAGGTTAGTGGTTGGGCTTACTGAGAGTGAACTGTAACCCGGCTACTGCTGCAAGCTGTGCAAGTGTTGTGATGGTCGGGTTTCCGTTCGGGGATAATGCGCGGTAGATACTCTGACGAGCAAGGCCGGATTTTTTGGCCGCCTCTGTTATACCCCCTGATTAGGGATCAGGTTAAAAACGAGCTGTATGACGTTCTAAGCGCATTTTACCCGCTCCGTTGAACCATGACCGGGTTAAAGCGGTTAAAACGCCTCTGAGGGCTTTTGAGAGCATTTAAGAATTGGATCGGAAAAGGATCCCGTCTGGATCTTTTAGAGAGATTACACCGCTCGCCGCAGCCGAACGACAGGGCGAAGCCCGCGAGTGAGCGAGGAAGCGGAATTTCCACGGGGTTTCAATAGAGCACTTACGCGCTAAGGTTAATATTTGCTCAATTTTTGGTGGTGCAGTGCTCAGGGAGGCCAGACGGATCTATCCTCTGGATTTATGCTGAGTTATCCACAGACGCTGTGCATTAAAAGCCTTATATTTTCTTCTTGATCTTAAAAACTTAAAAACTTAGCTCGCTTCAATTACCTGAAAATTATGGAAAAAAATTGCTAAAGGTGAGAGGATTTTTCACGTAAGGTGAGAGGATTTTTCACGTAAGGTGAGAAGATTTTTAAGTTAAGGTAGTTAGATTTTTCACTAAAGATGAGAGGATTTTTCACGTAAGGTGAGAAGATTTTTAACGGTTTCCACAGTTTGACTGAACATCAAGTGAAACATGCGGTTGTTGCTATCTTTAGATATGAAGATCCTCAGATCTTCATATCTAAAGGTGAGAGGTTTTTTAATTAAAGGTTGTATTGTTGTCTTGAATTACAACCTTTGTGGGGTTATGATTTGCCTACATAGGAAAGGTTATATGAGGCTTATCGTGAAGACAGTAACGGGATTAACGAAAGTTAGACATAGAAATGAAGTTGGGGTAACTCTTGCATCCCTTTCCCTTTCAGCAAAAAGAGTGCTTTTTCTGGCTCTTTGCCAGATTGATACAAAGGAAATGTTAGATGATGATATTTTGGAGGTTGATGCTGACTTTTTTTCAAAAGCTACTTCTTTAGATAAATATGCCTCTTATGCAGCTCTGAAAGAGGGAGCTAAAGTTCTTTCTTCAACTACGTTAGTTTTAAACAGAGATGATTTAAAAAATTTGGCTGATGAACTTGGGATACTATCATCTAAGAATAAAATACCTGATCGCTTGGATTTAAACTTAACAGAATTCTGTGCCTATTACGATCATCTTGCAACTGTACGGATAAAATTCACAAATACAGCTAAGCGATATTTTTCTAAGTTGATTGGTTCTGAAAATAGATATACCACTCAGGTATTGAAATCAGTTGTGTTGTTGAACAGTGTAAACTCAACAAACCTTTATCAAGTCATTAGGAAATATTACAGTCAGAATAGTTCAAAAAAATCTTTTGATATATCCGTGGATGATTTAAAAGAGGAAATGGGACTTTATACTATTGAGGAAGGGGAGAAGAAATATAAGTATCCTAAATACTCATTTTTTGTTCGTGATGTTATCAATAAAAGCATTAATGAGATAATTGAGAAAACGGAAATAAATCAGTTATCTTTCTCTGTTGTTGGGAAAAAAGGGAGAATGGCTCACATGCTTAGATTTGAGTTTAGTATAAATGAAAAATCCTCATCCTTTTCGGAAGATGATATGGCATTTTTAGAGGAGTTTGACAAAGTCGTTCCACCAAAAAAGAATAAGTGAGGCAAAACATGGCTAAAATATATGAGTTTCCGCAGGGAGCCGAACGAAGTAAGCTGAAAAAAGAAATCATCCGGGAACGTAAAAAACGATTGCGAGAAACGAACGGTAACCCGGTTATCCGGCACGCTAAATGGTTCTGGTTTTATCTACGTCTTGCTACGGCTGGCGCACTGCATTTAGTCTCTGTTATTTCTCTGGCAGTCCTGGGGGCTTTCAGTAAAGCTATTTTCTGGATTGGTGGAATGCTCTGTGTTGTTACATGGTTCCACCTTGAGCGCCAGTTCTGGACGCCGCAAAATTTCACGATTCCAGTAATCGTAACGCTGTGGGGATTGAGTTTGTTTGCCACTCCCCTGATGGAGCTGCTTAACAAAAAAATGCCGTGGTATCGTCTTCTGGTTCCTGATGCAAAGCACACTAGCACTGAGGCAACCAATGATGATCAGCCGTGAAGCAACAATGTTATCCAGTCGGCTTGCAGTGCTTCTTTCAGCCTTTTATCATCGGTTAATCATAGCGCACGAGGCGAGTTCTTTTCACTGCGATGCAGGATAGGGCAAACGCCGCAAAATGACGTCTCTGACGCCATTCCGCAACGTTTGCCCGGTGACCTACAGTCGGTTCTTGTTGGAGAGAGTTATGAAATATCAGGTTAAAGAGTTTATTAACGAAAAATATTCTAAGGCTGTTAATATTTTAAAGGATAACCTTAAAGAACACTACCATATTTTTTATGGTTTGAGATTAAGTGAGATTCTTTTTCCTGCCAGCGAATACGGCTCTGAAATGTTTTTTCAGGAGTTTGAAGCGATTAACAGTGTAATATTGCCTTTGGTGATTTTTGATTTGATAGACCGAAAGCCGATTATGGTTATCGGCTTCGGTGAAGTATGTGGAGTTGATTCACTTGTTGATTCTGGTATAGAAGTTGTTTCTTTAGACGGTTTAAGCGATCTGCTACTGGTTGAAAAACTGACGCCATTATTTAACTAAACCTCTGGATAACTATCTTTTCAGTTTTCCAGTAAGATTTTTTCTATATCTGAAAGCACTATTTTTTCAATGCTTTCTATATAGTAATGCTCATTAAAACCTGTCATTTCTGTAAATTTTAGCTCTGCATCATCTTTCGAATAAGCAATAACAACTCTGAAATCATTTTCCCACAAATCCCACCTGTATTTGTCTTTTATACGAACCCTGTACAATCCTTTTTGGATAGTGCCATCTTTTTTCTCTTCCTGTACTTTTTTTAATTTTTCATTTTGCACCTGTTGTTCAAGCCATGATTTATTCATAAATCCCCCACGGTTAACGTCTTTAGGCTCGGTTTTTACTTAACGAAATCTTCCGGTTTTACACCTGTTTTTACCTTCATATACTTGCCCTCCCCCCTTAGCTTCGGCTGAAGTTCGGTAAAGTACCATCCGGCAACGGTAATAATGCCTAAAAATACAAAAATAGCAGGCTTCAGAACATCAATAGCTGATACAGCGCATAACTCAATATTGAGATTAGTACAAGTTCCCTCATCAGGTGCATAGAACCCCCATAAGCCTATACCTATAAGGAACATCCCCAATATCGGTTGGATGTATAACAAGTAGATATTAATAAGAGTTTTAATATATCTGAATATGAACATTTTTCTTTCCTTAGGTTTCTTTCTATTTTGGATTTCCAATTCTTAACCAATGTGATGGTTCGACAATCCATTCTCCGCAGTCATAGGCAACGGCCTTATTATGCCTGTTAGCGAACCATACTAACCAGGCTAATAATCGCTGATTGCCGCTGTATTTGGTTTATCTCTAACCATCACAACATATCTCTTTTTCTTAGCCATAACGCTACCCTAATTTTGCAGATTCAAGCAGCCAGTGGTTTTTCAGGTTCTCGTCCAGGTTATCGAATGCGGCCAGCGCTGCCTTTAGAACGGTTGTCTTGCTCTGGCCTGTTCTCTGCGCCTCCGCTTCCAGGATCTCCTCAAAGTACGCTGGCAGTCTGAAGTTCATCAACTTTGGTTTACCCGCTACAGGCGCTCTGGTAGCGCCGGAGATAAAACGCGCGGTTTCTGCGTTTGTTGCTGGTTGCTGAGATTCATCGATGTTCGGGCGGTTTAGTTTTAAAGCCATGAAAATTTCCCCTTGTACGGTATGCATTAATTGTAAATATCATAGTATCTTTATGGTGTATTTACAATGTAAAGATTTCGATGAATATTGTTGATATTTCTATAAAATGCCAATTTCCTGTGCCACAAGTTCAATCTGTGCTTTCGCTGTTGAAAGGCTCGATGCCCGGCTAACGTCATGTACCCCTGCCCCTTCATTACAGGCGCTTTCATACACATCCAGCTCGGATATCCGGGTTTTCAGAGGTTGAATCCAGATGTTGTCCGAACGCAGTAATTTATCCAGATCAATGGCCGCTTTTCTGTGGCGGGGTTTCGCTGAGTTGATTCTGGTGAACAGCACCCACGGTTCCAGAGCTGCGTTAGCTTTCTGAGCGGTGCGGATTTTCTCTGTAACACTGGTCAGTGTTTCGCTTTCGAAATCAGAGGACGGCTTAACCAGTGTCACCACGATATCTGATACTGTCAGGGCGCTACGGAACTCCTGGCTGTCGTGGCCGGGGCAATCGACAATGAGAACTTCACACAGCTTACTAAGGCGCTTAATTTCGTTGCTGACGTTTCCGTAAGCTGCGTGAACCGGGATAGTGAGTAAGCCGTTATCTGTCCGCTTTTCGTTCCAGCTCAACAGATCGTGGTTTTTATCTGTCTTCAGGATAATTACCGACTTACCTTTGTTGACCAGCATTGAGCCTGTGTTAGCCACGTAGGTGCTTTTGCCTACCCCACCTTTATCTGATACGACAAGCAAGATTTTACCCATTTCAGAATCCCTCTCTTTATGTTGTAAAGCTCATGTAAAGATATGAATGTCTTTACATGGTGTGTTTTTCGTAAAGATACTTTTGTCTTTACAGTGTCTTTATAATGCAATGGCTTTACCATGTAAAGCACAAATAAAGATATATTTATCTTTATGGTGTCTTTACATGGTAAATGTTGCTGTGTCTTTATGTGCGCTTTATGGTGTAAATCTTGGTGTGTCTTTACATCATCTTTATGTTGTAAATTTTTAGTGTGACGTTGTCACTATAGGGCTGGGGTCTGTTTGCTGGTTCTTTTTGAGTGTGCCTTCCCTGAACCAACTGAAATGGGTACTGTATGGGTGTGTCTGGTTAACTCAAAATGAACTGGTTCCCTATAATGACTCAAACAGTACCGAAAGGCTTTGTCAGAGCTTACTTACGCGCATCCACGACTGAACAGGATGCAACACGCGCCCTGGACACGATAAATACCTTCGCCATCGAGCGCGGCCTGAGCATCTGTAACTACTACATTGAAAATGAATCAGGTTCTAAGCTTGAACGCCCTGAGTTGTTCCGGCTCCTGAAAGATTGTCAGCAAAACGATATCTTGCTGGTAGAGGATGTGGACAGGCTTTCACGCCTGGTAGGGGAGGACTGGAACACACTGAAGAAAATGATCCGGCAGAAAGATATCCGGGTTGTGGCCGTCAACGTTCCGACAACCTGGCTCGCATCGGGTCACAATGATTTTGACAGCCGAATGTTTTCGGCCATAAACGATATGTTGCTGGATATGCTGGCCGCCGTCGCCAGGCGAGACTATGAACAGCGCCGGGAACGGCAGCAGCAGGGGATCGCCAGGGCGAAAAGGGAAGGGAAGTATAAAGGCCGCCAGGTTAATCAGTCTCGCTATGACGCCATAAACAGGCTGATTGCGAGCGGCAGCTCCTGGAGCCAGATTCAAAAAGTGCTGGGTTGTAGCCGGGCGACTATCAGCAAAGCTGTGAAGCAACAGACCGTTAACAAAATGAACCATGAACCTGAAGGTAGGGAGTAGTTACAACATAATAAACAGTGTGTTGAAGAATAAAACTGATTCTTTATACTGTATATGCATGGGTCTTCCCCGATCATGGTGGGAAGGCTCAGAACGCCATATTCAGCTTTCCGTAGTGGAACATCACCCCCAGTTTAAAGCGCTCCCGGTTTCGGTATCCCCTGGCTTTTATCCTCAGCAGCCTGATCTTGCTGTTAAGTGCCTCCGCATTTCCGTTTGAGACACTGTGTCGCATCGCATTCAGGATCCCGTACAGCCTTTTTCCTATCGTTTTCGCGGCATTTTTCATCATGGGAACGTCACTGTTAGCCGCCAGCGCCAACCATCTCTGCCAGTCACTCCGTCTTTCCTCGCTCCATGGCCTGTTCCAGATATCCTTTGCCAGCTCTTTCAGCGCCCAGCACTGGCTCGTCAGCTTCATCTGTGCACGCAGCCACATCAGCTTTTCCTGCCGGGATTCGGTCATCCACTTATCGCTGTACTGCCACAGGAAGCGGGTTCCTTTTGCCTGGTGTCGGCTTTCAACAGGGAGGTGCGGATGTTCATTCTGACGGGTTTTATCAACTACCTCGCCCAGTTGCTTCGCCACATGGAAGCGGTCAAAGGCGATTTTCTCAACCGCACTGGGTAAGTGGATACGCGCTGCTCTTATATAGCCCGCGTTCATGTCCATTGAGAGCGTTTTGATAGCCAGCAACTGCCCATCAGTGAGCGTGCGAAGATAGCCGGCAAGACTCTCTGTGCCGCGATCATCCGTTAAGGCCAGCGCCCGACCATCGCGATCGGAGATCACCGTTATGTAACGATGTCCTTTTTTAAAGGCGACCTCATCCACATTCATATGACGGGCGGATAATGGCTTTTTTATCCGGGCAAGACCTCGCTTAACTGCCCGGGTCATAATGCCGTCAACCGCATTCCAACTGAGCTTAAGTTGCTTCCTGACAGCATCAACGGTGCTGATTTTCAGCCATGAGAGAACGAACGATTCGAATAGCAACGTATACCGGCTTCCGGGGCCAGCCCACGGAACAGGCAACGTCAGGCAGCCATGCTCCGGACACATAATTCGTGGAACATCGGCTTCAACAATAGTGGTGAACTGGCAGGTATCAAGATGGCGCCATTTACGATGACGGTGATCGTGAACAGAACAGGATTTACCGCAGGTCGGACAGGCTAGCCGGGTGTTTTCAGCGATCTCAATAGTGACAGTAACAGAACCGGCATTTTCATCGAGAGAAAGGGACTTTACCTGCCACGGATCGGACAGGTTGAGAATATGAGCGTAGAGGGACTTTTCGTCCATGGCGGTGACCTCTGGCGATTAAATACACCATTATCATGCCTTCAGCCACCACAACAAGGGAAGACCCATATGCATACAGCTATATTGATCGGAGGTTTTTCATGCCTAGACACTATGAAATTGACTCAGCCTGGCGTGCGAGCATTAAGCGTGAGCCGAACGGTCGTCAGACAGTTACGACAGAAGCCTTTGTCAGCCAGCTTGCGCTGATTAATTTTCACTGGAGTTGTCGCCAAGCAAATCAGTGGATTGAAACCTACGTGACCGTTTTTAAAGACATTTCCACTCAGGAAGGAGAGAACCGGACATTCATGCTTTTTAACCCCAACGGAGGCCGTTAAAAATGGGTTTTCCATCGCCAGCAACCGACTACCAGGAAAACAGGCTGTCACTCGATCAGCACTGTAATACAGGAGCGCCGGGAGTATTCTTTTTTCGAAGTGATACCTACTCTTTCCGGGAAGGGATAAAGCCTGGTGCGCTGCTCATAGTAGATTTTGGGGGCACGCCCGTTGACGGGTCTTTGGTGCTCTGTGTCCTGGAACAAGAATTCAGGATCATGCGATTGCGACTACACCCCAAGCGGTGTCTCCAGGAACTCGATAAGCTGGATAACTTCAGGGCTATACCTGATGACGATGAGGACGGGTTGGAGGTCAGGGGGGTCATTACGCACATTGTGGCACTGTTGCAAAGTTAGCGATGAGGCAGCCTTTTGTCTTATTCAAAGGCCTTACATTTCAAAAACTCTGCTTACCAGGCGCATTTCGCCCAGGGGATCACCATAATAAAATGCTGAGGCCTGGCCTTTGCGTAGTGCACGCATCACCTCAATACCTT
>NZ_JBMKHV010000021.1:0-45184 GCF_049238585.1 Enterobacter cloacae complex sp. IR5428 | reverse complement strand
ATTTGCCTGGCGGCTTTAGCGCGGTGGTCCCACCTGACCCCATGCCGAACTCAGAAGTGAAACGCCGTAGCGCCGATGGTAGTGTGGGGTCTCCCCATGTGAGAGTAGGGAACTGCCAGGCATCAAATTTAGCGTGCTGATATGGCTCAGTTGGTAGAGCGCACCCTTGGTAAGGGTGAGGTCCCCAGTTCGACTCTGGGTATCAGCACCACTTTATACTTAGGTTAAAGTTCGGCAAGAAGTAAAAGAATTTGTCTGGCGGCTTTAGCGCGGTGGTCCCACCTGACCCCATGCCGAACTCAGAAGTGAAACGCCGTAGCGCCGATGGTAGTGTGGGGTCTCCCCATGTGAGAGTAGGGAACTGCCAGACATCAAACAAGTAGAAAGGCCATCCGAAAGGATGGCCTTTTTGCGTTATGCCCTCAGCTAAACCAATTTCCTTATCAGATATTCCAACGAGTGCCGTTAATACCTTACTGACGTATTAAAGCGTCTTAACCCAGCTATAAATGAATTCACGGAATGCATAATGCTTACTCGCAGCAGCGTTAAATCAATTCAGTGATTCAGACTGAGGTTGTATAGGTAAGGAAATAGGGCTATAAAAAAAACAGGATACTGAATCTAAAAATTATCTGATGATATCTGAGAGGGGAAATATACATCCCTTTGATTAGATAAAATAAAAGCGCGGCGATGGCCGCGCTTTTAAAAGTATTATTTAGTCAGGGCGACAATACCGAGAGTCAGGCCAGCTATTGCTGCGGCGCCACCGGCAATCGCACCTGCTGTTTCCCAGTTATCCTGGGTAGTCCCCTTCATACAGGTATTGGTGTGAACCAGTCGCCCCTGATCGTCGTATACCGGTACACAGGGAGAGTCGTGCGCGCAACCAGCAAGCAGCGCAGCGAGAAGTGCAACGGAAAGGAATCTTTTCATGATGTTACCTCAATATGATCGCTTATTCGCTTAAGAGCCGATGCGGCAATTTACGAATTGATGATTATTTTACCACCGCACTAATACCATACAGCACGGGGAATAATCTCAAATTGTGTGGATTGTAAAAATCATGGAGAAAAAAGAGGGGCGTTGATTATTTATGGAGGAAATGTGAAGAGATGTCTTTTTATTAGAATGCTGACAGGAAATAAAAAAGGCACCAGAGGTGCCTTTATGATTTTCATTAATCCTTATGCTTTGTAAACCGTCGCCGGACAACAACGAAGAAAACAGGAACAAAGAAAATGGCCAGCAGAGTGGCTGACAGCATCCCGCCCATCACGCCCGTCCCGACAGCGTTTTGTGCCCCACTACCTGCGCCACTACTGATGACCAGAGGCATAACACCAAGGATAAATGCCAGAGAGGTCATCAGGATAGGGCGCAGACGCATACGTGAGGCTTCCAGCGTGGCTTCAATAATCCCTTTGCCTTCTTTATCCATAAGATCCTTGGCGAACTCAACGATCAGTATGGCGTTTTTGGCTGATAAACCAATTGTCGTAAGCAGACCAACCTGGAAGTAAACGTCATTGTTCAGCCCACGTATTGATGCAGCCAGAAGCGCGCCGATCACCCCCAGGGGCACAACCAGCATGACCGAGAATAGAATTGACCAGCTTTCATAGAGAGCCGCCAGACACAGGAACACCACAATCAGTGAAATGGCATACAGTGCTGGAGCCTGATTTCCGGAAAGACGTTCCTGATAAGACATCCCCGTCCAGTCGTAGCCAATTCCGGAAGGCAGTTTCGACGCAAGGCTTTCCATCATCTCCATTGCCTCACCGGTACTTTTGCCTGGCGCAGACTCACCGAGGATCTCCATTGATGGCATCCCATTGTAACGTTCCAGACGAGGTGAGCCGTACACCCAGTGAGAGCTGCTAAAGGCAGAGAAAGGCACCATTTCGCCGTTAGCACTACGCACATACAGGTCGTTAATATCTCCTGGTAACATACGGAAGCGAGCATCAGCCTGGACATAAACTTTTTTCACGCGTCCATGATCGATAAAGTCGTTCACATAAGTGCCACCCAATGCTGTTGAGATGGTCTGATTGACATCAGATATGCTCACACCCAGCGCCTGGGCCTTCTCCTGGTCGACATCCAGTTTGTACTGTGGCGTATCTTCCAGTCCGTTAGGACGCACGCGGACCAGTAAGTCAGGATGTTCCCTTACCATGCCAAGCAGTTGGTTACGTGCCTGCGTGAGCTGCGTATGTCCCAGGTTTGCCTGGTCAATCAGTTCAAAGTCAAAGCCTGTTGCGGTACCCAGTTCAATAATGGCAGGGAGGTTAAACGGAAATACAAGACCATCTTTGATCTGGCTAAACGCTTTCGTTGCGCGGCTGACAATCGCCTCAACGCCGTTTTCCTTGCCCGGGCGTTCTTCCCATGGCTTCAGGCTGACGAAAGCGATACCGGAGTTCTGCCCCTGCCCGCTAAAGCTAAATCCGTTTACGGTAAAGACCGATTCAACGTTCGCTTTCTCTTTCGTCAGATAATAGTCCTGAACCTGATCGAGTACCTGCTGGGTACGCATCTGCGTCGCCCCTGCCGGCAGCTGAACCATCGTCATAAACACCCCCTGATCCTCTTCCGGCAGGAAGGAGGAAGGCAGGCGCAGGAACAGTACTGCCATGCCGCCGACGATGATGACGTAAACCAGCAGATAGCGTCCGGTCTTACGTAAAATGCCGCTCACGCTGTTGCTGTAGTGCTCCACGCTCTTATCAAAAAGCGCGTTAAACCAGCCGAAGAATCCACCTTTCTTTTCATGATGGTCGCTGGAAACCGGTTTGAGCAGCGTTGCACATAAAGCAGGCGTTAATATCAACGCCACCAGCACCGATAAGGCCATCGCGGAGACAATGGTTAGCGAGAACTGGCGATAGATAGCCCCGGTTGAACCTCCAAAAAATGCCATCGGAATAAACACCGCTGAAAGCACCATGGCAATGCCCACCAGAGCGCCCTGGATTTGCTCCATCGACTTCTGGGTCGCCTCTTTTGGCGGCAGCTTGTCCTCAACCATGACGCGTTCTACGTTCTCAACCACCACGATGGCATCATCGACGAGCAAACCTATCGCCAATACCATCCCGAACATCGTCAGGGTGTTAATGGAGAAACCAAACGCAGCCAGTACTGCAAAGGTACCCAGTAGCACCACGGGCACGGCAATAGTCGGAATAAGGGTCGCCCGCAGGTTTTGCAGGAACAAGTACATCACCAGGAACACGAGAACGATCGCTTCAAACAGCGTCTTCACCACTTCATGGATTGAGATCTTCACGAAAGGTGTGGTGTCGTACGGATAAACGACTTTCAGGCCCTGAGGGAAGAAGGGCTGCAACTGCGCCAGTTTACTCTTAATGGCGGCAGCGGTATCCAGCGCGTTTGCGCCAGTCGCCAGCTTGATCCCGAGCCCCGTTGCTGCCTGGCCATTGATTTTGGTGACCATGTTGTAGTTTTCGCCACCCAGTTCAATGCGGGCCACATCTTTCAGGTGGACCATTGAACCGTCCTGGTTCACCTTCAGCGTCACACGGCCAAACTCCTCCGGCGATTTCAGGCGCGTTTGAGCAATAATTGAGGCGTTCAGTTGCTGCCCTGGTACGGACGGCGTTCCTCCCAACTGGCCCGCAGCAATCTGGTCGTTCTGCGTTTTCAGTTGGTTAATGACATCCAACGGCGTGAGCTGATATTTATTCATCGCGTTGCTGTCCAGCCAGATGCGCATTGCATACTGCGCACCGAACAGCTGCACATCACCGACGCCGGAAGTACGGCTGATCGCATCTTTTACGTTAGAAGCGACATAGTCGGAGATATCATCCTGAGTGAGGTTTTTATTATCCGACACAAATCCCGCGACCAGCAGGAAGCTGCTGCTGGATTTTTCCACGCCGATCCCCTGTTGCTGTACTTCTTGCGGTAGCAGCGGCATAGCGAGCTGGAGTTTGTTCTGAACCTGCACCTGCGCGATGTCAGGATCCGTACCCGACTCGAACGTCAGGGTGATGGTGACGTTACCGGCAGAATCACTGGTGGACGACATGTACATCAGATTGTCGATTCCGTTCATGTTCTGTTCGATAACCTGCGTCACGGTATCCTGGACCGTCTGGGCATCAGCGCCAGGGTAGGTCGCTGTCACCGCAACTGCTGGCGGCGCAATGGTTGGATATTGCGCCACCGGCAGTTTTAAAATGGCCAGCCCGCCCGCAATCATCAGAATGATGGAGAGCACCCAGGCGAAAACAGGCCGTTGAATAAAGAAATTAGCCATCTCGTTATCCCTTAACTGGCTGGAGTCGCGGCGGTATCAGGAATAGCCACGACGGTGACGCCAGGGCGAACTTTTTGCAGGCCGCTGATAATGACGCGGTCGCCATTTTTCAGACCTTCCGTGATCAACCACCGATCGCCAATCGCCTGCGGTGCAACGACAGTGCGAGATTCCACCTGGTTTTTATCGTTTACCACAAGCACGGTTGCATCACCGCGAGGTGTACGGGTTACCCCCTGCTGGGGAACAAGGATGGCATCAGGCTGTGTGCCTTCGTCAATGCGTGCACGGACAAACATACCCGGTAACAGCATATGCTGAGGGTTAGGGAAGAGAGCGCGAAGGGTGATTGAGCCGGTACTTTCATCTACCGTGACATCAGAGAACTGAAGCGTTCCTTTCAGCGGATAAGGCTGGCCATTTTCCATCAGCAACTCAACGCTGCTGGTGTCTCCCTTTTGCAGGCTCGTCTGCTGCTTCAGACGCATAAAATCGCTGCTGGATTGCGTTACATCGACATAAATGGGATCGAGCTGCTGAACTGTCGCCAGTGCGGTTGACTGACCATTAGTGACTAACGCCCCTTCAGTGACGCTGGATTTGCCAATGCGCCCGTTGATTGGCGATGTGACTTTCGTATAAGCAAGATTGATCCGCGCGCTCTCAACGCCAGCTTTCGCGGCAACGACGCTTGCATCCGCCTGCTGGGCGGTTGCCACCGCCTGATCATACTCCTGCTTGCTCACATATTGCGTACCGACCAGCGGAAGGTAACGTTTTACCGTCAGATGGGCTATGTTTGCCGCCGCCTGCGCTTTTACCAGTTCACCTTTCGCATTATCGTAGGCTGCCTGATAGGTGGCCGGATCGATCTGATAAAGTGATTCACCCGCTTTGACGTCGCTGCCTTCGGTAAAATTACGGTGCAGAATGATACCACTTACCTGGGGACGAACCTCCGCTACACGATAAGCGTCAGTTCTGCCTGGCAATTCCGTCGTTACGGCCAGTGGCGCGCTTTTGACAATATGAACACTGACCTGAGGAGCTTGCCCATGCTGCTGTGGGTTTTCTTGCCCATCGCACCCGGCGAGCAGTGCAGCACAGACAATGAAACCGGATAAGGGTAAGCGTCTGAAGTGATTCGTCATTACTGTTCCTTAAACTACCCTTGAACCGATATATGCCATAAGTCGGTGAAAGGGTGTGAGGCAAAAAAAGAAATGTAGCTGCGTATAATAATGAGGGTATTCAAGGTTTTTTAATTTATAAGTGCTGATGGAGGCAATAAAAAGCAAAATCAGATTCTGAATCAGTGTATTCGAAATCCGGCTTCTGTCAGGATAATCAACGGAATACTTATGAGTAAATACAAACTATTTATTTAATGAATTTGATTCGCTCAATTTATTCGTATGAATTATAAATTAAATGAATTGACTTTTTTTGTGCAAAACTAAAACGGGTCATGGTGAATACTTTGACTTACACGACCCTTTAATAACGTTTGATGTCGTATCAACCGTATAAGTAATGAGTAGCAGGCTATGGCGCGTAAAAAGAAAGAAGAGGCTCAAAAGACCCGGCAGCAGCTGATTGAAGCCGCTATCGGGCTATTCGCGACACGTGGCGTGGCTAATACCACGCTTACCGACATCGCCGATGCTGCTCAACTTACTCGCGGGGCGGTTTACTGGCATTTTTCGAGTAAAGCGGAAATATTTAACGCCATCTGGGAACAGCAATTGCCGCTGCGTGAAATGATTCGTGACAGGTTAATACTTTCTGAAAAAGATGACCCTTTGTTAATGCTTCGTGAACAGTTTATTGTCGCGCTGCAATATATTGCGAGCGAGCCACGTCAGTATGCTCTTTTACAAATTCTGTATCATAAGTGTGAATTTCATGACGATGTGATTTCAGAATGTGAAATACGCAAGCGGATCGGTTTAAACGATACTTATCTTCGCAGGACGTTGAGACAATGCGTTGCGCGTAGCATTATTTCTTCCCAAACTAATATTGAACTGGCGCTGATTGTTTTCCACGCATTTTTTAGCGGAGTCATTAAAAACTGGTTAATGGATAGCAACAGTTTTAATCTGTACAAACAGGCGCCGGCGCTGGTGGATAATATTCTTGCGACACTAAATATCACTCGAGTGGCGCCAGTGTTCTACGATACAGCCTCATGATTGCATACGGGATGGTGACATCTCCCCGTGCTGGCACTGTTCCATAATAGCCTGCGCGGTAATCGGTTTGCCCAGCAGATAACCCTGTAGCGTATTGCATCCCAGTTCTGTCAGAAAGGTCTGCTGCGCTGCGGTTTCGACCCCTTCTGCCACGACCTTCAGATTCAGCGTTTTTGCCAGGGCGATAATCGCCGAGACGATCGTCGCATCTTCACTCTCTCCACTTAACTCTTTTACAAAAGCACGATCGATTTTCAACTCGCAGGCAGGGAGTCGCTTAAGATAAAGAAGGCTTGAATAACCTGTACCAAAATCGTCTATCGAGGCTTTTACGCCCGCATCCGTCAGCGCTGTCAGGACACGAACGCTTTCGTCCGGATTGCTCATCGCCGTGGTTTCGGTCACCTCCAGGATCAACATGCCGGGCGGTACGCTATGGCGCGTCAGACAATCGAGAACCGTTTTAACCAGCGACGGCTGTTCGAACTGCAACGTAGAAAGATTCACCGCCATTGACCAGTCCGTGTGGCCCTGAAGGTGCCATTCTCGCAGTTGGCGGCAGGCCTCGTCGATTACCCAGTTTCCAATTGGAATAATCAGCCCGGTTTTCTCTGCAAGCGGTAGAAACAGGTCGGGGGGCAGTAATCCCTGTTTGGGATGCTGCCAGCGTAACAGCGCTTCGAATCCGATGACCGGCCCGGCAGGGGCATGGAATTTAGGTTGATAAAGCAGGCGTAACTCATCACGGTCGATGGCCTGCCACAGATCATTCATCAGCTGTAGATGCGTCTGCGCCAGCGTATTCATTGACGGCTGAAAGAAGTGATAACCGTTGCGACCCATATGTTTCGTGTGGTACATCGCAGCATCAGCGTTAAACATCAGTTCACGATCGGTTTTGCCATCGTGTGGATAGAGCGCAATGCCAATGCTCAGGGTGACCATCAATTCGTAAGGATCGAGATGGAACGGGCTATCAATGACGCGTACCAGTGAATTTGCCAGTGAGGCAGCATCATCCGGGGTAGTGGTTTCGGCCAGCAGGACGAATTCATCCCCACCGATACGCGCCAGCGTGTACTGACCTTTCAACTGCAACAGCAAACGCTGAGTCACCGCAACCAGAAGATTGTCACCGACATCATGACCATAGGCATCGTTGACGGTTTTAAAGCCATCAAGATCCATAAACATCAGCGCGAAAGGGCTTCCTTCGCGATCGGCCTTGCTGATGGCCTGATCGAGGCGATCCTCAAGCAGAATACGATTGGGTAAGCGCGTCAGCGTATCATGCAACGCCAGCTGTGCGAGTTCACGGTTAGCTTCTGCCAGGGATGAGGCCAGCAGCGAGGTACGAGCCTGAAGGCGGGCATCGAACATCGATACCAGCAGCGTAATCCCCAGAATAGCGAGCGCGACCACGCTAACCAGTATCGCCAGCCAGCTCCCGTTAATGCCATGATGGTGGACCATCGTCGACATTGGAAATTGTGCTGCTTCCATGCCGGCGTAATGCATGCCAGCGATAGCGATGCCCATGGTGATCGCCGCCCCCAGACGCATCAACGCCATTCGTGCAGCTTCCTGACGTAAACGGAACGTCAGCCAAAGAGCGGCCAGTGAAGCGGCAAGGGCTATGCCCACAGAGATAGCCATCCACGTTTTATCCCAGACAATACCCGGAGTGACCTCCAGGGCAGCCATACCGGTGTAGTGCATGGTAACTATGCCTGCACCCATCACGACGGCGCCAGGCAGCAGTCGGCGCAAATGTAGCTGCTCGCCGCTAACGAGCCACAGGGCGAACATTGACGAGCTGATGGCGATAATCATCGAAAGCACGGTCAGGGTCGCGTTGTAACTCATGCTCATGGAAAGATCCATCGCCAGCATACCGATGAAATGCATCGCCCACACGCCAATCCCCATCGAAACTCCGCCACCTGCCAGCCAGACGCGTGCAGCGACGCCCTGGCTTCCGGCAACGCGCGCAGCCATATTCAGCGCGGTATAGGCGGCAAGAATGGCGACAATAAAGGAGATGACGACGAGGATTTGGTTGTATTGGCTAACCAGCATGGTCTGTTCACTCGTTGTGAGACGTTAAGCAAGAGCGGTTGGAAAGGGCACAGACATTATCATCGTCAGGAAATGACGAAAAGTGATTTAAGCCCCTGTTTTTATTGGGTGATAACAGAGGGGTACAGGATGGAAGAGGCTAGTCCAGCTCTGAGCAGTTGACCAGTTTTAGCGGGTTCACGGAATTCATATTGCGACATTTATCGGTTTCGGTGCTCATCAGTTCAATCCACTGCATCAGCAGCGCATCGAAAATGAAAACAGAGACAGCAAAAACGACCAGCCACCAGTATTTACGAATCATGTGTCATTCCGCGAAAAGAGAGCCTGTAAGGTGGTGGAAATATACACGAAAAGCGGGCGTTGAAAAGTGGGGAAGGAGAAGGTTTACAAAGCGTTGACGGTCGCTCATCCGTGCAATAAAAAAGGCGCTTCCCCATGCCGAAGAGCGCCTTTTTAAACAAGCATTTAACTGATTAGTATCAGTTCATGCCGTATTTTTTCAATTTCTTACGCAGGGTACCACGGTTGATGCCCATCATCAGGGCAGCGCGGGTTTGATTACCACGGGTGTATTGCATCACCATGTCCAACAGTGGCTGTTCAACTTCAGCCAGTACCAGCTCATACAGGTCATTAACATCCTGACCGTTCAGTTGAGCAAAATAGTTCTTCAGTGCCTGTTTAACCGAGTCACGCAGGGGCTTTTGAGTCACCTGATCCTGAGAGTTAACGGTAGAAACGGTCAGTACGTCAGAATTTACGCGTTGTTCGAACATAGTTCTGTCAGCTCTTTATTTCATTACGCAAGATTTTCGAAGTATGCCTCCAACGCCTCCAGCTGTTCGCTGGCATCCTCAATGGCGTTGAATGTGCGCCGAAACTGGTCATTTGGAGCGTGCTCCTGGAGATACCAGGATACGTGTTTACGCGCAATTCGGTACCCTTTTGCCTGGCCGTAGTGGTCATGCAGTTCCCGAACATGCGAACAAAGCAAGCGCTTAACCTCTGCCAGAGGCAGCGGGGCAAGCAGCTCCCCAGTGTCCAGATAATGCTGGATTTCCCGAAAGATCCAGGGTCTTCCCTGAGCGGCACGTCCTATCATCAGAGCATCAGCTCCCGTATAGTCGAGCACAGCTCTGGCTTTAAGCGGGTCAGTTATGTCGCCATTCGCGATAATCGGAATGGAAACTTTCTGCTTAACTGCCCGAATGCTGTCGTATTCAGCTTCACCGTTGAACAAACAGGCGCGAGTGCGTCCATGAATGGTCAGGGCCTGAATGCCACAGTCTTCGGCCAGTTGGGCAATCTCTACACAGTTACGGTGTTCCGGCGACCAACCCGTGCGAATCTTCAACGTAACAGGAACGTCCACTGCGCTGACAACCGCCGTCAGGATTGACTTCACCTGGTCGGGGTATTGCAGAAGGGCTGAACCTGCAAGCTTGCGATTCACCTTTTTGGCCGGGCAACCCATATTGATATCAATAATCTGGGCGCCACTTTCCACGTTAATACGCGCGGCATCTGCCATCTCTTCAGGCACGCTTCCGGCAATTTGCACGGTGCGGATACCTGGCTCATCCACGTGCACCATCCGAAGGCGGGACTTGTCGCTTTCCCAAACCTGCGGGTTAGACGACATCATCTCGGAAACGGTTAATCCTGCTCCCATCTCGTAGCACAGCGTCCTGAACGGCCGGTCGGTAATACCTGCCATTGGGGCTGCGATCAGGCGATTTCTAAGCTGGTGGTGTCCGATGCGCATGAGTTAAGAAATGACCATACTGTGACTGCAAGGCGGCGTATATTACGCATTTTTTGCACGAGATGAAAGGCCAAACTTTGAACAATCCTCTGTTGTAGATCAAGGAATCGCCAGTCATTCTTTTCGGATAAGATTATTCGCTATTTAAATCATTGTGTTATGAAGAAATGAACATTTTGTGGGCGCTTACAATTTCCCGTAACTTCTCATCATTTCTGAATAAATGAATCAATTAGCCGGGATAATCTGCTGCGATATGCAGCAGATTATGGCGCTTCTTTGCGATCTGCGTCGCATTTCAGCACAGGATATCAGCGCAAAAAATCGGCTTATTCAACAACCAGACGGCCATGAAGCGGCTGAACCGGGCGGCTGTTTTCGTGGTGCATAGTGTGAGTGAATTTTTGCAGCTGTTCAGCAGAGACGGTCAGCGGATGCTTGAGCACCAACCATGTCACCCCTTCTGAGCACGGTGGCGTGGTCAGGGAGCCGCTAAAACGCCAGTAGGTTTTATCCGCAGGCAGTAATTTATTCATATCGAGGGTTGGCTTAATTGTAACGTTCTGGTCAACCTGCCCTGGCATCACGCCCCAGAGTTTATCCAGTGCAGCGTTTGCCGCGCCCTGATCGAACATAACGGCAACGACCGTCAGTTCGCCGTCAGCGTTTTTATGGACCAGATGCATTTCCATTGCGTATTTTTTACCGTGCACCGTGTTTTCGGATGGTGCATGGAAATGGAACTGCTGTAACGTCCAGCGCTGTTTATCAAGCGTGATGCTGTCGCGTGTATCGGCATTTTCACTCGCCTGGATAGTATGGCCGTTGTTTGTCAGAATGACCGGGCCGTCGATATAGTGCGTTTCCAGCGGAGAGATGTGAGCTTTGACCGTATTATCAATGTTAACCGGCGACTGATACATCCCGCTTTTACATGTCTTGTACGCCTCGTCCAGTTCGCCCCAGTGTTCCGGTGCGCCTTCTCCCTGATAGCTCCAGTGTGATGCGTAAGCCGTAGCCGAAATCATGCTCAGCGCCAGCAGCGCTGCCTTGCCTGAAATGTGTTTCATCGTATTCTTCCTGTGAATTTTATTATCCAAATCAATGATTAACATTATGATTTGTGAGGTTATTTTATCGAAGAAAGGATGAAGGGGGGAGAAAAAACCGAAGGGAAAAGGCGTGGTCAGACGACCACGCCAAAGGCTTATTTTTTACGACCGGTGATGCGACACCACTCTTCTTTCTCGACAACCGGGTCGAGCGCAAAGAGATCGGCGTAGGCTTCACAGACGCTGGCTGCCTGGCTGGCAAGGATACCGGACAGGCCCAGCAGACCGCCTTCAACCGGCAGCACGCTGATTAACGGCGCCAGCTCGCGTAACGGGCCAGCCAGGATATTCGCGACCACCACATCGGCTTTCATGGCCTCTGGCTGTGCATCGGGCAGATACAGTTCAAGGCGATCGGAAACGCCATTACGCTCGGCGTTATCACGGCTGGCCTGAATCGCCTGCGGATCGATGTCGATCCCGATGGCTTTTGCCGCGCCCAGTTTCAGCGCCGCGATAGCGAGGATCCCGGATCCGCAACCGAAGTCGATCACGGTTTTGCCTTCCAGATCCAGGCCATCCAGCCATTGCAGGCACAGGGAGGTTGTCGGGTGGGTACCGGTGCCGAACGCCAGACCCGGATCCAGCATTACGTTGACCGCATTTTCATCGGGAACGTCGCGCCAGCTTGGGCAGATCCACAGACGCTGACCAAACTGCATCGGATGGAAGTTGTCCATCCACTCGCGTTCCCAGTCTTTGTCTTCCAGCTGTTCGATTTTATGCGCGAAACCCGCGCCCAGCAGCGGATGGTTTTCCAGAATCGCCACGACCTCTTTCATGTCGGTTTCTGCATCGAACAGGCCGATAACGTCCGTATCACCCCACAGGCGCGTTTCGCCTGGTAGCGGCTCAAAGACCGGCGTGTCATGCGTGTCCTGGAACGTGATAGAGACCGAACCGACCTCCATCAGCGCATCACTCAGTTCTTCGGCGTTCGCGCCGGTTGTGTTCAGTTTCAATTGGATCCACGGCATGGCAAAACTCTTTATTTATCAGTAGAAATCAGGGTGGCGGGTGGAACGGGACGGCCAAAACGGTTACCCACCACAAACGCCAGTAAACTTAACAGTAACGAAGGCACGATCGGGTGAAAGCCAAGATACTGAATTTTCAACGTGGCGAGAACGGCATACAGGACGCCCCCGACAATCATGCCGCTTAATGCACCCGCGGCATTCGCGCGTTCCCAGTACAGCCCCAGCACCAGCGGCCACAGGAAAACGGCTTCCAGCCCGCCAAAGGCGAGCAGGTTCAACCAGATGATCATCTCCGGTGGACGCCACGCGGCCAGCAGCAGCAACGCCCCCAGCACCAGGGTAATCACCGCCGACATGCGCTTGAGGCGTCGCTCATTTTCGACCTGTTCAGGGCGCAAATTCAGATAGAGATCTTTAATGATCGTAGCGGAACTTTGCAGCAACTGAGCGTTGATGGTCGACATAATGGCCGCCATGGGTGCGGCGAGGAAAATTCCGGCGGCAAACGGCGGAAGTACTTTCACCATCAGGGTTGGAATGACCAGATCCGGTACGGTAAGGTCAGGGATCACCGCGCGTCCCAGCGCGCCCGCCAGGTGCATACCAAACATCAGGATTGCCACCACAATTGTCCCGATAATAATCCCGCGGTGTACCGCTTTGCTGTCTTTATATGAGATGCAGCGCACGGCGGTATGCGGCAGGCCAATCACGCCAAAGCACACCAGCACCCAGAACGAGGTCATAAAGGTTGGAGAGAGGATGTCATCCGCCCCCTGCGGCGAGACCAGTTTCGGATCGATCGCTTCCAGGGTTTCAACCGCATGGCTCAGGCCCCCTGCGGCATGCACGATACCCACCAGCAGAACGAGAGTGCCAATAAGCATCACCATTCCCTGCATCGTGTCGTTCAGAACGCTGGCACGGAACCCGCCAAACGCGGTGTACAGCGCGATACTCACACCGAAAATGACCAGACCCGTCTCGTAGGGGATCCCGGCTGCCGTTTCCAGCAGACGTGCGCCGCCGATAAACTGCACCGTCATCGCACCAATAAACGCCACCAGCAGACTCAGGCTTGCCAGCCATACCAGCAAGCGACTCTGATAGCGGGCAAACAGCATATCGTTCAGCGTCACGGCATTGTAGCGACGGGCCAGAATGGCAAACTTTTTACCCAGTATGCCCAGAGAGAGCCAGATGGCAGGCAGCTGGATCATAGCCAGCAGTACCCAGCCCAGTCCGTACTTATAAGCGGCGCCCGGGCCACCGATAAACGAGCTGGCGCTGATGTAAGTAGCGGTCAGCGTCATGGCCAGCACGACGCCACCCATTGAGCGGCTCCCGAGGAAATACTCGTTCAGAAAGGTGCCGGTCGAACGTTTACGCATCGCATAAACCGACAGGCCAAACACCAGGAACAGGTAAGCGACAAGCGGCAGAATGACTTCAAGCTGCATCATCGTCCTCCAGGGAGATATCGCGATAGATGAATTTCACCATCGCCCAGCACAGCACAATAAACACCAGCGGCAGCAGCAGGCAGGCCATTTCAAACCAGTGCGGGAGGCCGGTAATGCCAATCGCTGAATCAGGTAAGTAAGCAGTTACTAACCATGCAGCGAGATAGAGAAGGGTCAGCCACAGCGCCCAGCGCGCTTCTTTATGGGCCTGAACAAAACGTTTGTCCATTTTTTGTCCCTTGTGGATGAAGAAAGCGGGGATTGTACATGATGGGGCTTTGCGATCCCCAGAAATAAAAAAGGCCGGATAATCCGGCCTTTTAGCAACACTGGTCTCTTACTTCTCGTTCAGACCGAGTTTTTTCTCCAGGTAGTGGATGTTAGTACCACCATTCTGGAAGTGCTCGTCGCTCATGATGCGCATCTGGAGATCTACGTTGGTTTTGATCCCGTCGATGATCAGCTCCTGAAGGGCGTTCTTCATGCGGGCAATGGCCACGTCACGGTTTTCGCCGTAGCAGATCAGCTTACCGATCATTGAGTCATAGTACGGCGGTACGGTGTAACCGGCGTAAATATGGGACTCCCAGCGCACACCAAAGCCACCCGGCGCGTGGAAACGCGTGATTTTACCCGGGCTTGGCAGGAAGGTGTTCGGGTCTTCGGCGTTGATACGGCACTCTACCGCATGGCCTTTAACCACAACTTCTTCCTGTTTGATGGACAGCGGCTGACCGGCTGCGATACGCAGCTGTTCTTTGATCAGGTCAACGCCGGTGATCATTTCGGTAACCGGGTGTTCAACCTGAATACGGGTGTTCATCTCAATGAAGTAGAACTCGCCGTTTTCGAACAGGAACTCAAAGGTACCCGCCCCGCGATAGCCGATATCGACACACGCTTTGGCGCAACGCTCACCGATGTAGCGACGCAGTTCCGGCGTAATGCCCGGCGCTGGCGCTTCTTCGACGACTTTCTGGTGACGACGCTGCATGGAGCAGTCACGTTCAGCCAGATAGATCGCGTTGCCCTGACCGTCAGCCAGCACCTGAATTTCGATGTGGCGTGGGTTTTCCAGGTATTTTTCCATGTACACCATGTCATTGCTGAAAGCCGCTTTCGCTTCCGCTTTGGTCATGGAGATGGACTGCGCCAGTTCAGCATCGCTGCGTACAACGCGCATACCGCGACCGCCGCCGCCGCCAGACGCCTTGATGATAACCGGGTAGCCAATGCGTTTAGCATGGGCGCGGTTAGCATCCATATCGTCGGTCAGCGGGCCGTCAGAGCCCGGTACGGTTGGCACGCCGGCTTTTTTCATCGCGGTGATGGCAGACACTTTGTCACCCATCAGGCGAATGGTGTCGGCTTTCGGGCCAATGAAGATAAAGCCAGAGCGTTCAACCTGCTCAGCAAAGTTGGCGTTCTCAGAGAGGAAACCATAACCCGGGTGAATCGCGACCGCGCCAGTGATTTCGGCGGCGCTGATGATAGCCGGGATGTTCAGATAGCTTTTTACGGACGGAGCCGGACCGATACAGACCGTCTCATCCGCCAGCAATACGTGTTTTAAATCGCGATCCGCGCTTGAGTGCACGGCCACGGTCTTGATGCCCAGTTCTTTACAGGCACGAAGAATACGCAGTGCAATCTCGCCACGGTTGGCGATAACAATTTTATCCAGCATGTTCGCCTCGTTACTCGATGACGACCAGCGGCTCGTCAAATTCTACCGGCTGACCACTTTCGACCAGAATCGCTTTCACAGTACCTGATTTGTCTGCTTCGATCTGGTTCATCATTTTCATGGCTTCAACGATGCACAGGGTATCGCCTACGTTGACTTTCTGACCCACTTCGATGAACGCTTTCGCGTCCGGGCTCGGGGTGCGGTAGAAAGTACCAACCATTGGGGAACGTACGATGTGACCACTGATTTCTGCAGCTGCTGCAGGTGCGGCTTCTGCTGCTGGTGCAACGGCTGCGGAGAGCGCAGGCTGCTGCACTGGCGCAGCATAAGCTTGCTGCATTACCGGGAAGCTAGCGGCTGGGGCTGCACGGCTGATGCGTACAGACTCTTCGCCTTCAGAAATTTCCAGTTCGGAGATGCCTGATTCTTCAACCAGCTCGATCAGTTTTTTAATCTTACGAATATCCATGAGTGGGTTCCGTACTCTTGTTTAGTGTGATTGTGACAAGCGTTTTACCGCTGTCTGTAAAGCGTATGAATAGCCGTCTGCACCCAGCCCACATATCACGCCAGCGGCGATATCTGACAAGTAGGAATGGTGGCGGAACGGCTCTCGGGCGTGCACGTTACTCAGGTGGATCTCGATAAACGGGATACTCACCGCGAGCAGTGCGTCGCGTATAGCAACACTGGTGTGCGTAAACGCGGCCGGATTGATCAGGATATAGTCCACAGTGTCTTTAGCCTGATGAATACGGTCGATGATTGCGTACTCCGCGTTTGACTGAAAATGGTCCAAATCCACATTCAGCGAGGCTGCTTCCGTACCCAGACGGTTAACAATTTCGCTCAATGTCAGCGTGCCGTACTTCTCTGGCTCACGGGTGCCGAGCATGTTCAGGTTCGGTCCGTTCAATACTAAAATTTGGAATTTGTCAGCCATTGTGCCGCTATCTCCTGCGATTTTCGGGTAAAAAACAACATATACCCTCAATACGCAATTGTCACCCTTTCAGAGGCCAAAAACCCCTGTCCGGAAAACCGAAGTCGCACATTATAACGATTTCGTAGCATTTGGCAGCTAAATACTGGTCTTATCAGGGAAGATTATCAACCGCTATCCGAAAAAGATTCGCGGCTGATAAATAATCTGCGGGAAAACGCACAGTTTCGTGGACTATCGTACCCACTGGCGGAACTTCTTGTAACGCCATGCTAAAAGGGCCAATGCCAGCAGGGCGTAGATGACCGGCTGAGGAGATAAAATCTTCACCGACCACAGGTAATGGATGGGCGCGAGGATCGCGACAAGATAGACGAAGTTGTGCAGCAGTTGCCAGCGCCGTCCCATTTTTCGCTGCGCGTACTGCGTGGATGTCAGTGTCAGCGCCAGTAAAACCAGCCAGCTTACGATACCCAGCGTCAGATAAGGACGCGTAACCAGTTCGCTGCCAAGGAGTGCCAGGTTGTTAATGCCCAGTTCCAGCAGGGCGTAACTGGTGAGATGCAGCGTCGCCCAGGCAAAACACCATAGCCCCAAAAGCCGACGGGTACGTATTAGCAATGGCTGTTTAGCGTAGCGCGCAAGCGGTGAGACGAGCAAGGTCGCCAGCAAAAATTTCAGAGCCATCCGACCCGTAAAATGCTGAATATCTTTAGCCGGATCGGCACTGAACTGTCCCTGGCTGGCTGCCCAAAAGAGCCAGATAAAGGGGAGCAATCCGGCTAAATGCAGGAGTACCTTCAGCCAGGTTATCTGCTTTGCCGTTAAACGCACTTAGAAGTTCTCCCGTAAATTCAGCCCACGATAGAGGGATGCCACCTCATCTGCATAGCCGTTCAACAGCAGCGTTGGCTGGCGTTTAACATCCAGCGCGCCGCCGGAACCGATAAAACGTTCCGTCGCCTGCGACCAGCGTGGATGATCAACGTGCGGGTTAACGTTGGCAAAAAAACCATACTCATCTGGCGCTGCGAGATTCCAGGTGGTGGGTGGGCGTTCACGGGTGAGCTTAATGCTGACGATCGATTTGATGCCCTTGAAACCGTATTTCCACGGTACGGTCAGGCGAATGGGCGCCCCGTTTTGCGGCGGCAGCGCTTTGCCGTAAACCCCGACGGTGAGCAGCGTAAGCGGATGCATGGCTTCGTCGAGACGTAAACCTTCAACGTAGGGATACTCCAGCCCGCCGCCGATAAACCGATCCTTCTGGCCTGGCATCTCGTCCGGGGCATAGCGCGTCTGGAAGGAAACATACTTCGCGTTGCTGGTGGGCTCAACCAGCGCCAGCAGTTTATGCAAAGGGAAACCTACCCACGGCACCACCATCGACCAGGCTTCCACACAGCGCATACGGTAAATGCGTTCTTCAAGTGGGAAGCGGGTGGTGAGGTCATGATGATCCAGCGTCAGCGGCTTTGCCACTTCGCCATCAATCTTCAGCGTCCAGGGATCGGTTTTCATGCTCCCGGCGTTGGCGGCAGGATCGGCCTTATCAAGGCCAAACTCATAGAAGTTGTTATAGCCGGTGACTTTATCTTCCGGCGTCAACGTCAGTTTATTCTGCCATTGCGCCGGTTTGGTGAAGTTAAGCGGTGCGCCAGAGGGGGCTTTCGGGCGGTCATTGCCCTTAAACCAGTCGAGCAGATCGGCGTGGGCCGCAGGGGTGAGCGTCAGGGCAGTGGCGCTGATGCCAAGCATTTTCAGGATCTGGCGACGCTGTAGCATAAAGACAGACTCGGACGTTACGTCTGCTTCCGTCAGTTTTCGGGTTTTCATGGCATCCTCCGTCAGGCGTTTTTCTAAGCATGACGGAGGAGGAGGGTTAGCGCGAATATGTCACGAAAATTTGAAGATTAGGCGATTTTAACCAGCGCACGACCGTGGAACTGGTTGTCCATGATTTTATTGGCGTACTCTGGCGCCTGGCTCAGGGTAATCTCAGTGGCGCTCTGCTCATAGAATGAGGCTGGCAGATCCCGCGCCAGACGTTCCCAGGCCTCAGCCCGCCGCTCGGCTGGGGTCATGACCGAATCGACACCCTGAAGACGCACGTTACGCAGAATAAATGGCATCACCGTCGTCGGCAGGGCAAAACCACCCGCCAGACCACAGGCCGCCACGCAGCCACCGTAATTCATTTGCGCCAGCACCTTCGCCAGCACTTTGTCGCCGACGGTATCTACAGCGCCAGCCCAGACCTGTTTTTCAAGCGGACGGGTCTCGGCGAATTCGTCGCGGCTCAGAATACGGCTTGCGCCCAACTGACGTAGATAATCATGCGTACTTTCGCGGCCAGAGACGGCGGCGACCTGGTACCCCAGCTTGTGCAGCAGCGTGACGGCCGTGCTGCCCACGCCACCGCTGGCGCCGGTCACGACAATTTCGCCAGAGTCAGGACGGATCCCGGCCTCTTCCAGCGCCATCACGCAGAGCATGGCGGTGAAACCTGCCGTGCCGACGATCATCGCCTTACGGCCGTCCAGGCCTTTCGGCATCGGGACCAGCCAGTCACCTTTTACGCGCGCCTGCGCTGCCAGTCCTCCCCAGTGGTTTTCACCTACGCCCCAGCCGGTGAGCAGCACCTGCTGTCCGGCGTGAAAACGCGGATCTTCACTGGTATGCACGCGTCCAGCCAAGTCGATGCCTGGCACCATTGGGAAATTTCGGATGATTTTACCTTTTCCCGTAATGGCCAGTGCATCTTTATAGTTCAGGCTTGACCAGTCGATATCTACGGTCACGTCGCCCTCCGGCAGGCGGCTCTCGTCAATGGCTTGCACCGAGGCAACGGTTTTGCCGTCCTGCTGTTCTAAGATCAAAGCCTGCATACAGGGTCCTCACTAGGATTGATGATGGGAAAATATGTACTGAAGACTATACTCGCTCAATGAAACGCAGTGCCGATTTAACGCAATAAATTGCCAGATACACCAGGTTTGGTAGTATGCCGCATTTGAAATGCAAGTTAGCGCTCACTTGCGACCCCTTAAACCCACGGAGTAATCTCAAGGATGCGATTAACGACGAAGTTCTCAGCTTTTATCACCTTGCTGACGGGACTGACCATATTTGTCACGCTAATCGGCTGCTCGCTGAGCTTTTATAATGCCATCCAGGATAAGCTGGTTAACCGGGTAGAATCGGTTGCATCGGTTATCGACACTCGCCTGATTACAACCTCCTTCCCGGCACTTTCGCGTGAACTGGATGAGTTAATGGTGCCTGTGGATATCGTGCAGATCGACATTAAACAGGGGAAGCAGACCGTTTTCAGCCATACCCGTCAGGGCAGCTACCGTCCTGCCGGCACGGTAGATCAGTATCGGGACATAACGGTACGCTCACTTAAACATCCGGGTATGACAATCCATCTGATGTACCAGGATCCGATGAGCAACTATTTACGCTCGCTCATGACCACCGCGCCCTTAACCATCGCCGTTGCCTTGATCGTCCTGCTGATTTTCCTCGCCGTTCGCTGGCAGCGTCGTCAACTTTCCGGCCAGGAACTGCTGGAAACACGCTCGGTGCGAATACTGAATGGCGAGCGGGGTCCGCAGGTACGGGGATCGGTTTATGAATGGCCATCACGTACCAGTAGCGCCCTGGACGTGCTGCTCTCCGAAATCCAGTTTGCCAGCGATCAGCGTAGCCGTATGGACACGTTGATTCGCTCCTACGCCGCGCAGGATAACAAAACGGGCCTTAACAACCGTCTCTTCTTTGATAATCAGCTGGCTACGCTTCTTGATGACCCCGAAAAGGTGGGGACGCATGGCGTGGTAATGATGATTCGCCTGCCCGACTTCGATCTGCTCCGTGATACCTGGGGCCAGCGCGTGGCGGAAGAGAACCTCTTCACGCTGATTAACCTGCTGTCCACCTTTATTATGCGCTACCCCGGCGCGTTACTGGCACGCTACCACCGCAGCGACTTTGCCGTCTTGCTGCCGCATCGCACCTTAAAGGAGTCCGAGAGTATCGCCAGCCAGCTGTTGAAAGCCGTCGATGCGCTACCCCAGAGCAAAATGCTCGACCGCGACGACATGGTGCATATGGGCATCTGTGCCTGGCGCGGCGGTCAGTCGACGGAGCAGGTGATGGAACATGCAGAAGCGGCCACGCGCAACGCCGTATTGCAGGGGGCGAACGGCTGGGCGGTCTATGATGATACGCTACCGGAAAAAGGGCGCGGCAACGTACGCTGGCGAACCCTGATTGAACAGATGCTGAGCCGGGGTGGACCGCGCATCTATCAAAAACCGGCGGTCATAAAAAATGGTCATGTCCATCATCGTGAGCTGATGTGCCGTATTTTTGATGGGACCGAGGAGGTTATCTCCGCAGAGTATTTGCCGATGGTGCTGCAATTCGGATTGTCCGAAGAGTATGACCGCCAGCAAATCACCCGCCTCATTCCGTTTTTATCGTACTGGCCTGAAGAAAATCTGGCTTTACAGGTGACCGTCGAATCGCTGATCCGTCCGCGTTTTCAGCGTTGGTTACGTGACACGTTAATGCAATGCGAAAAATCGCAACGCAAACGCATTATTTTTGAACTTGCAGAGGCAGATGTAGGTCAACACATCAGCCGGTTGCGCTCGGTTGTGCGTTTAATCAATGCGCTTGGGGCTCGCGTGGCGGTAACACAGGCGGGTCTTACCCTGGTCAGCACCAGCTGGATCAAAGAGCTGGATGTCGAATTATTGAAGCTGCATCCGGGTCTGGTAAGGAATATCGAAAAGCGCACGGAAAACCAGCTGCTGGTACAAAGCCTGGTGGAGGCGTGCAAAGGAACGCAAACGCAAGTATTTGCCGCAGGCGTACGTTCACGCAGTGAATGGCAGATGTTGACAGAGCGCGGCGTGACGGGCGGTCAGGGGGATTTTTTTGCCGCCTCTCAGCCGCTTGACACCAATGTGAAAAAATATTTGCAAAGATACTCTGTTTGACCTGCCGTTTACTTTGTTTTCACGTAGAATATCGCGCCTGTAGCTTTGAGTAAGACGAGCATAAAAGCCAGTGAACGACCTTTTATAGGTTACAAGTGAAAGTGAGGGACGCTGCTGTTTACTCAGCCCTGAGGGATTCAGGGGATGAATTTGTAACAAAGGAAACGTGCTGCACTAATTTTCACCGTAGCAGACGATTTTTGCGCCTTGTCGCTGCTGCGTGTGGTTGGTAAAGTAAGCGGATTTTGTTTTCCGCCCCAGCTTTCAGGATTATCCCTTAGTATGTTGAAAAAATTTCGTGGCATGTTTTCCAATGACCTGTCCATTGACCTGGGTACCGCGAATACCCTTATCTATGTAAAAGGACAAGGCATCGTATTGAATGAGCCTTCCGTTGTGGCCATTCGTCAGGATCGTGCTGGCTCGCCAAAAAGCGTGGCCGCAGTAGGCCATGATGCGAAGCAGATGCTGGGCCGTACGCCGGGCAACATTGCCGCGATCCGCCCAATGAAAGATGGCGTTATTGCTGACTTCTTCGTGACCGAAAAAATGCTTCAGCACTTCATCAAGCAGGTTCATAGCAACAGCTTTATGCGCCCAAGCCCGCGCGTACTGGTGTGTGTGCCGGTTGGCGCAACCCAGGTTGAACGCCGTGCAATCCGTGAATCCGCTCAGGGTGCCGGTGCGCGTGAAGTGTTCCTGATTGAAGAACCGATGGCTGCGGCAATTGGTGCGGGTCTGCCGGTTTCTGAAGCAACCGGTTCTATGGTGGTGGATATCGGTGGCGGTACCACTGAAGTGGCCGTTATCTCCCTGAACGGCGTGGTGTACTCCTCTTCCGTGCGTATCGGCGGGGACCGTTTCGACGAAGCCATCATCAATTACGTTCGCCGTAACTACGGCTCTCTGATCGGTGAAGCGACCGCAGAGCGCATCAAGCATGAAATCGGTTCTGCCTATCCGGGTGATGAAGTTCGCGAGATCGAAGTTCGCGGTCGTAACCTGGCAGAAGGCGTGCCACGCGGATTCACCCTGAACTCCAACGAAATCCTCGAAGCGTTGCAGGAGCCGCTGACCGGCATCGTGAGCGCGGTGATGGTAGCGCTGGAACAGTGCCCGCCAGAGCTGGCCTCCGATATCTCCGAGCGCGGTATGGTTCTGACCGGTGGTGGTGCGCTGCTGCGTAACCTCGACCGCCTGTTAATGGAAGAGACAGGTATTCCTGTCGTAGTTGCAGAAGATCCACTGACTTGCGTCGCCCGTGGTGGTGGCAAGGCGCTGGAAATGATCGACATGCACGGCGGCGACTTGTTTAGCGAAGAGTAGTCGGGTGTGAGAGGGTAGCAAATGGCTACCCTTTCTCTCTGACGCGAGAATACGCATAGCCTATGAAGCCAATTTTTAGCCGTGGCCCGTCGCTACAGTTTCGCCTGATCCTGGCGGTTCTGGTGGCGCTCGGGGTCATTATTGCCGATAGCCGCCTCGGTACGTTCAGCCAGATCCGAACGTACATGGATACCGCCGTCAGTCCTTTCTACTTTATTTCAAATGGTCCCCGTGAACTGCTCGACTCCGTGTCGCAAACGCTTTCATCGCGTGACCAGCTCGAACTCGAAAACCGTGCATTACGCCAGGAACTGCTGCTGAAAAACAGCGAGCTACTGATGCTGGGGCAATATAAGCAGGAAAACGCGCGTCTGCGGGAACTGCTTGGCTCGCCGCTGCGCCAGGATGAACAGAAAATGGTCACCCAGGTGATCTCCACCGTAAACGATCCATACAGCGATCAGGTGGTGATTGATAAAGGCAGCGTGAACGGCGTATACGAAGGTCAGCCTGTCATCAGCGATAAAGGCGTTGTGGGCCAGGTCGTGGCGGTTGCCAAACTGACCAGCCGTGTGCTGCTGATTTGCGATGCCACCCATGCACTGCCGATTCAGGTGCTGCGTAACGATATTCGCGTAATTGCCGCCGGTAATGGTTGTACGGACGATCTGCAACTGGAACACCTGCCCGCCAACACGGATATCCGCGTGGGTGACGTGCTGGTGACGTCTGGTCTGGGCGGTCGTTTCCCTGAAGGCTACCCGGTTGCGGTTGTCTCTTCCGTGAAGCTCGACACTCAACGTGCCTACACCGTGATCCAGGCGCGTCCAACGGCTGGCTTGCAGCGTTTACGCTACCTGCTGCTGCTATGGGGCGCCGATCGTAACGGCGCTAACCCGATGACGCCGGAAGATGTGCATCGCGTGGCCAATGAGCGCCTGATGCAGATGATGCCGCAGGTGCTGCCTGCGCCGGATGCAATGGGGCCACCTGCGCCCGTACCGGCTCCGGCGACGGGGTTAACGCAGCCGCTACCGGATGCGCCGCCACCGCCGCAAGTCTCGGGTGGAGGGCAGTAGTGGCCAGTTATCGTAGCCAGGGGCGCTGGGTAATCTGGCTCTCATTCCTCGTTGCATTGTTGCTGCAAATTATGCCCTGGCCGGACGACATTCTTGTTTTCCGGCCAAACTGGGTATTACTCATTTTGCTCTACTGGATCCTTGCCCTGCCGCACCGCGTAAATGTCGGCACAGGTTTTGTGATGGGTGCCATACTGGATCTTATCAGTGGCTCTACGCTTGGCGTCCGCGCCTTATCCATGAGCATTATTGCGTATCTCGTTGCACTCAAATTCCAGCTCTTTCGTAACCTTGCGCTCTGGCAACAGGCGCTGGTGGTGATGTTGTTGTCGCTCGCTGCGGATATCGTTGTTTTCTGGGCAGAGTTTTTAGTGATCAACGTCTCTTTCCGACCGGAAGTGTTCTGGAGTAGTGTAGTAAACGGTGTGCTCTGGCCGTGGCTGTTCCTGCTGATGCGTAAAATTCGCCAGCAGTTTGCCGTGCAATAAAAGGTTTCTATGACGTCTTTGTATCTTGCCTCCGGTTCTCCGCGTCGCCAGGAACTGCTCGCGCAGTTGGGTGTATCCTTCGAACGCATCGTTACCGGTATCGAAGAAAAACGTGCTGAGGGCGAAAGCGCTCAGCAGTATGTCTCCCGTCTGGCGCGTGAAAAAGCGCAGGCGGGCGTTGCATGCGTGCCGCGTGACTTACCGGTGCTGGGGGCCGATACCATCGTCATCCTCAATGGTGAGGTGCTTGAGAAACCCCGCGACGCAGACCATGCTGCGCGGATGCTGCGTAACATGTCCGGACAAACCCATCAGGTGATGACGGCGGTAGCGCTGGCAGACAGCCAGTACGTTCTGGATTGCCTTGTGGTAACGGAAGTGACGTTCAGAGTCCTCACCGACGAGGAGATCGCCGGCTATATCGCCAGCGGTGAACCTATGGATAAAGCAGGTGCATACGGTATTCAAGGGTTGGGTGGCTGTTTTGTCAGGAAGATAAATGGCAGCTATCACGCCGTAGTCGGCTTACCGCTGGTGGAAACGTATGAGTTGCTGAGCAATTTTAACTCACTGCGTGAGGGAAGGGATAATTATGACGGCTGAATTGTTGGTAAACGTAACGCCATCGGAAACCCGTGTGGCCTACATTGATGGTGGCATTCTTCAGGAAATTCATATTGAGCGTGAAGCGCGGCGCGGAATCGTAGGCAATATCTACAAAGGTCGTGTCAGTCGTGTACTGCCGGGTATGCAGGCGGCTTTTGTAGATATTGGGCTCGATAAAGCGGCGTTTTTACACGCCTCCGACATCATGCCGCATACCGAATGCGTGGCAGGCGAAGAGCAAAAGCAGTTTGCCGTGCGCGACATCTCTGAGCTGGTGCGTCAGGGCCAGGATCTGATGGTGCAGGTGGTAAAAGATCCGCTGGGCACCAAAGGCGCGCGTCTGACCACCGACATCACCCTTCCTTCACGTTATCTGGTCTTTATGCCGGGGGCGTCGCACGTCGGCGTGTCACAGCGTATTGAGAGCGAAAGCGAGCGTGAACGCCTGAAAAAGGTGGTCAGCGCCTACTGCGACGAGCAGGGCGGGTTTATTATCCGTACCGCAGCGGAAGGGATCAGCGAAGAAGACCTGGCCTCGGATGCGGCCTATCTGAAGCGCGTCTGGACCAAAGTGATGGAGCGTAAAAAACGCAACCAGACCCGCTACCGGCTGTACGGTGAGCTGGCGCTCGCTCAGCGCGTATTACGTGATTTCGCCGATGCGCAGCTCGACCGAATCCGCGTGGACTCCCGTCTGACGTACGAAGCCTTACTGGAGTTCACCGCCGAGTACATCCCGGAAATGCCGGGGCTGCTGGAGCATTACACCGGACGCCAGCCAATATTTGATCTCTATGACGTTGAAAACGAAATCCAGCGTGCGCTGGAGCGTAAGGTTGAGCTGAAATCGGGTGGCTATCTGATCATCGATCAAACCGAAGCGATGACCACCGTCGACATCAACACCGGCGCGTTTGTCGGCCATCGCAACCTCGATGACACCATCTTTAATACCAATATAGAAGCGACGCAGGCCATCGCACGCCAGCTTCGCCTGCGTAATCTGGGCGGTATTATCATCATCGACTTTATCGATATGAATAATGAAGACCACCGCCGTCGCGTGCTGCACTCCCTGGAGCAGGCGCTGAGTAAAGATCGCGTGAAAACCAGCATCAATGGCTTCTCGCAGCTCGGTCTGGTGGAAATGACCCGGAAACGGACCCGCGAAAGCGTGGAACATGTCCTGTGTAATGAGTGTCCAACCTGCCATGGACGCGGAACGGTAAAGACGGTGGAGACGGTCTGCTACGAGATCATGCGTGAGATTGTCCGTGTCCATCATGCCTACGACTCAGACCGTTTTCTGGTCTATGCTTCCCCTGCGGTGGCAGAGGCCTTGAAAGGGGAAGAGTCGCACGCGCTGGCGGAAGTGGAAATCTTTGTCGGCAAACAGGTAAAAGTGCAAATTGAGCCGCTCTATAACCAGGAGCAGTTTGACGTCGTCATGATGTAAACGCAGTTCGCTGCGAGATTTAAGGCTGACAAGGAGAGACGCGTGAGGCGATTGCCGGGGATTTTACTGCTTACAGGGGCAACGCTGGTCGTGATTGTCGCGTTGCTCGTGAGCGGGCTGCGTCTCGCCTTGCCGCATCTGGACAGCTGGCGGCCGCAGATCCTGGCAAAAATCGAATCTGCCACCGGTCTGCCGGTGGACGTGAGCCATATCGAGGCAAGCTGGCAGAACTTTGGCCCGACGCTTGATGCGCGGGATATCAGCGCCAGCCTGAAAGATGGCGGCCATCTTAAAATCAAACGCGTCACCCTGGCGCTGGATGTCTGGCAAAGCCTGCTGCATCTGCGCTGGCAGTTTCGCGATCTCACCTTCTGGCAACTTCAGCTGATGACCAACACGCCGCTGCAAAGCGGCGACAGCGATCGTGGGCTGGAAACCAGCCGTATCAGCGATCTCTTCCTGCGTCAGTTCGATCATTTCGATCTCCGCGACAGCGAAGTGAGCTTTATAACCCTTTCCGGACAGCGCGCTGAGCTGGCGATCCCACAGCTGACCTGGCTAAACGGGAAAGATCGCCACCGCGCCGAGGGGCAGGTGAATCTCTCCAGCCTGAACGGGCAGCACGGCGTTATGCAGGTGCGGATGGATCTGCGCGACGACAATGGCCTGCTGAACAACGGCAGGGTGTGGCTACAGGCGGACGACGTGGACGTGAAGCCGTGGCTGGGTGAGTGGCTACAGCAGGACATGCAGCTGGAAACCGCGCGCTTCAGCCTGGAAGGCTGGATGACCCTGACGAACGGGGCATTCGCCAGCGGCGATATCTGGCTTAAGCAGGGGGGCGCGAGCTGGAAGGGGGAAAACCATCAGCATCAGCTTTCCGTCGATAACCTCACCGCACACGTGACGCAGGATAAAGGCGGCTGGCAGTTCGCTATTCCGGATACGCGCATCTCCATGGATAACAAACCCTGGCCGCGCGGCGCACTGACGCTGGCGTGGATGCCGGAGCAGGACGTCGGCGGGATAAACGGTAAACGCAGCGATGAGCTGCGTATCCGTGCCAGTAACCTGGATCTGACGGCGATCGAAGGGCTGCGTTCAATGGCCGCAAAACTCTCCCCGGAGCTGGGCGAAATCTGGCTGGCGACGCAGCCGAGCGGGCAGATAAACCGGCTGGCGCTGGATATTCCGCTCCAGGCCACGGAAAAGACGCGTTTTCAGGCGGCATGGAAAAATCTCGCATGGAAACAGTGGAAGCTGCTGCCGGGTGCCGAGCACTTCAGCGGTAAACTGGAAGGAAGCGTGGAAAACGGCAGGCTGACGGCAGAAATGCAGGAAGCAAAAATGCCGTACGAAACGGTCTTCCGTGCGCCACTGGAGATCGAAAAGGGAAACGCCACCCTTAACTGGCTGAAGAATGACAAAGGTTTTCAGCTCGATGGTCGCGATATTGATGTAAAAGCCAAAGCGGTACATGCCCGCGGTAATTTCCGTTATCTACAGCCTGAAGGCGATGAGCCGTGGCTGGGCATTCTGGCAGGCATCAGCACGGATGACGGTTCGCAGGCGTGGCGCTACTTCCCGGAAAACCTGATGGGGAAAGCGCTGGTAGACTATCTCAGCGGCGCCATTCAGGGCGGTCAGGCGGATAACGCCACGCTGGTCTACGGCGGCAATCCGCACCTGTTCCCGTATAAGCATAACGAAGGCCAGTTCCAGGTTCTGGTGCCGCTACGCAACGCCACCTATGCCTTCCAGCCGGACTGGCCCGCGCTGAAGAATCTGAATATCGAACTCAACTTCCTGAATGACGGCTTGTGGATGAAGACGGACAGCGTTGCGCTGGGCGGCGTAACGGCAAGCAACCTGACGGCAAACATCCCGGATTACTCCAAAGAGAAACTGCTGATTGATGCGGATATTAATGGGCCGGGTAAAGCGGTTGGCCCGTATTTTGAAGATACGCCGCTGGATGACTCCCTGGCGGCCACTCTCCAGCAGTTGCAGTTAGATGGTGATGTGAATGCTCGCTTACATCTGGATATCCCGCTCGACGGTGAAATGACCACCGCCAAAGGCGACGTTCGTCTGAACAATAACAGCCTCTATATCAAGCCGCTGGACAGCACGCTGAAAAACCTTAGCGGTCAGTTCAGCTTTGTTAACGGCAATCTGAAAAGTAAGCCGCTGAAAGCGACCTGGTTCAATCAACCCGTCAATATCGATTTCTCCACCACCGAGGGCGATAAAGCCTACCAGGTGGCGGTCAATATGGACGCGAACTGGCAGCCGTCACGCATGGATGTTCTGCCGAAGCCGATTGAGAATGCGGTGGACGGCGCGGTGTCATGGAATGGCAAGGTCGCCATCGACCTGCCTTATCATGCCGGTGCGCGCTATAACGTCGACATTACGGGCGATCTAAAAAACCTCAGTAGCCAGCTTCCCGCACCGCTGAACAAGAAAAGCGGTGAAGCACTGCCCGTCAACGTAAAGGTTGCGGGCAACCTCAACAGCTTCGATTTAACCGGAAACGCTGGCGGAACAAACCACTTCAACAGCCGCTGGCTGCTTAACCGCAAGCTGACGCTGGACAGGGCGATCTGGACGACGGACAGCCGTACCACGCCGCCGCTGCCGGAGCAGGCGGGCATTGAACTGAATCTCCCGCCGATGGATGGCGCAGAGTGGCTGGCACTGTTTCAGAAAGGTGTCGGGCAAAACGTCGATCAAACGGCGCAGTTCCCGCAGTCCATTACCTTGCGCACGCCTGCGCTGACGCTGGGTGGGCAGCAGTGGAACAACCTGAGTATTGTCTCCCGGCCGACGGTGAACGGCTCAAAGGTCGAGGCGCAGGGGCGTGAAATTAACGGTTCGTTGACGATGCGCGATAACGCGCCATGGCAGGCGGCTATCCGTTATCTCTATTACAACCCGACCTTTACGGCGTCTAAAACACAGTCGACAAGTACGTCTCCTTTCAGCAGCAGTGGAACGTCGCGCGTGGATTTCAGCAACTGGCCCGATCTCCAGCTGCGCTGTGCGGAGTGCTGGCTGTGGGGACAGAAATATGGCCGTATCGACGGTGATTTTGCTATTCAGGGCAATACGCTGAGCCTCTCTGGTGGGCTGGTGGATACCGGCTTTGGCCGCATGACCGCCGCTGGCGAGTGGGTGAACAAACCGGGTGAACAGCGCACCTCGCTGAAGGGCGATATTAAAGGCAACAAGCTGGACGCAGCGGCTAACTTCTTTGGGATCAGCACGCCGCTTCGCGGATCGTCCTTCGATGTGAATTACGATCTGCACTGGCGCGCGGCACCGTGGCAGCCGGACGTTGCCTCGCTGAACGGTATCCTCAGAACCCGTTTTGGTAAGGGACAAATTGCCGATGTTAGCACCGGTCATGCAGGGCAAATACTGCGCCTGCTGAGCTTTGACGCGCTGCTGCGCAAGCTGCGCTTCGATTTCAGCGATACCTTCAACGACGGTTTCTATTATGACTCCATTCGCGGAACGGCCTGGATCAAGGACGGCGTGATGCATACCGATGATACGCTGCTGGACGGCCTGGAAGCGGACATCGCCATGAAAGGATCAGTGAACCTCGTGCGCCGGGAGCTGGATATGGAAGCGGTTGTTGCCCCGGAAATCTCCGCTACAGTGGGTGTCGCTACCGCTTTTGTGGTCAATCCGATAATTGGCGCGGCGGTATTTGCCGCCAGCAAAGTGCTGGGGCCGCTCTGGAGCAAAGTCTCGATTCTGCGTTACCGCATTACGGGCCCAATCGATAAACCGCAGATTAATGAAGTGCTGCGCCAGCCGCGCAAAGAAGCACAGCAATGATTTGACGTGGGCAGGTAATTGCCTCACTCTCAATAATATTGATTTTATACCGCCACTGGCGGCAACGAACGAGTAGCAATACGATGAGTCTGAACCTGGTAAGTGAACATTTGCTCGCAGCGAACGGCCTGAGCCATCAGGACCTGTTCTCCATTCTTGGTCAACTGACCGAACGCCGCCTCGACTACGGCGATCTCTATTTCCAGTCGAGCTATCACGAATCCTGGGTTTTAGAAGACAGCATCATTAAAGATGGTTCTTATAACATTGACCAGGGCGTCGGCGTGCGCGCCGTCAGCGGCGAAAAAACCGGTTTTGCTTATGCAGACCAGATAAGCCTGGCCGCGCTGGAGCAGAGCGCGCAGGCGGCGCGAACCATTGTGCGTGATACCGGCGACGGTCGCGTGAAAACCCTGGGTGAAGTGCAGCACGCTGCGCTTTATACCAGCATCGACCCACTGCAAAGCATGAGCCGCGAAGAGAAGCTGGACATCCTGCGTCGCGTGGACAAAGTGGCTCGCGCGGCGGACAAACGCGTGCAGGAAGTCTCTGCCAGCCTGAGCGGTGTCTATGAGCTGATTCTGGTGGCGGCGACGGACGGTACGCTGGCCGCCGACGTGCGTCCGCTTGTGCGCCTCTCTATCAGTGTGCAGGTGGAAGACGACGGCAAGCGCGAGCGCGGCTCAAGCGGTGGCGGCGGTCGTTTTGGCTACGACTGGTTCCTCGGCGACGTTGACGGCGAAGCGCGCGCGGATGCGTGGGCAAAAGAAGCCGTGCGCATGGCGCTGGTCAACCTGTCTGCCGTGGCGGCACCTGCCGGTACGCTGCCGGTGGTTCTGGGCGCAGGCTGGCCTGGCGTGCTGCTGCACGAAGCGGTCGGTCACGGCCTGGAGGGGGATTTCAACCGTCGCGGGACGTCCGTATTCAGCGGTCAGATGGGGCAGCTAGTCTCCTCCGAACTGTGTACCGTGGTGGATGATGGCACCATGCTCGACCGTCGCGGCTCGATTTCTATCGACGATGAAGGCACGCCGGGCCAGTACAACGTGCTGATCGAAAATGGCGTACTGAAAGGTTACATGCAGGACAAGCTTAACGCGCGTCTGATGGGCGTTGCGCCAACGGGTAACGGTCGTCGCGAATCCTACGCACACCTGCCGATGCCGCGCATGACCAACACCTACATGCTGCCGGGTAAATCCACGCCGCAGGAGATTATCGAATCCGTTGATTACGGGATCTTCGCGCCGAACTTTGGCGGCGGCCAGGTGGATATCACCTCCGGTAAATTTGTCTTCTCTACCTCAGAGGCGTATCTGATTGAGAAGGGCAAAGTGACCAAAGCGGTAAAAGGGGCGACGCTGATCGGATCCGGGATTGAAGCAATGCAGCAGATCTCCATGGTCGGTAACGATCTGAAGCTGGATAACGGCGTGGGCGTCTGCGGCAAAGAAGGTCAGAGCCTGCCGGTAGGCGTGGGCCAGCCAACCCTGAAGGTCGATAACCTGACGGTGGGCGGCACGGCGTAATTTTTTCATTTTCCCCTCACCCTAACCCTCTCCCCAACGGGGAGAGGGGACTGCTCCGTGCTGTCTTTTCTCCCTCGCCCCTTTGGGGAGAGGGCCGGGGTGAGGGGGGAGGCCTACTCTTTCCTTCTTCCCCGCATCCCCTGAAACAGCTCTGCCACTTCCACAAAATAGTCCGTCAGATAGTTAATACAGACCTGCACCTTCAGCGGCAGCTTGTCCTTTTCGGTATAGAGCGCGTACACCGGGCGCGGATCCGACTGGTAGCGCGGGAAGAGGATCTCCAGTTCGCCGCTGTTGATCTCGTTGATCACCCACATCAGCGGCACGTAGGCGATCCCGGCCCCGGCCACCAGCCAGCGTGAGATGGTCATCGGATCGTTGGTCACGAAGCGGCCTTCAGGCAGCAGTTTGGTGGAAAGCCCTTCTGGCGCGATCAGTTCAAATTCGTTATCTGGGCGAACGCTGTATTCCAGCCACGAGTGGTTGCTCAGGTCGGCAGGTTTTTCCGGTACGCCATACTGTGCCAGATAGCTTTTCGAAGCGCAGACCACCATCGGCATGCTGCCCAGTCGACGCGAGAACAGGCTCGAGTCCTGCAATGCGCCAACGCGGATCACCACGTCTAACCCATCGGCAATCAGATCCGGTGCCGGAATACCCGTTACCAGATTAACGGTTAAACCGGGATACTCTTTCAGCATTTCCGCCGTCATGGCAGCGAGAACATTTTGTGCCATAGTTGAAGAACACCCGATACGCAGCGTGCCGATAGGCGTGTTGTTAAAGGCGTAGAGCTGCTCGTGAACATCCTGCACTTCATGCAGCATTCGACGGCAGCCCTGATAGTAAATTTTACCCGCTTCCGTCAGCCCAATGCTGCGGGTGCTGCGGTTGAGCAGCTTTACCTGGAGCTCATCTTCCAGTTTTGACACTGTCTGGCTAATGGATGAGACGCTCATTTGTAGCTGACGTGCTGCGGCGGTAAAAGAGCCTTGCTCAACCACTTTCGCAAAGACGGACATGCGTTTTAGACGTTCCATTATTCACTCTGGCTTAAAAGTGATTTAGATCACATATGATAGATAACAGCATAACAGTTACGTTAATATATTATTAATTACATAACGGCTGCGCCACTCTCGCCCGGCAATTCATGCTCTCCTGCGGCGGCGTGAGCTTAATAATCCAGTAACCTGCATCTCTTTAATCAAGGTCAACATGAGTCTGTTTCCCGTTATCGTGGTGTTCGGTCTGTCGTTCCCACCGATATTTTTCGAGCTTCTTTTATCACTGGCGATCTTCTGGCTGGTGCGCAAGGTGCTGGTCCCTACCGGGATTTATGATTTCGTCTGGCATCCTGCATTGTTCAATACCGCGCTGTATTGCTGCCTGTTCTATTTAATATCGCGCATGTTTGTCTGAGGTTGATGTGAAAACGCTAACAAGAAAAATCTCCCGCACTGCCATCACTATGGCGCTGGTCATCCTGGCGTTCATCGCTATTTTTCGCGCCTGGGTTTATTACACCGAATCCCCGTGGACGCGCGATGCGCGTTTCAGCGCGGAGGTGGTCGCGATAGCGCCCGATGTTGCCGGTCTCATTACGGCGGTCAATGTCCACGATAACCAACTGGTGAAAAAAGATCAGGTACTGTTCACTATCGACCAGCCGCGCTATCAAAAAGCGCTGGAAGAAGCGGAAGCCGACGTAGCTTATTACAACGCGCTGGCCGCTGAAAAACGCCGTGAAGCAGGACGTCGTAACAAGCTGGGCATCCAGGCCATGTCCCGGGAAGAGATTGATCAGTCCAATAACGTGCTGCAAACCGTGCTGCATCAGCTGGCAAAAGCGCAGGCGACGCGCGATCTGGCGAAGCTCGATCTGGAACGTACCGTTATCCGCGCCCCGTCCGATGGCTGGGTAACCAACCTCAACGTCTATGCGGGTGAGTTTATCACGCGCGGCTCTACGGCCGTGGCGCTGGTGAAACAGAACTCCTTCTACGTCCTCGCCTATATGGAAGAGACCAAGCTGGAAGGCGTGCGTCCGGGCTATCGCGCCGAAATCACGCCGCTCGGCAGCAACCGGGTCCTGAAAGGAACCGTGGACAGCGTGGCCGCGGGGGTGACCAACGCCAGCAGTACCAATGATTCAAAAGGGATGGCGACCGTCGATTCTAACCTCGAGTGGGTTCGTCTGGCGCAGCGCGTACCGGTACGCATTCGTCTGGATGAGCAGCAGAGCAACCTCTGGCCCGCAGGCACCACGGCGACGGTAGTGATCACCGGTGAAAAAGACCGTGATGCCAGCCAGGATTCTATCTTCCGTCAAATCGCCCATCGCCTGCGCGAGTTTGGTTGATCGCTATGGGCATTTTTTCCATCGCCAGCCAGCACATCCGCTTCGCCGTGAAGCTGGCATGCGCCATTGTGCTGGCGCTGTTTGTTGGCTTCCATTTCCAGCTTGAAACGCCGCGCTGGGCTGTTCTGACCGCCGCGATCGTCGCCGCCGGTCCTGCCTTCGCGGCGGGTGGCGAGCCTTACTCCGGGGCAATTCGCTATCGCGGGATGCTGCGTATTATCGGCACCTTTATCGGCTGTATCGCCGCCCTGACCATTATCATCCTGATGATCCGCACGCCGCTGCTGATGCTGATTGTATGCTGTATCTGGGCGGGTTTTTGCACCTGGGTCTCTTCGCTGGTGAAGGTGGAAAACTCGTATGCCTGGGGCCTGGCGGGATATACCGCGCTGATTATTATCATCACCATTCAGAGTGAACCGCTGCTTGCTCCGCAGTTCGCCGTGGAACGTTGCAGCGAGATTGTCATTGGTATCGTCTGCGCGATTGTCGCCGATCTGCTCTTCTCTCCGCGATCCATCAAGCAGGAAGTCGATCGTGAGCTGGACGCGCTGATTGTTGCCCAGTACCAGCTCATGCAGCTGTGCATTAAGCACGGCGACAGCGAAGAGGTCGACAAGGCCTGGAGCGCGCTGGTGCGCCGCACGCAGGCGCTGGAAGGGATGCGCAGTAATCTCAATATGGAGTCTTCCCGCTGGGAGCGTGCCAATCGTCGTCTGAAAGCGATCAATACCGTCTCGTTAACGCTGATCACCCAGGCGTGTGAAACCTACCTGATTCAGAACACTCGCCCCGAAGTGGTAACGGATACCTTCCGCGAACTGTTTGATGAGCCTGTGGAGACAGTGCAGGACGTGCATCGACAGCTTAAACGCATGCGTCGTGTGATTGCCTGGACGGGCGAACGGGATACGCCAGTCACCATTTATACCTGGGTTGGCGCCGCAACGCGCTACCTGCTTCTGAAACGCGGCGTGATTAGCAACACCAAAATCAGTGCGGCGGAAGAAGAGGTGTTACAGGGCGAAGTGGTGATCAAGCCGGAATCCGCCGAGCGTCATCATGCGATGGTTAACTTCTGGCGTACCACCCTGGCCTGTATACTCGGCACGCTGTTCTGGCTGTGGACCGGCTGGACGTCCGGCAGCGGCGCGATGGTGATGATTGCCGTCGTCACCGCGCTGGCGATGCGTCTGCCCAACCCGCGCATGGTCGCGATCGATTTTCTGTACGGCACCATTGCGGCGTTACCCATTGGCGCGCTCTACTTCCTGGTAATCATCCCCTCGACGCAGCAAAGCATGCTTTTGCTCTGTATCAGCCTGGCGGTGATGGCGTTCTTTATCGGGATTGAGGTACAAAAACGCCGTCTGGGATCGTTAGGTGCGCTGGCGAGTACGATTAACATCCTCGTGCTGGATAACCCGATGACCTTCCATTTCAGCCAGTTCCTGGATAGCGCATTAGGCCAGCTGGTGGGCTGTTTCCTGGCGATGATGGTGATCCTGCTGGTGCGGGATAACTCTCAGGCGCGGACAGGGCGCGTGCTGCTCAATCAGTTTGTGTCGGCCGCCGTATCGTCCTTGACCACCAACACCGCGCGGCGCAAGCAGAACCACCTTCCGGCCCTTTACCAGCAACTGTTCCTGCTGTTGAATAAATTCCCGGGCGATGTCGCTCGCTTCCGTCTGGCGTTAACCATGATTATCGCGCACCAGCGTCTGCGGAACGCGCCAGTGCCGATCAACGACGATTTGTCCGCTTTCCACCGCCAGCTACGGCGAACGGCGGACCATGTGATATCGGCATCCAGTGATGACAAACGTCGCCGCTACTTTAAGCAACTGCTGGAGGAGCTGGATATCTACCAGGAGAAACTGCGAGTCTGGGAAGCCCCGCCGCAGGTTACCGAGCCGGTAGAGCGGCTGGTGTTTATGCTGCACCGCTACCAGAATGCGCTGACAGACAGCTAACGAAGAGAAAACCGACGCCAAAAGCGTCGGTTTTTTTGTGGCTATACTTATTCTTGCAGGTTCAAACATTCAGGAAGGGAGGACACATGACAACCCAGGCTCTTCAGGACAGTATTCTTTTTCAGACCGGGTATCTGGTTAACGGTATCTGGAAAACACTCGACACCACGTTTGATGTGCTAAACCCGGCCACGGGCGAGGTGGTTGCGAAAGTGGCGAAAGCAGGGAAAGCCGAAACCGAAGAGGCCATTGCGGCCGCGACGAAAGCCTTTCCCGCATGGCGCGCAAAAACGGCAAAAGAGCGTTCCACGATCCTCTATCGCTGGTATGAACTGATTATCGAGAACAAAAGCTGGCTCGGGCGGCTGATGACCACCGAGCAGGGCAAGCCGCTGAAAGAGGCTGAGGGCGAGGTGGACTACGCTGTCAGCTTTATTCAGTGGTTTGCCGAGCAGGCCAAGCGCGCTAACGGTGAAATCATTCCTCCGGTTAAACCCGGCTCCCGTATTCTGGCCACTCGTGAACCTGTTGGGGTGGTTGCTGCTATCACGCCATGGAATTTCCCGATGGCTATGCTCACCCGTAAGCTCGGCCCGGCGCTGGCAGCAGGATGTACCGGCGTCATCAAGCCTGCAAACAACACGCCGCTGAGCGCCTTTGCGCTGCTGACGCTGGCGAAGCAGGCCGGTGTGCCGGATGGTGTGCTGAATGCGGTCGCGGGGAGCACCTCAGAAATTAGTGACGCCATTATGGCCAGCCATGACGTGCGCAAAATCTCGTTTACGGGGTCAACCGCCGTCGGGAAAACGCTGGTTCGCAATTCCGCTGAGACCATGAAAAAGGTATCGATGGAGCTGGGCGGCAATGCGCCGTATATCGTTTTCGAGGACGCGGATATTGAGGCCGCCGTCAAAGGCGCCATCGCCAATAAATTCCGTAACGCCGGGCAGGTCTGCGTCAGCGTAAACCGTTTCTATATTCAGGAGACGGTCTATGACAAGTTTGTCAATCAGCTTGCCGATGCGGTGAAGGCGCTGAAGGTGGGTAACGGTCTGGACGAGGGCGTCGTTGTCGGCCCGCTGATTGAGCCTTCGGCTGTCGAGAAAGTCCGTGAGCACGTCGAAGATGCGGTAGCGAAGGGGGCCACGGTGCTGGCTGGGGGTAAACCGCACGAACTTGGCGGCAACTTCTGGATGCCAACCGTACTCGGTGACTGCCATGAAGGCATGAAGCTGGCAGAAGAGGAGACCTTTGGTCCCGTTGCCGCCTGCTTCCGCTTCACGTCGGAAGACGAAGTGGTTATGCGCGCTAACAATACGCCTTACGGGCTGGCGGCCTACTTTTATACCCAGAATCTCTCGCGTGTGTTCCGCGTCTCACAGGCCATTGAGAGCGGCATGATCGGAATTAATGAATGTGCGGTCTCGACCGAGCTGGGTCCGTTTGGGGGCGTAAAAGAGTCCGGGCTGGGACGCGAGGGGTCCGTGCTGGGGCTGGAGGAGTTTCTGGAAGTTAAAACCCTGCATATCGGGGGCTTATAATAGACAGGGCGGCATCTGCCGCCCGCCTGTACCGGGTGGCTGGCAATGAAAATTTATACCTTTGATTTTGACGAAATTGATAGTCAGGAAGACTTCTACCGCGAGTTTATCCGGGCGTTCGACCTGGAGCGGGGCAGCGTAAACAATCTTGATATGCTGTGGGATGTGGTTACCGGCGACAGGCTGCCGTTACCGCTGGAGATCGAATTTACCCATCTACCTGAAAAACTGCGCAGACGCTTTGGCGCATTGATTTTATTGTTTGATGAAGCGGAGGAGGAGCTGGAAGGGCAACTGCGTTTCAACGTGCGCCAGTGATAAAAAAGCCCCTGACCGGGAGGTCAGGGGCAAGTCGTATGATGAGATACGACGAGGGTTTATTTGTACAGTTCTGCGGTAGCGTGCCAGTGGTCGCCACTGCGCGCTTCGATGATGCGATAAGATGACGCACCCTGTTCTTCCGCTTTTTTGTTCAGCATTTCGTGCATGTCCATCGGAGAAGTACCGATGGCACCAACAGAAACGGTCCCGATAGCCTGACGGGATTGTGCCTGTTCGGCGTTAATAGTGTCGGCTGCAAACGCACCGAATGACAGGACTGACAGTACGCTCAGGGCAGCTACAGTGGTTTTAATTTTCATGATTATTTACCTCGTCAATTATTTTACTGGGGTCTTTGTTCTGTGACCCTCATCACAAAATCAAGTATACACTAATCACGCAAAAAATTAATACCAGACTAATGGTTTCGCCTGTTATTACGTGTTAAAAACATCATTTTTTATAACGGGAATGAATAAAAAAGGGCGTTACTCTGCAGGTGTTATGATTTTTTCTTATTTAAATCAATTGGATAGGTGGCTTTGATTTTTAGTGCGATTTTAAGGCAGATCATTCACTGAATGAATGTTAACAGGCGGTAAAAAGCACTATTTGCAAAAGCAGCAGGCAGAGAAAAGCAGGGTAAAACGAGGCGGCAGCAGAATGATCCCCGCAGCCAGGCGCTACGGGGCAGAAGATTACAGCTCCTGTTCGAACAGGACCAGAATCGCTTCGTAGAGGTCTTTCACCGAGAAACCATTTGCCGGGGTCGTAAAAATGGTGTCATCGCCGGCGATGGTCCCGAGGATCCCCTCTGCTTTACCCAGCGAGTCCAGCAGGCGGGCAATCAGCTGGGCTGCACCCGGGCTGGTGTGGATCACGACCACGGCATCGTTATAGTCAATGTCCAGAACCAGGTTTTTCAGCGGGCTGGAGGTCGTTGGCACGCCAAGTTCAGCAGGCAGGCAATAAACCATCTCCATTTTGGCGTTGCGCGTACGCACTGCACCAAACTTGGTTAACATGCGGGAGACCTTCGACTGGTTGATGTTGTCGAAGCCTTGCTCCTGCAACGCCTGAACAATTTCTCCCTGAGAACTGAATTTCTCTTCTTTGAGTAGCGCTTTAAACGCTTTCACTAATTCTTCTTGCTTAGACGAGCTTCGCATAAGTCACCCGGAATATGACGATAGAAACAACATTATTATGCATGTGGATGAATTTTTATGCAAATTATCTACCTGGCACCAGGCTGAAATAATGTTATGAAAGGGAGAGATTTTATCAGATTTCGTTATCAGAAAACATGCCTGGGTCACGCCGCGCAAATAAGCTTAAAAGTAAATTAAATGTTATCAAAATGATGTTGTTTTGGTGGCGTGGCAGGGTGTATTGTAACCCCCTCTTAATTCGTTGTTGCCCACAGCCTGATAGCATTCGGGTGAAGGTCAAAGACGTGCGACCTCAAATTCTTTAGCGATGAAAATTGTAATTAATGACGTGCTGAATTATGGTCGCCGCAACGGAGTTACAGATACTTAAGTTAACCATAATAAGGAGTTTAGGATGAAAGTCGCAGTCCTCGGCGCTGCTGGTGGTATCGGCCAGGCGCTTGCCCTACTACTGAAAACCCAACTGCCTTCAGGCTCAGAACTCTCCCTGTACGATATTGCTCCGGTAACCCCAGGTGTGGCGGTTGACCTGAGCCACATCCCGACAGCTGTGAAAATCAAAGGCTTCTCCGGTGAAGATGCGCGTCCTGCGTTGCAGGGTGCCGATGTGGTGCTGATCTCCGCGGGTGTTGCACGTAAACCGGGTATGGATCGTTCAGACCTGTTCAACGTCAACGCGGGCATCGTGAAAAACCTGGTTCAGCAGATCGCTGAAACCTGCCCGAAAGCGTGCATCGGTATCATCACCAACCCGGTGAACACCACCGTTGCCATCGCAGCAGAAGTGCTGAAGAAAGCGGGCGTTTACGACAAGAACAAACTGTTCGGCGTAACTACGCTGGATATCATCCGTTCCAATACCTTCGTGGCTGAGCTGAAAGGCAAGCAGCCAACGGAAGTGGAAGTGCCGGTTATCGGCGGACACTCTGGCGTGACCATCCTGCCTCTGCTGTCGCAGATCCCGGGCGTGAGCTTCACCGAGCAGGAAGTGGCTGACCTGACCAAACGTATTCAGAATGCAGGCACCGAAGTGGTGGAAGCGAAGGCGGGTGGCGGTTCTGCAACCCTGTCTATGGGCCAGGCGGCGGCGCGTTTCGGCCTGTCTCTGGTTCGCGCGCTGCAGGGCGAGAAAAACGTGGTTGAATGCGCTTACGTAGAAGGCGACGGTGAACACGCGCGCTTCTTCTCTCAGCCGCTGCTGCTGGGTAAAAACGGCGTTGAAGAGCGTAAGTCTATCGGCACGCTGAGCGCGTTTGAGCAAAACGCGATGGAAGGCATGCTGGATACGCTGAAGAAAGACATCACGCTGGGCGAAGAGTTCGTTAACAAGTGATCTTGTCCCGGTAAAAAAAACGGAGCGCTAAGCTCCGTTTTTTTATGCCCGTCAGTTAGTGGCCGGGTATTCCTGGATGGTGACCTGAATCGTGAGCTTCTTGTCATTACGCATGACTTCTACGGGGATGATAGAGCCCGGTCGAATTTCCGCCACCTGGTCCATCGTTTCAAGCGCAGAGACCGCCGGCGTGCCGTTGACGGAAAGAATAACGTCGTTCACCTGGATACCTGCATTGGCCGCCGGGCCGCCAGGTGCCACTTCGTTGACCACAATCCCCTGGATCTGATCGATACCACCGCCCTGCGTATGCATCGGCGCGATTTCACGCCCGCCAATACCGATGTAGCCACGGATCACGCGGCCATCGCGGATCAGCTTGTCCATGATCTTGGTCGCCAGCTGGAACGGAATGGCAAAGCCAATCCCTTCCGGTGTTTCACCATCGTTGCTCTTGTCGAAGGAGAGGGTATTAATGCCCATCAGTTCGCCCAGAGAGTTCACCAGCGCACCGCCGGAGTTACCGTGGTTGATCGAGGCATCGGTTTGCAGGAAGTTCTGCCGCCCTGACGGGTTCAGTCCAATTCGACCTGTCGCGCTGATGATCCCCTGAGTGATGGTCTGGCCCAGGTTGTACGGGTTACCGATCGCCAGCACCACATCGCCGATGTGCGGCGTTCGTTTGCGATTAATCGGGATAGTCGGCAGACCGCCCGTGGCGTTGATCTTCAGCACCGCCAGATCGGTCAGGCTGTCCGACCCCACCAGCAGGGCTTCAAACACGCGGCCATCCTGCAAGGCGACGATAATCTGGTCGGCATCGTTGATCACGTGTTTATTGGTGATGATGTAACCCCGGTCATCCATGATCACACCGGAACCGAGCGTGCGGATCTCCAGCTGGTTATGAGCGGAACTGTTAAGCCCGCGGTTATAGACGTTAACCACGGCGGGGGCGGCACGGCGTACCGCCTGATTGTACGTTGCAGGCGTTTCATCCGTGCTGTCGAACTGAGGAGCCGACAGTTTGTTGAACTGGCGTAAAGATGGCATAGCCACCAGCAGCAGACCGGCAACGATCAAACCAATGACAATTGAACGAAAGAGCTTTAAAAGCATGATGCGTGTGTCGTTAAAAAAGGAACGGTTTGCAGCATAACATGAGTTATCCGGACATCACACGCAGCGGCGATGCCCGGAGTCGCAAATGGTTAACGCAGTAAAATGTAGAGGGTGTCGTTGCCACGGATAATTTGCAGGGCAATGACCGCCGGTTTACTCTCCAGCACCTTACGCATTTCGGCAATAGACTGCACGCGAGTGCGGTTCACGCCCACGATCACGTCGTCCTGATGTAAACCTGCCTGCGCGGCCGGGCTGCTCTTCTCAACGGCAGTGACAGAAATGCCTTTCGTGCCGTCTTTAAGCTGACCGTCGCTCAGCGTTGCGCCCTGTAGCGCCGGGGAGATCTGTTCTGCACTGGCGGAAGAGGAAGTGCTCTTGTCCAGTGTCACTTCCACGGTCAGCGGTTTGCCCTCGCGGATCAGGCCCAGCTTCACTTTAGCGCCAGGCTCCGTGGTGGCAATACGCGAACGTAATTCAGCGAAGCTGCTCAGCGGTTTATCGTTCAGGCTGACAATAACGTCACCGGATTTCACGCCCGCTTTCGCAGATCCTGAGTTGGGCAGCACTTCGCTGACAAACGCCCCGCGCTGGACGTTGAGCTTAAAGGCTTTGGCGATATCAGCGCTCATCTCCATGCCTTTAATGCCCAGCAGCCCGCGCTTAACCTCGCCAAACTGTATCAGCTGTTGAGACAGGGTTTTCGCCATGTTACTCGGAATGGCAAAACCAATTCCGATGCTGCCGCCGCCTGGTGCGAGGATAGCGGTATTAATGCCGATCAGTTCGCCGTTCAGGTTAAGCAGCGCACCGCCGGAGTTGCCCCGGTTGATGGAGGCATCGGTCTGGATGAAATTTTCCAGCCCTTCGAGATTCAGGCCGCTGCGCCCCAGGGCAGAGACAATCCCGGAGGTGGCGGTCTGCCCTAAACCGAACGGATTACCGACCGCGACGGCAAAATCACCCACGCGCAGCTTATCGGAATCGGCGATGGCGATCTGGGTCAGGTTGCTGGGGTTTTGCACCTGTAGCAGGGCGATATCACTCTGATCGTCACCGCCGATCAGTTTGGCGTCAAACTCCCGGCCATCGTTCAGCTGAACGCTGATTTTATCAGCCTGGCTGATCACGTGGTTATTGGTCAGGATATAGCCTTTGGCCGCGTCGATAATCACGCCCGAACCAAGGCCTTCAAACGGCTGAGCCTGCTGATCCGGCGCCTCTTCGCCAAAATATTTCTTCAGCTCTTCGGGAATACGCTGGCTTTGGCGTGCCGTCCCTTCCACCTGAACGCTGACTACCGCAGGCAGGACTTTTTCAAGCATCGGCGCAAGGCTGGGAATGGCTTCTTGTCCTGGCACCTGCGAAGGTAGTGCCGCACTGGCGGGGAAGGACGCCGAGAGAGATAACCCGACACTTAACGCTAAGGCGCTCAACAGCTGGTTTTTTTTCTTCATCGATGCTGACTCTCGTATCCTGGAATGAAAAAGAACGGCCCCAAAAACATCTTGATGTTATTGAATTTTCAACCGCTGAACAATGAGGTGTTTGACTAAATAATAGCTGGGGACGGGAAGAAAGGACGGGCGCATAAGGTGCGCCCGTAAAATTTATTCAGGTTGTGCGATTAATCGCGTTTTACGCCACCGCGCAGCAGGCCGGACGCGCCGTCTGAATAGTCGCGTGGCATCTGAACCGGTGCCTGATCGTTACCGGCCTCAGAGTCCGCCAGACGATTGCGGAAGGGGTTGCTCTCCGCGGTCATTTCCGGCAGCAGGCTGCTGGAGCTTTTCGCCATGTGCTGGTAGAGCTGGCGATAATCTGTCGCCATGTTGTCCAGCAGCTCAGCGCTACGGGCAAAGTGGCTGACCAGCTCTTCGCGGTATTCTTCCAGTTCGGCTTTGTTCTTTTCCAGTTCGTATTGCAGTGACTGCTGCTGACGCAATTTGCGGTTACCGAAACGCATGGCCACAGCACCAATGATGATGCCGACGACTAAACCGATTAGCGCATATTCCCAGGTCATGAACTTCTCCCGTTGTCTTGTTGTTCCGTAGGGTGTTGGCTCGGCTCCTGCCTGTGCCTGATTATGCCACTATAACCGCTATTTCCGCAGAAGTGGAATCCTGACGTATCATCGCGTAGTGTAGAACGGCCTTTTTTTCATCAGCCACGCGCGCTGATGAGGTTTAACTAAAGGAATAACAATAACATCATGCAAAACCTGTCCCCATCATCGCGTTACCAACTCGCCCTGAGTGAGGGCACACACCAGCCGGATGATGTCCAGCGTGAAGCGGTAAACCGCCTGGACACGATTTACCAGGAGCTTCTGGCGAAACCCGCCGATGCGGTGCAGAGCAGTGGGCTGAAGGCGGCATTCGGCCGTTTACTGGGCAAAAAAGAGCCCACGGTAAACGCACCGGTTCGTGGCTTATATATGTGGGGCGGCGTTGGGCGGGGTAAGACCTGGCTGATGGACATGTTCTACCAGAGCCTGCCCGGCACGCGTAAGCAGCGTCTGCACTTTCACCGTTTTATGCTGCGGGTTCATGAGGAGTTGACGGCGCTCCAGGGCGAAACCGACCCGCTGGAAATCGTGGCGGACCGCTTCAAGGCGGAAACGGACGTACTCTGCTTCGACGAATTCTTTGTTTCCGATATTACGGACGCGATGCTGCTGGGGGGGCTGATGAAAGCGCTGTTTGCGCGTGGGATCACCCTGGTGGCGACCTCAAATATCCCGCCGGATGAGCTTTATCGCAACGGTCTCCAGCGGGCGCGTTTCCTGCCAGCCATAGATGCCATTAAGCAGTACTGCGACATCATGAATGTCGACGCTGGCGTCGACTATCGTTTGCGCACGCTGACGCAGGCGCACCTGTGGCTTTCACCGCTGAATGCCGACACATCCCGCGAGATGGATAAACTCTGGCTGGCGCTGGCAGGGGCGCCGCGGGATAACGCGCCAGCGCTGGAGATTAATCATCGTCCGTTGCCGACGCTTGGCGTAGAGAACCAGACGCTGGCCGTCTCGTTTGCAACGCTCTGCGTGGACGCCCGCAGCCAGCATGACTACATTGCGCTTTCGCGACTGTTCCATACCGTTATGTTATGGGATGTGCCCGTCATGACCCCTCTCATGGAGAGCGAAGCGCGCCGCTTCATCGCGCTGGTGGACGAGTTTTATGAGCGCCACGTCAAGCTGGTAGTCAGTGCCGAGGTGCCTTTATATGAGATCTATCAGGGCGAGCGCCTGAAGTTTGAGTTCCAGCGCTGCCTGTCGCGCCTGCAAGAGATGCAGAGCGAAGAGTACCTTAAGCGTGAGCATATGCCATAAATGCTCCCCTCTCCGCGTGGGCTGAGGGATCCCCAGTAATTTTTTTATGCAGAAGCAATAAAGTTGCTTTCTAAATGACTGAGGGCTGTCAGCGATGCCCTGGTCCGGCTGTAAATCGCTGAGGCGTTTGCCTTCCGGCCGGGGC